>JAZSNQ010000136.1:0-10698 GCA_045536515.1 Acutalibacteraceae bacterium | reverse complement strand
TGAATTTCTTGTTGCTGCCGCACAGATAAAAGGTGTTTATGTTCCCTCACTTTATGAGGTTGAATATAATGAAGATAATACCGTTAAGTCAAGTCGGATCGTAGCCATGTCGTTCTGTGAGCCAAGGAGTTGCAAAGCTGTATTGTCTTCCTAAGACCGCTTGGCCTCCGACTTTGAATTTCTTGTTGCTGCCGCACAGATAAAAGGTGTTTATGTTCCCTCACTTTATGAGGTTGAATATAATGAAGATAATACCGTTAAGTCCGTATCTCCCACAAACGGTGCACCCGAAAAGGTTGTTAAAAGAAACGTTGCAAATCTTGACGAAATGTTTTCGCCTTCGGAATTTGTTGTTCCGTTTCTTGAGGTTGTTCACGACAGAACAACGGTTGAAATTTTCCGCGGATGCATAAGAGGCTGCCGTTTCTGCCAGGCAGGATTCCTCAACAGACCTCTCAGAAGCAAATCTCCCGAGGTTGTTGAAGCGCAGTGCAAGGCGATCTGCGACAGCACGGGTTATGACGAAATTTCTCTTTGCTCACTCAGCACGAGTGACTACAGAGGTCTTGAAACTCTCATAAAGAATATGCTGCCGTGGACGATTGACGAAAAAATCAATATTGCTCTTCCGTCGCTGCGCGCAGATAATTTCCCGAAGGAGCTTATGGAAAAGCTCAACGCCGTCAGAAGAAGCGGACTTACCTTTGCGCCCGAAGCAGGTACACAGCGTCTGCGTGACGTTATCAATAAAAACATTACCGAAGAAGAAGTTTTGCGTACTGCGGCACAGGCGTTTTCGGGCGGTTGGACAGCCGTAAAACTCTACTTTATGATTGGTTTGCCCACAGAAACCGAAGAAGATATCAGGGGTATTGCAAATCTTGCACAGGCGGTTGTTGATGAATTCTATAAGAATCCCGATAAACCCAAGGGCAAGAGCGTAAGTGTAAGCATCAGCCTTGCTTCTCTTGTTCCCAAGCCCTTTACTCCCTTCCAGTGGGAACCTCAGGATAAGCCCGATACCCTTATCGAAAAGCAGGATTTCCTTATTAATTGTGTTACAACAAGAAAAGTCAATGTTTCAAGGCATGTGCCCTGGACAAGCTTCCTTGAAGGTGTTTTCGCAAGAGGTGACAGACGTCTTGCCGATGTTATCGAAACCGCATGGCGCAAGGGTTGCAGACTCGACGGATGGTCGGAGCATTTTAAAAAGGATGCATGGGAAGAAAGCTTTGCGGAAAACGGAATCGACCCGTTCTTCTACACCGCAAGACGCCGCGATTATGATGAAATTCTCCCTTGGGAGCATATGGATTACGGTGTAACAAAGAAATTCCTTATCAGTGAAAACAAAAAAGCTCATGAGGGTGTAACAACCGCTTGCTGCCGCGAAAAATGTGCGGGCTGCGGTGCAAATAAGCTTAACGGAGGTGCGTGCGATGAAATCGGTAAGACTGTGGTTTAAAAAAGACGGACTTGCTGTTTATATCTCTCATCTTGATATGAACCGTTGCATGACCAGAGCCGTGCGCCGTGCCGATATTCCTCTTTGGTATACCGAGGGTTTCAATCCTCATCCTTATATGACATTTCTCATGCCTCTGCCTCTCGGTCAGTCGGGTATGCGCGAGCCTCTTGATATAAGAATTGAAGAAGAACTTTCTTTCAAGGAAATCAAAAATCGACTCAATGCCGTTATGCCCGAGGGAACAGAAATTGTCGATGTTGCCAAACCTGTCTGCAAACCCAACGAGATTGCCGCAGGCGAATATGAAATTGATGTTCTTTTTGCTTCGGAAGGCGAAGCGGAAGGCTTTGCGGCAGGCGCAGCTTGCATTATCGAAGGCGGTGTTCTCAATGCCGAAAAAAGAAGCAAGAGGGGTATAAAAACCGTTAATCTCTGCGAGCTTATCCGTTCTTTTGAAATAAAGTAGGAAGAAAATCTTGTCCGCATCAAAACCGTTCTTGCGGCAGGTAATTCCGTAAACCTCAATGCAGAGCTTCTTATGAGTGCTCTTTATAATGAGTTTTCGGCTGAGCCCGAGAAAACAGAGATAGTCAGAACGGGGCTTTTAAGGGAAGATTTAAGTATATTTGAATAATACGGGGGATATAAAACTGTAAAAACCCGTCAAAATGTTAAAAATCAAAAAATCTTGCGGATTTAACAAAAAAAATGCTTGCATTCTTTTAAAACATATGATATTATATTACTCGCATTTGTGCCGTCAGTTGCGGCTTCGGCTCTCAAAGACGGGGTTTAATGCCAATAACATTAAAGCGGATGTTCCTCTTTCTGTGTAAACAGTTATGAACACCTGAAAAAAATCGGAGGAAAATAACAATGGATGCACTCAAGCTTATCGCACAGGACTCGCTCAAGTCCGAAGTTCCCGTAATCGAAATCGGTGATACCGTTAAGGTTCATGTTAAGATTCGTGAAGGTGAAAAAGAAAGAATTCAGGTTTTTGAAGGCACAATCATCGCTCGCAAGGGTTCAGGTATTTCAGAAACCTTCACAGTTCGCCGCCTTTCATACGGTGTAGGTGTTGAAAGGGTATTCCCCGTTCACTCACCCAACGTTGCAAAGGTTGAGGTTGTAAGACACGGCCGCGTACGCAGAAGCAAGCTCTATTACCTCAGAGACAGAGTTGGTAAGGCTGCTAAGGTTAAGGAACAGATCAGATAATGAGCATGAGGGTGTAACAATTTTGGTTGTTACACCTTTATTGTTATTTCATGAAATTAATTACATTATTACTGATAATGTTATTGTGAAAGGAGGAATACCGTGCGCAGAATTGAAGAATTCTGGATTGAATTCAATCCGCCCGAGATTTTGGATGATGTCAGAACATCGGGTGTGCTTTCGCTTTTTTATGATTTGGTAGACTCCTTCAAGGGTGCGATAATCGTAACTTTTATAGTCTTTGCCTGCTTTTTCCGTATTCTCGGAGTTGACGGCGATTCGATGGTTCCCACCCTTAACGATGAAGACTGGGTTGCAATTTCGGGCATAACAACCGAAGTTGAGCGCGGAGATATAGTTGTTGTCACTCAACCGTGGGAAAGAAATGTTCCCATAATCAAGCGTGTTATTGCCCTTGGCGGCGATACCGTTGATATTGATTTTGAAAAAAATAAGGTTTATATCAACGGCAGAGAGATTTATGAACCTTATATTTTAGAACCAACAAGAGTAAGCTACGATGTCGAATTTCCGATAACCGTTGACGAAGGCAAGGTCTTTGTTATGGGCGATAACCGTAATGTTTCGCTTGACAGCCGTTCAAGCAAAATCGGTCTTATTGATGAAAACTATATTCTCGGCAAGGCACTGATAAGACTTTTCCCGTCATCAGACTGGAATATATATGATTGAAAGAGGTGTTTCTGATGTCTGAAAATACAAACGAAAAAGGATTGACTCCGTTATTGTTTGATATTATTTCGATTTTTTCGGTAGCGATAGTTGCGGTTGCGGTTGTTTTTATGTTTTTATTCAGAACTGTCGGAGTTGTGGGTACTTCCATGTATCCCACTCTTGACGATAATGACAGAATTATTCTTACCGCTTCCTACGGTGAACCCGAATACGGAGATATAGTTGTAACCTGTCAGCCGTCAAAATCGCCTTATATACCCGATGTTCTTGTTAAAAGAGTTATCGCAACGGAAGGACAGACGGTTGATATTGACTTTGACAACGGCATTGTTTATGTTGACGGTACTGCACTTGATGAACCCTATATCAACGAAAAAACTCATGACAGAGAGAGCTTTGACAAACCGGTAACCGTTCCTGAAGGTCATGTTTTTGTTATGGGTGACAACAGAAATGCATCCACCGACAGCCGTGATGACAGAGTCGGCTTTATCAGAGAAGAATATATACTCGGAGAGGCGCTTTTCAGAATTGCACCTTTCGGACGGTTTAAGATAGGTTGAAAATATGAATGAAAATATGACGGTTCAGTGGTTTCCGGGTCATATGGCGAAAACCCGGAGACTTATAAAAGAAAGTTTACCTCTTGTGGATGCTGTTTGTGAAATAGTTGATGCAAGAATTCCCGAAAGCAGCAGAAATCCCGAAATTGACGAGATTGTCGGCTCAAAACCGAGAATAGTTTTGCTCAATAAATGCGATCTTGCCGATGACAATGCAACAGCAAAAAAAATAAAAGAGCTTGCGGCAAAGGGAATAACCGCTTTGCCCGTTGATTGCAGAAGCGGGAAAGGACTCGATAAATTTCAGCCTGCCGTGAGAGAAGTTCTCAAAGAAAAAATCAAGGCGAATACCGAAAAGGGTATGGCGGGAAAATCCTTGCGCGTTATGGTTGTAGGTATTCCGAACACGGGAAAATCCTCATTCATCAACAGAATGGCGGGCAAAAACCGTGCAAAGGTTGCGGATAAACCCGGCGTGACAAGAAGCAACCAGTGGTTTGCTATCGGTTCGGGAATTGAGCTTCTCGATACTCCCGGTGTATTGTGGCCCAAATTTGAAGACCCCGAAGTAGGATTCAAGCTCGCATTTATCGGTTCCGTTAAGGATGAAATTCTTGACAGCCAGGAAATAGCGGTAAGACTCCTTCTCGTTATGCAGAAAAATTATCCGCAAAGACTTGTTGACAGATATAAAATAAGTGATTTTGACGACCTTGAGCCTTATGAGCTTCTTGAACTCATAGGTGCAAAAAGAGGAATGCTCATCAAAGGTGGCGAAACCGATACAGAAAGAGCTGCCGTGATGCTTCTTGATGAATACCGTTCGGGTAAACTCGGAAAAATAACTCTTGATTAAAATGTACTCTTAATTAGAGGTGTTGTTATGAGAAAGAAAATGGCGATTTTTCTTGCTGTGATAATCGCTCTTGATGTTCTGGCACTCGGTGTTATATTTTTTACAAGAAATTCGGACAGCAGTCTTGATATCAATGCCGATGCTTTACCTGCACCCGTCACCTCCACAACAGAGGAGCAGATTCTTTTTTCATCCGTAAGTTTTGTGGCGGTGGGTGATAATCTTATTCATAAGCCTATTTATAATCAGGCTGCAGCAAGAACAAGCGAAGGCTATGATTTTTCGTATGCTTATGAAAATTTTGCTGATATAATTTCTCAACCCGACGTTGCAATTCTGAATCAGGAAACAATTATATCAACCGAACATAATGTTTCAACCTATCCGATGTTCAATTCTCCCGTTGAAGTGGGTGAAGAAATGCTTGAACTCGGCTTTGATGTTTTCAATATTGCAACAAATCATTCGATTGATTGCGGTGAAAAAGGTCTTGTTTCTGCGATTAATTTCTGGAAAGAAAAGAATGCAATAACATGCGGTGCATATCTCAACAGAGAAGATTATTCGGATATTCCCATGCATGAGGTCAACGGCGTTAAGATTGCCTATCTCGGGTTTACCGATTCCACAAACGGACTTTCGCTTCCCGATGATTCGGAGGTTATCCTTGTCAGAGCATCGGAAGAAACCCGTCTTCAGCAGAGAATTATTGATGCGAAGGCGGTTGCAGATGTTGTTGTTGTAAGCGCACATTGGGGCAATGAATACACTCATGAACCCACCGACAGCCAGCGCCAGCTTGCCCGGAAGCTTGCTTCATGGGGTGCGGATGTCATTATCGGTACTCATCCCCATGTTATTCAGCCTGTTGAATATATAGATAATGAAGACGGCAGCAGAACTCTTGTTGCATATTCGCTCGGCAACTTTATTTCAGCACAGAACAGAGGACCGAGAATGCTCGGCGGCGTTCTTAATTTTGAAATTGTAAGAAATAATGCAACCGGAGATATCAGCTTTGAGAATGTCAGGTTCTCGGGTGTCGTAACTCATTACGGACAGAGTTATTCAAATCTCAGAGTTTTTCCTCTCGCTGAATATACTCAGGAACTTGCATCCAAACACGGCGTTCTCAGCAAAACACCTGATTTCAGCCTCGAGTATCTTTATGATATAATTGATGAAGTAATAGACAAGCAATTTCTTCAATAAAAATAAGCTGCGGCGGTAAACGGTCTTTCCGATTGCCGTGCAGCTTTTTGTAATAGGTGATAAATATGGATTATCAGTATGAAATAAATGCGAAAAAATTGGGTTATAAAGCAGTTTGCGGTGTTGACGAAGCGGGCAGAGGTCCTTTGGCAGGTCCCGTTTTTGCAGCGGCAGTAATTCTTCCCGAAAACTGCGAAATTGAAGGTCTGAACGATTCAAAAAAGCTCTCGGAAAAGAAGAGAGAAGCCCTTTTTGATGTAATCAAAGAAAAGGCAATAAGCTGGAGTGTTGCAAGCGTTGATGAAAAAGTTATCGACGAAATCAATATTCTTCAGGCTACATATCTTGCAATGAAAAATGCCGTTGAAGGTCTTGATGTACCTGCCGATTACGCACTGATCGACGGCAACAGAATGCCTCCGATTGAAATAAACGGAGAAACCGTTGTCAAGGGCGATGCAAAGAGCATGTCAATCGCAGCGGCATCAATTCTCGCAAAGGTAAGCAGGGACAGATTTATGCTTGAACTCGATAAAGAATATCCTCAGTATCAGTTTGCAAAGCATAAAGGCTACGGCACAAAGCTTCATTATGAATGTTTGACCGAGCATGGTGTATCGCCGTGCCACCGCATGAGTTTTCTCAAATCTTTTTTCGGTGAAAAGAAATGATAAGGAATAAAGTTGGTGTATGGGGAGAGGTTTTTGCCGCACGTTATCTGCGTGATAACGGCTATGATATTCTCTCTTCAAACTATGTCTGCCGCTTCGGTGAAATAGATATCATTGCTGAAAAAGACGGTGTGATTTCTTTTGTGGAAGTGAAAACCAGAAATCGGAACACATCCGTCAGACCAATGGAAGCGGTTGATGAGGGTAAGCAGAAAAGGCTTGAAATGTCGGCGAAGAGCTTTTTGTCCGCCGCCAAAATCAATGCCGAAACAGGTTTTGATGTGTGTGAGGTCTATCTTGATGATAACTGTAAACTCTGCGGCATAAACTATATAAAAAATGCTTTTCAGGTGATGAGATGAAGCTGTTTGACTTGCATTGCGACACGGCGGGAGAGTGTTATAACAGAAAAATACCGCTTGCAGATAATAATTTGCACATAAACTTATGTAAAGGTGAAGTGCTTGACGGCTGGTGCCAGGTGTTTGCTGTATGGATACCCGATGAATTCCGTGGGAAAGATGCACTTGAATATTTTAAAAAAGTTGTTGAAAATCACAAAAGAGAAATTACTCTGAATTTTGATAAAATTCAACTGTGTCAAAGCTTTTCGGATATTGTTGAAGCCGAAAAAAACAATAAATGTGCTTCGATAATCGCCGCGGAAGGCGGGTCGCCTTTTGCAGGTAATGATGGAATATTTATTGCAAAAGAATATGGTGTAAAGCTTATTACCCTTACGTGGAACGCTGAAAATGAACTTGGTTACGGCTGTCAGTCCGGCAGCGATTCGGGTCTGAAAGAATGCGGAAAAGCACTTCTTCGTTCAATGCGTGATATGAATATTGCTGCTGATGTTTCTCATCTCAACCGTGCAGGATTTTATGATGCAGTTTCAAGCGGTGCAAGGGTAATTGCAAGCCATTCCAACAGCGAAAAAGTGATTCTCAAAACAAGAAAAGACAGTGAAGATAAATTCTTTTCTTGCCGCAGAAGTCTGAACGATGAGCAGATAAAACTTCTGATAGAGTGCGGCGGGTTGATTGGCGTTAATTTCTGCAAAAGTTTTCTCGGCGATGACGGCGATGACGGATTTGAAGCTGTTTACCGTCACATATCGCATATTCTTGATTTGGGTGGAGAAAATGTGCTTGCCATCGGTTCCGATTTTGACGGATGCGAAATCAACCCTTCTCTTGCAGGAGTGGATAAAGTTGTTGCTTTGAAAACATTTTTGTCGGAAAAAGGTATTGACCCCCTTTTTCTTGACAAGATTTTTTATGATAATTCAAGAAATTTCTTCAAAAGTATTTTACAACTTTAAAAATATATGATATAATATTATGAATTAATTTTCCGAAAAGGATGATGATAAATGAACTATGTTAGTACAAGAGATACTGCGGTCAAGGTTACGGCATCGCAGGCAATCACCAAGGGTATTTCTTCGGAAGGAGGTCTTTTTGTTCCCGAAAATCTCCCTAAGGTGTCAATGAGCGAAATTGAAAAAATTGCAGGTCTTGATTATATCGGCAGAGCCAAGGCAATACTTTCTCTGTTTCTCACGGATTTTACCGAGTCTGAAGTTGATTCATGCGTAAAGGGTGCATATGAAACAGGGTTCTCGAGCGAAAAGGTTGCACCCGTTGAAACAATCGAAAAAGGCGTACATATTCTTGAGCTTTTCAAAGGTCCCACCTGCGCATTCAAGGATATGGCTCTCCAGATTCTTCCCAGACTTCTCACGGTTTCAAGCGGTAAAGCTGCACCCGGCACAAAAATTGTTATTCTTGTTGCAACATCGGGTGACACGGGCAAGGCTGCACTTGAAGGCTTCAAGGATGTTGAAAACACACAGATTCTTGTTTTCTATCCCAGTGACGGTGTAAGCCCCATGCAGAAGCTTCAGATGTGGACCCAGGAAGGTAATAACGTTGGCGTTCGCACAATCGAAGGCAACTTTGACGATGCGCAGAGCGGAGTCAAGAGAATTTTCACCGATAAGTCAATTTCTGCAAAGCTTGCAGAAAATTCAATGGCTTTTTCATCAGCAAACTCAATCAACTGGGGCAGACTCTGTCCTCAGATTGTTTATTATTTTTCAGCTTACTGCGATTTGCTTGCAAAAGGCGAAATCAAAACAGGCGATGAAATCAACGTTGTTGTACCCACCGGCAACTTCGGAAATATTCTTGCTGCTTATTATGCAAAAGAAATGGGTCTTCCCGTGAAGAAGCTTATCTGTGCTTCAAACAGCAATTCCGTTCTTACCGAGTTTCTCACAACAGGTGTTTACAACAGAAACCGTGAATTCTTCACAACGATTTCTCCCTCAATGGATATTCTTATTTCCAGCAACCTTGAAAGACTTCTCTATTCAATCGCAGGAAGCGAAAAGGTAACAGACTGGATGAAGCAGCTTTCCGAAAACGGTAAGTATGAGGTTGATGCGGATACTCTTGCCGCAATCAGGGCTCAGTTTGCGGCAGGATGCTGTGACGATGATGAAACAAAAGCAACAATTGCAAAGATTTTCAAGGAAAAGAACTATCTTTGCGATACTCATACCGCAGTTGCAGTTAAAGTTTTCTATGATTACAAAGCCGAAACGGGCGACGATACACCTGCTGTTATCGCTTCAACCGCAAGCCCGTTCAAATTTAGCGCGGCCGTTCTTGAAGCTGTTGACGGAAAGAACGATAATCTTGATGAATTTGAAATGGTTGAACGTCTTGCATCCGTAACAGGCAAAAGCTGCCCCGAACAGCTTGCAAATCTCCGTGACAAGGCAGTGAGATTTGACGGCTGCTGCTCAAAGGACAGCATGGACGGTGTAGTATTCGATATGCTCGGTATCTGATTACATTGTACTTGTGGCGTTATCGTTGAGTTTGAAAGTTGAGCACTGTGTTTCGCCGCACTTGCAGGCTGTTGAGTTGCCTACTTCGATGCTGCCTGCGGTGCAAGCGGTTTCACCCTTGTGATAAACGCAGTTCTTTGCAAAACAAGTGATTTCGCTGATTTTCTTATCCATTGTAGTTTTCTCCTTTCGTTGTTTTTACGGAGAATATCCGCAATGATATTATTAGCGATAATACCGGAATTATTTTATGAAAGGAAATGTCTATGGCTCTTTTTGCAATCGGAGACACGCATCTTTCGCTTGCTACGGGAAAGTCGATGCATATTTTCGGCGGCTGGACAGACTATGAACAGCGTCTTGAAAAAAATTGGCGCCGTCTTGTAAACGATAACGATACGGTTGTGATAGCAGGGGATATTTCCTGGTGCATGAATCTCGAGCAGGGTCTTGAGGATTTCAGATTTCTTGATTCTCTGCCCGGAAGAAAAATAATTCTTAAAGGCAATCACGATTATTGGTGGGCAACCAAGAAAAAAGCGGATGAATTTTTTGAAAAATATTCTTTGTCAACATTGAATATTCTTCATAACAACACTTATGTTGAGGGCGATTTTGCCATATGCGGCACAAGAGGCTGGTTTTTTGACGCAGAAAGCGATGCTGATAAAAAGGTTGTTCTCCGTGAAGCAGGCAGACTTCGTGCCTCAATCGCTGCAGCAAAAGAAACGGGCCTTGAACCTGTTGTATTTCTGCATTATCCACCGATTAACATATCCCAGAAATGTGATGAAATTTACAATGTCCTTGTTGAAGAAAACATAACTCGCTGTTATTACGGACATCTTCATTCTTATTCTCATGCAGGCGCATTCATCGGAGAGAATGATGGAATAAGGTTTTCGCTCATTTCAAGTGATTATCTTGAATTTTGTCCTGCTTTAGTATATTGATTGTTGTCATTTTAGCCAAAAAAATGCAAAATTATCAGTAAAAATTAACCAAACATAAGAAAAAATAAATATATATAAATAAATATAGAAATTTCAGAATTTATTTGTTATAATCTATTGCGTTAAAATATCATCGGCAGAATATGCCGAAACGGAGGAATTCTAAATGAGCTTAATTTCAGCTAACAAAACAGAAAC
>JAZSNQ010000247.1:0-3291 GCA_045536515.1 Acutalibacteraceae bacterium | reverse complement strand
GGATATGTGGAAGCATGAGGGATATGCGGTAACAGACGGAGAATTTTCAGCCGAGGTCAACAGCCACGGTGCAAGATTATTTAAAATAAAGGTGATATAATTATGAACAGAACACCGAATTACAGATTTGCAACCGAAAAGCCAGACCACATCATGGTGAGCATTTCGGGAGATGCAAAAACATCAATGACCATAACATGGCGTTCATTGGCAGATGTTGCCGAGGGTTATGTTGAATATTATGAAAAAGACGGAGAAAAGAAGCGCGCAGATGCAATAGTAAAACCCTTTAAAAGCGATGTCAACACAAGCAATATTTTCTGGGCGACTCCCTCAAACCTCAAACCGGGAACAAGATATTATTATACCTGCGGAAGCAATGAAAACCGCAGCGAAGAATATTGGTTTGATACCGAAGAGAAAAATCTTACCAAGTTCAGATTTATAGCGATTTCTGACCATCAGAAGGACGATGACCACTATAACCCCGATTATTCAACTCTCAATAAATTCCTCAAAGATACTCTTGCAAAATATCCCGATGTGAAGTTTATTCTCACTGCAGGTGACAACACAAACTGCGGTCAGCATGAAATTCAATGGAATGCAATGTTCGAGGGCATGAAGGGCATCATTGAGCATCTGCCCTATATGATGACCTGCGGCAACCACGATAACAGAGGCTTTGAGCATTATTTCCCCAATGAAGTGAACAGATACTATGCCGAGCCTGCGGAGTTTTTCAACACACAGCTTGAATATTCATATCCGAAAAACGGCCCCGACGGCTGGCAGACAGAGATTTATTCTTTTGATTACGGCAATGCTCATTTTAATGTTTTTGGTGTAAATGAACCCGAGCTCATGAACGAATGGGCAAAGGAAGATATTGCAAAAAGCAATAAAACATGGAAGCTCGGTGCTCAGCATTTCCCGGTTTATTATGCAGGTCCGAACCTTGCAAATGACGATGATTATCCCATGATGAGAGAGTCCATGGAAATGCTTGATATTGTTTTCTCGGGTCATGAGCACAACTTCTCCCGTTCATTTCCCATAAAGAATGAGGAGATTTTCGACAGACCCTCGCAGGGTACGGTTCATTATGAACTCGGCAATGCAAACTTCAATCCGCCGGGAACAAAAACTACCGATAAAGTGTGGCACGCATCTTTCTATCCTCATGAAGAACAAGTATCGTCTTTTGCTCTTGTTGAGGTTGACGGCGATAAAATTTCAATTATTTCCGAGCTTAACGACGGCAGAATAATCGACGAATTTACAATCGATAAATCCAAAGACGAAATCAGACCCTACAGAGTTGCTCCGATTTTCGGAGAGGGAAGAACGAGAATTTACTATAAAGGCGTTGACCTCGGTCTTTGCAACATGGCAACTCCCGCGGTCTGCAAGGACGGAGACTGGTTCATTCCTTTTGCAACAATGATAAGATTTATCGGCGGCGAGGATATCCGCGAAAAAGGCAAGGTGACGCTTAAGCTTTACGGTCACGAAGTAACATTTACCGAAAACAGCAGGGTTGCCGCAACCGAAAAGGGAGAACTCGACCTCGGTGCGGAAGTTTTCAGAGGAATCGAAAGCCAGCTTTATATTCCCGTTGACGGTGCATGCAAGGCATTCGGAATGAAATGGGCATACGCAAAGAGAAATAATTTTATAACAATCGAACACGTTGATGAAAGCGTGCCGATTGTACCGCAGCCGTAAATTAAACCCGAGGTTTCAGAACCTCGGGCTTTTATAATTTATTGATTTCAAAAACACTTAAAACAGCTTTTTCAATCTTAAACCGCACATCAAATCCTGCGAATTCTATTCCGTAAATTCTTTCGGGTATATTCTGATAACCGGGTCTTGGGTCTTGCGCCAGCACAGCAATAAGCGCGGCTTGTTTTTCGGTCGGAATGATTTTTAAAAGTTCTTCGGGAAATTCAACGGTCAGACTGCCTTCTTTTTCATCAAGTGCAAAGCCGTTGCTTGCTTCGGGGTGTGAGTCAACATAAGGCAGATAGGGTTTTATGTCGTAAATCGGAGTGCCGTCAAGCAAATCCGCACCCGAAACACGGAGAATACAGCCGTATTTTTCCGCTTTTTCAACACCGAGAAGCTTAACGCAAGAAAGACCTATGGGGTTCGGTCTGAAAGGGGAGCGTGTTGCAAAAACACCCATTCTTTTGTTGCCGCCGAGCCTTGGGGGTCTTACCGTCGGAGTCCATTCCTTATCCGTGCATTCCGAAAACTGCCACAGAAGCCATAAATGCGAATATTCTTCGATTCCGCGAAGTGCATCGGGATTGCGGTATTCGGGTTCAAAAATTATCGTTGCTTCAAGCTCATCAACAAGTCCGCTTTGGCGCGGAATACCGAATTTTGAAGAAAAATCGGTATGAATATGAGCTATAATATTGATTTCGGTTTTCATTTCGTCACCTTTTTTTGTAATTATTTGTAATTTAATCTTAATATTTCCGTAATACAATAAAGTTTGTGCCGTGATATAATTAAAATAAGGAAAGGAGTGGTAATATGGCAAATAAAAAGCATTCTGACACAAAACAGTTTTTTCTCGGCGCTGTAATAACGCTTGCAGTCTGGGCATTGGGTGTTTTTTCGGCAGGAAGAATGCCTTTTTTGGTTGACTATATTTATCTTCCTACGGAAAGCAGACTGATAACGCTTGTATTTCCGCTTTTGTTAATTGTTTACTCGGTTGTATTTGCCGTGATTTGCAAAAGAAAAGATAAAGATGCACTTTTCTTCGGCTCATATTTGTTTCTGATTATTCCTTCAGCTTCTTTTCTTTTTCTTTGGGTAAATCAATATTTAGGTCTTGGATTTGAGGAATACATTTCCTTTGTTCTTTTGCTGTTTATGATTCCGGCAATGCCAGCATTAGCAGTTTTTGAAGCCTTTTTCAAGGAGTTTTACGGAAATACAAGACCTGTGGGTTTTTCTGAGGCACATATTATTTTTTGTGCAGCAGTGATTCTTGCCTCTGCTCTCCCGCCGATAATCTATAAGCTTGTCAAATCGAAACAACCTTCTGCATAATATATTTTATCATAAAGCAAGCATTCCTGACAAGTGGATATAACAGAAAAAGCACTTCCATATGGAAGTGCTTTTTTCTGGAGCTGCTAGGCGGAATTGAACCGCCGACCTCATCCTTACCAAGGATGCGCTCTACCGCCTGAGCCATAGCAGCATATTAATATGCGCTCTTATCGAACGCATATTATATTATCATAATGTTTTTCTTTTTGCAAGTCT
>JAZSNQ010000165.1:0-14243 GCA_045536515.1 Acutalibacteraceae bacterium | reverse complement strand
GTTCGGAGCTTCGGCTCGGAAGTGATAGCATTGAACTGCTCTGCTGACGGCTCGCACCAAACGCCGCCTCTCTGAAAGCTTTACAACTCTGCCTTCTTCGTCATCGCTTTTCTTGCAAACAATAATAACACCGCAAAATTAATTTGTCAACAGTTTTTATATAATTTTTACTGTTTTAATTTCCCAGGGTTTAAAGGAAAGTCTGCCGCAGCAAATTTTTTCGGTTTCATTACCAAGCAAATCTGTTTCATGCATTTCGCCGTCAATTCTGAATTCGGCTGTTGCATTATCATCCGAGAAATTGCAGAAACGGGCAAACATTGCACCGTCTTCGGGATAGAAAGCCGTGAGAACAACCTCACCGCCGTCTGACGAAAACTTTGCAGGTGCAAATTCATTCAAATTACCGTTACCCTTACCGATAACATCGGCAACCGGCATATAGTTATAGCTCATTGACTGACGGTGAATTTCCGCATCCGAAATATCACTGAACGGAAGAAGAGCAAATTCATTTTCAAAAACACCTTCAAGAATACGTGTTCCGCACATATATTCATTTGAATAAATGAGGGGAATAAGAAGCTTGTTTCCCTGAACGGCACTGCCCATGCATCCTCTGTTAAAAACAGCCATACCGTTATTCTTATCACGCATTGCAAGCCAATAGATACCCTGCATGTATGTTGTGGAGTTGAAGGATTCTTCGGGAGAAACTTCGGTATCAACAAGAATTCTGTCGTTGGGATACCAATACTCTTCGGTTTTGCGAAGCGCGCCGTTCCAATCGGAAATTGCAAAGGGAAGGTCACGCACCATACGTCTGTCATTATCAAGGCAAAGATTCATCACAAAGCAGAGCTTGTCCTCCTGATGATGTCCGTTGAGGGTGAGAGGCACGGGTCTGCCCTGAGTGATATCGGTTCTTCCGACAAGTTCGTTATTCATTTTAAAACGGCTCTTGCAGTCAATTCTTGCACGGTTTCCCGCAAAGCTCATTTCAAATCTGAACGGTATGCCGCCTATTTCACCAATCTGAAAAGCTTTTGCACCGTTTGAAAACACATTAACAGTCCATATTCCGCTTGAGAAGCACTCCTCGTTATTAACCCATGCACTGAAAAGAGCTCCGTTTCCGTTATCGTAAATACGGCGGTTATTTTTCAACTCATCAATATATGCAATACCTGACGGGGTGAGCTTTACACGGTATACGGGAGTTGTGAGAATGCCGTTTTCCGCATCATAGGAATATGTGTTGACCGCTTTCGGTGTTTCTTGTTTTATGTCAAATCTTTTAGCGGTGAGAGGCGGAACAACAACATGAACATTCAGAAGTTTTTTGCTGTCTGCTTCAAACATTGCGCATTCAAGCGCAGTTTCGCCGTCATAAGCACAGATATCTTTATCTGCAGGAATTTCAAGCCATTCATCAACCTCGAATGACTGCGGATTAATAACAAGAAGCGAATCGCCGTTTTCATTCGCAAATCTGCCTTTGATGACATCAAGGGATTTCGCCTTGACTTCTGCCGAATTCTTAAGTGATTCGGGAATAAATTTTCTTGAAAGGTCAAGAAGTCCGCAGATTGTTACGTCGTGATGCTGTGCGGCAAGAAGATATTTCCATGCTTTCTCAGAAGTTTTCTGCATGGAATCACCGCCGAGCATAACGGAAAAGGCGTTAAGCTTTTCGCCTGTGAGAGTATCAACCTCGCTCTGTCTGATACCGTTGAAAATTTCGTTGCCGCAATAGCCCCAAGGCATCTGCACATGGAAATCGTTATCCTCGGTTTTAAGCTCGTCAACCGCTTCACCGTAAAGTTCGGGAAGGTCTTCAAGAAGAACATATCTGTAATTATCTTTATTTTCAATATAATCGGTAAGCTTCTCTATGGGTTGAGTGAGATCATCATATCTTGAAGCAAGAAGAGGCTCATATTTTTTGAATATTTCCTCAAAATCTTCAAGGTTATAACCGGCTTCGCCCTCCGACCAACGCGAAAGAATCCAGTTGTCAAGAGTTGTGCAGTTAAATCCTCTGCCCATTCCGTCATAAACAGGTACGGCAGGAATTTCGGTTGAATCCTTACCTATCCATCTGCCCCATGCGGAATCAAAGGTTTTGGTATAGCCGTAGCCCATTACGTGCGAACGCATAATTGCCGCTTTGTAACCGCACTTTGAAATCAGCTGAGGAGTCTGATTGTTGAGCGCAAATTCCGAAATGGCATAAACGGGAGGCGTAACACCGAAATAACCGAGATTTGTGCGAACGGCATATGTAAGTTGACGGACATTGGATTCCTCCGAAACAAACATTGAAAGCGGCTGACCGTAGGTTGTTGCACCAAGACCGATACGGTCCGGATACTTTTTCAGCAAATCCCCTATCATTTCAACGATTTCAGGGTCTTTTTCAGAAAACTCGTCGAAAGTAAAAGATTCATAGTCAAGTCCTATTCTGAGCTTCGGATATTTCTCCATCCACTCATAAATCTTACGCAGTCTGGGCTTGACTTCATTGCCCCAAAGAACAAATCCGCCATGGTCGTACGTTAAAATGTTAAGAATTTTTTTATCCATTTTTTCCACCTCATTATCAGTCAAAAATTACTATGATTTCGTGTTTCAGAGTTTCAAAGAAATCAAGAATCATTCTCACTATTCTTTGTAAAATGTTTTCGCCGTTATATTCAACATCAACACCGTTACCCGCATAGCAGCCGATATTGTTGCTTGTGATTTTGTTGCCGAAAAAGTCTGTTAAACAATCATCATCAATTTCAATTCCGGCACCGATAAGGGGCGAATCCTCTGAAAGAACAAAACTCATGTAATCAGAATAATCCTCTCCTGCAAAACCCGGAACGGTATTCTTTGAGAGAATATCAACAAGAGGATTTGCCACTTTGTAGTAACAATTATTTTTAATAATGTTATTTCGCGAAGGGTCAATATCATAGGCTATGGTCGCACCATCGGCAGGAACAATGATATTGTTGACAAAATATGCATTATAAAGATTTTTTATCTGAAATTCGCCGCAATTTATTATCGTATTGTTATAAAAACTGAAATTGTGTTCACCCTGAGCTCCGACGGCAGTTGTTGACCTGCCTTTATTGTCATTTACGGAAAGGCAGTATCTGACGGTGTTGCCGTTATGACCGCTGTAGTTCGGACAGTTACACATGAAACGAATATTATCATGAGAATAGATATACTGATATGTGCAGTTGTTTGTATGGGAGTCAAAGTCAACAGCCATTCCGTCGCCCACATTTTTCTGACCGGCGATTTCACAATACTGAATGGTGCTGCTTTCACTTCCCCAGAACCACATTGCTGCTGTGAAATACTCTATCTCTCCGTTTTCGTCAACACCTTCGCCCTGACAGCAGTTTATTGCCCTGCAATGGGTAACAAGCGCACCTTTGCATATTCCCACAACAACCGCTTCGGCATCCATTTCATGTAAATAGCAGTTTTTGATAAGCAAACCTTCGTTGTATATCGGGTCAATTTCATCTTCTTCGCACCAGGGTGCCTGAGCATCGTTCCATGAACCCCATATCAAAAAACCGTTTCCGCAGTTATAAACTTCGCAGTTAGTGATTGTGATGTCATTTACGGCATATCTTGATTTTGCCGGAAGACCCTTGACCATTACCGCGGCTCTTGCAGATGCAGCACCGTTTGAAAAGTCATCACGGCTGTGAACTTTATAATTCTGCATATCCGTGAAATAAACATTATCTATAACTATACCTTCGGATGTCTGATTATATGTATCAATCCATATTCCGCCGCCGTTGGGCGCAACAAAATGAAGATTGGATACCGTTATATATGAACAGTCAAACAAACGGAGAATTTCAGCTCTTGCATCCGTTTTGAGTATGGCTTTTTCACCTTCGCCATAGGAAGAAATAACAATCGGGTTTTCTTTTGTACCGCTGCATGAAAGCGTTGCGGCACAATCATATTCTCCGCCGTTTTTGAAGAGAATCTTTGTTCCCGGTGCAAATATCGCACCGACAAGTCCGTCAACGGTTTTGACGGGATTATTTATGTCCGTACCTTCGTTTTCATCGTTGCCGTTTACGGAGTCGACATAATAGGTAATTCCTGTTTCGGATGCATACGAAAACAAAGATAATGAAACCAAAACAATCGCAACTGCAATTATAAGGCTAAATAATTTCAAAAATTTTTTCACGGTTATACTCCTTTCGGATTAATAATTTGATTATACTACCAGTTATATATAAATTGCAACAAAAAAAATGCCTTCTGCTCAAAAACAGAAGGCATTATTATCAGAATCCGCCGTTAACAGTAATTAAATTGTTCATAATAATCGAGGAACTTTCAACATTTGTTCCGAAAACCTTATAATTCCTGAGCCTTATTTCAACGGTATAGCTCCAGGTTCCTTTTATTATTTTTCCGTTGCCGTCAACAAGAACTTTCGCAACGGGATTTGTATAATGAATAGATGTTGATTCGCTCGGAATTTCAATCGGAAGACCGAGTTCGGTAAGTTCGTTGGTAACAACACTTATATCACCGACAACATCAATCGCATGGCCGACGCTGCCCGAATGAACATCGGTTTTTGCACCGTCAGTCTGATTTTTCATAACCATCTCTATCGCCGTATTATTACCAACTGCGTACGCTTTTACGGAAAGTGCATCGTTTTCCGTAAGATTTTTATATCCGCCGGTTATTCCTTTTGAATCCTCGGTGTTGTTTGAAATAAAGGTGTTGATGATTTTTTTGATAAAATCAAATCCGCTTCCGAGTTCTTCTCCGTTTATAATAATATTTGTTATTTCAACAGAATGCTGAGATGTGACAGCCGATTCTGATTTAAGAGCAGCATTTTTATATGCTTCAATTATCTCAGCCTCAGACATTCCGGAAGGATTTTTGACCGAAACAGCCGCAGTTGATAATTTCGTATTATCAATTATATCCGAAACGGATTCTGTTGTTTTTTCTGAGGCCGAAACAGCAGTTGTCCGTAAAACTTCTTCGTTTATAACATCTTCAATTATTTCCTGTGTTGTTTTTTCTGCCGTAATATCAGAATTTGGGTCCTGCGTTCTATCGTTCTTGCAGCCTGCAAACGAAACTGTCATAATCAACGCAGTCAGAAACGCAACGGTTCTTTTTGCTTTCATAGGTCTGTCTCCTTTGTTTGATACTTTAACTATACCAAACAAAAATGCAATTGTAAATATTTTTATTGCAGATTTGTTTATTTTTGAACAATTATTATATTCCGTAACCGCCTGTTGCAGGGTCTTGAAAAATAGGAATACGTGGTTGAACAAAAGTCAGAATGATGAAAAGCAAAGCGATAGTGCACAGAATTAAAAAAGCAACAATCTGCGAACTGCATACCGTTCTGTTTTTATAAAGTACGTTTTCAAGAAAGTATGAAATCGCTGCCGCAACAAAAAAAATAACAATATTTAACCAATCAGCATTAACGCCGAAAATTCCTGTATAACCGTAATAAACAATCGGAATAAAAAGCAAACCGATTATTGCGCCCCAAAGCTTGACACACCAGAAATTTTTATTATCTCTGCCAATAAAACCGTATTCAATTAAAGCAAATACAAACATCGGTAAAAACAGAAGTTTCATATGCTCCCATACAGATTCATTTACTGCCGAAAACGGCGCGGCAATTAAGCTTTTATTTGTCCAATCATAAAGGAAATGAAGAACAACACCCCAGATTCCCGTAAATACAAAGCCTACAATCTGCCACAGCTTCAATGATTTTTTCAAAATATCACCTCACTATTTTTATCTACATTATTATTCTGTTTGTAACAGACTATTCCTGCCTGCCCTTATTTTTTATGCAAAAAACACCTGCACGGCAAACCGTACAGGTGTTTTGAAACACTATTCTTTTATTCGACCGTAAATGCGGCTGTTTCCATCTTCATTCGGCAGATATCATATACGCAAAGACGCATTGCGTTGCCCATACCTATGGGGTCTTTCATATATGCGAGTTTAAGCGAAAGGATTGTCTGCGGTGCAGAAATAACATAAAGCATTGTGAGTATTCCGCTGTTGCGTGCGTAAACCGCAAGTGCAGGATCAAGATAACCTTCACCTGTAAGGTCAATACTCGCATCAGTAATAACAAAGCCGTCAAAGCCCCATTCTTCACGAAGAAGGTCGGTAATAAGAGCCTTGCTTCCGCCGCACCATTCAGTACCTATTCTGTTATAAGCAGACATAATACCCTTTGCCTTGCCGTCTTTCACCGAAATTTCAAACGGTTCAAGGTAGATTTCACGGAGTGACTGTTCATTGAGCCATGTATAAAGACCGTTTGACTGACGGTTGGTTTCCTGTTCGTTTGCCGCAAAGTGCTTAACAGTAACAACAAGTCCCTTTGACTGCGCCCCCCTTGTTACCGCTGCAGACATTCTGCCCGAAAGAAGCGGATCTTCGGAATAATATTCGTTGTTTCTGCCGCCCTGAGGACTGCGGTGAATATTGCATCCCGGAGCATACCACACATGAGTGCCCAGCTGGTTTGCTTCTTCTCCGATAATCTCACCGAATTCCTCGGCAAGCTCATCATTCCACGTGCAGGCAAGTGCGGTTGCAACGGGGAACGCAAGACCCGAATCGGTATAAAGAAGTCCGCCTCTTCCCTTAACGCATGACGGACCGTCATTATCGGATGTACCGGGAATACCAAGTCTGTCAAGTGCGGTTGTTTCATATCCGCAATCGGTAATAAGACTGATCATTTCATCAACGGTAAGCTGGTCAAGAAATGCATCCCAGAGAGAGTCATCTTTTGCAACATCGCTGAGAGTAATAACTCCGTCTTTATACTTTACACCTGTTTTCGGAACTTCACCCTCGGTTACGGGATCAGGTCGTTTATCGCTGTTTTTAACCTCGGAAGGTGCTTTGTAATCTGTGGGAGGAGCAGGATAAGTACCTTTTGCATCGCTTCGTGAAAGATAAACAAGGTCACCCTCTGCAGCCTCAAACAAGTTCTTTATTTCATTGCCCGAATAGCTGTCTGTTTTATAAACAACCTTTTTGCTGACATTGTACTTATATGTTTTTTCAAATGATCTCACATCATGGGCAACATGAATTTTGTATTCACCCTTATCAAGCACCCATGCCTGTTCTGTTTCGGAATCGTAGGATGCCATATCTTCAACATTGAACGAAATTTCAAGAGTATCGCTTTCGCCGGGGTTAAGAAGCTTTGTTTTTCCGTATGCGGCAAGCTCTATCGCACTCTTTTCGATTCCGCCATCATAATAAGGTGCGGAAAAATAAACCTGAACAACATCCTTGCCTGCTGCATCGCCTGTATTTTTAACCTTGACTTTTACGGTTATTTCTTCATCATCGGCTTTGTAACTCTTAATATCCCAGTCAAAATCCGTGTAGGAAAGACCGTAGCCGAAAGGATACTGCACCTTTTCGGGTGCAAAGGTTTCAAAATATCTGTAACCAACATAAATCCCTTCGTTGTAGTTAACAAAGTATTTGGGTATACCGATAATATTTTTATACATATAATTTCCGAAGTTTTCGGACGCGGGATGATCTTCGATATCATAAGATATTGTATCAACAAGCTTGCCCGAGGGATTGACTTCACCCGTAAGAACCTTTCCCACGCTGTCTGTTCCCACTTCGCCCGGAAGCCACATAATCATTGCGGCCTTGATGCTGTCATAATCCTCAAGCCACGACATATCGGTTATGTTTGAAATGTTGAAAACAACAATAACTTCGGGGAATGACGTACAGACTTTGTCAATCATCTTTTTTTCATCATCGGTGAGATTAAGATCTTCAACACTCAAATCCTTCATTTCCGTGCCTACTCTGCCGATAACGATAACTGCAGTCTGTGAATAATCAAGAGCTTTTTCAAAAAGAGATTTGCTGATTCTGTTTACTGGCATTTCCGACTGACCGCCGCTGAAAAATTGCTTGAGTACAGTTATGACATAGCTGATAAACCCTGCATCAAAGCTTGTCCATGTGTATCTTGCATAAGCATTATAAAGGTCTTTGTTATATTCTATGCCTGCATTGGTGAGTGCATCATAGAATCCGATCGCATCGGATGAACGCACCGCACCCGAGCCTGCCGCACCTGCGAATGCAATTGAACAGGAAGCTGCACCGAAAACATTGACCTTTTTGTTTTTTAAGGGCAGAACATCGTCTTCGTTCTTAAGAAGAACAATACCTTCGGATTCAATCTTGTTTGCAATTTCAACCGATTTTGCGGTTGTTTCTTCCGAAACAAGACTTGCCGCAAACGCACCGAGTGATGATGATGCAAACAAAACAACTGCCAGAACAACGGAAAGTATGCGGATGATAACATTCTTTTTTCTGCTCATTTTATTGCCTCCCTTTATTCAAATCCTGACAATTTCAGTATAGCACAGATTTCCAAAAAAGCAATACAAACAAAGCAACCTTTAACTAAAATACAATTGACAGTTTATTTTTACGCTGTTACAATAAAGCTGAAAACTGATATTACCGAAGACGGGTGATGTTTTATGCCGGAAAGCAAAATAGAATTCAAAAATAATATTCCTTATATCAGCATCAACGGAAATCTGCACTCTCCTCTTGCCTACACGGCTTATTTTGAAGAATGTGCCGAATATACAGATTTTTTAAACGCGGGATACAGAATGTTTTTTGTGAATGTTTCTTTCACTGATTTACCGATAAACAATTTTACCGGCTTCTCTCCGTTCAGAACAGGTGTTTTTGAAAAAGATGAACCCGATTATGCCGAGTTTGATTCAACGGTTCACCGTATTCTTTCGGAATGTCCCGATGCTTTTATTTTCCCGAGAATAAATATAGCCATGCCGCGTTGGTGGATTGAAAACAATCCTGATGAAACGGTTGAAACTCCTACAGCAAAAAGAGAATCCCTTTATTCCGAGTTGTTTCTGCGTGACGGCGCAGAGTTGCTGTTCAGGCTTGTTTCGCACATTCGTGTTGCCGACTATTCTGACAGAATTGCGGGTTATCAGCTTTGCGGAGGAATCACTCAGGAATGGATGCACCATGATCTTTTCGCTTCTTTTTCGGAAACGGGTCTGAAAAAATTTCATCTTTGGATGAATGAAAGACATGGGAATTCAGATTTTACCACATTCATAAAGAGTGATTTCAGCAGCGGAATTTATAATAAAACTGTCAGCCTTTTCGGTGAATTCTGCTGTGAAAAAGCAGCAAAAACTGTTGAACACTTCTCAAAAGCACTTAAGGAATACATAAACGACGAACAGATTGTGGGAGTATTCTACGGTTATAATGCCTATGTCAGCGACTATCTTTACGGTCTGCACGGTCTGAGATTTATTATCGATTCTCCTTATATTGACTTTTTTTCTTCTCCTTGCTGTTATGATGATAACAGAAATCTCGGCGTTGACTGGGGTGATATGCTCACAGCCGAATCTCTTAAAATTCACGGCAAGCTTTATTTTGTTGAATGCGACATAAGAACACATTTGACCCGAAGAATGCAGGATTCCCGCCCCGGAAGTTATCCTGACAACATCTATGATCTTTATGATGAAAACGGCAATAAAACCGTGTGGTGCGGTCCCGACACACCTGAATTATCGGTTTCCGCAATTCAAAAAGCATTCGCCCATCAAATCACAAAAGGCAGCGGAGTCTGGTGGTTTGATATGTGGGGCGGATGGTATCACAGCAAAGAAATTATGTCGGAACTGAAAAAATTAAAAGATATTGCAGAATATTCAAAAGAAAAGAATTCCGGCATTTACCCTTCAGCACAAACCGTTGTTTTTATCGACGAAAAAGCATATCTTAACATTCCGAGAGGAAGTTATCTTTGCAACACCGTTAATCATATAAGAGTCAGAATGGGAATTACAGGCATTCCTTTTGATTTGTGTATGGTTGAGGATGCGGAAAAAGTGCTTCACAAATACCGTGCGGCAATCTTCACCGCACCGGTTCCGTCTGAAACCGGAATGAATGCGATAAGACTTTGTCAGAACATGAACATCCCCTGTATTCAGTCAAGCATTGAAAAACCGTTTTATGAAGAAGATGAACTGCGTGATTTTCTTGTTTCATCTGGTGTTCATTGCTATAATTCCGATGGTAATGTTATTTATTGCGGAAACGGTTTTCTCGGAATCCACGCTGCAAAAGACGGGGAGATAACCTTGAATCTTCCTTCAGAATATACCGTCAGAGCACTTTCGGACATTGAGTTTTCCGAATGCAAAACAGATACAATTACTGTAAATATCTCAAAACACAGAACAGCGATTTTTGAATTATTATAATAAAAATCTTCCGGTTGCATTCAAAGCTTTACCGGAAGATTCTGTTTATATTATGATTATCAATCCCATTCCGCACCCGTTACGGTATCCATATCAATGCCTTTGGTTTCACCGACATTTTTAAACAGAACAACAAGTGCCGAAACAAAGCCGGGAACAAGCATACAAAGAGTTGCCGTGCCGATAAGACTGTTGCCGAGTCTGATTGCACAAAGTGTACCGACACCGAGCGAAATACCGTAGCCGATAGCGGTAACGATATACTGTGCCGAGATTGCTGATGAACGGAGATTAGTGGGAGCAGACTCCCCTATCATCATAATCAGAACATCATTGATTGAATAATAACTGCCTACAAATACGCCGCAAAGGAAGCCTGCAACAGAAGGATTAAGTCCGTTCTTTGCGCCGATTGAAAAGCCGAGAAAACCGACAAGACAATTGAATGCAGTGATAATTGCCGCTGTTTTTCTGCCTTTCCAGTCAGAAATAAATCCCATAAGAACCTGCGCAATTGCCGAACCTATCGGAAAGAGAACAAGAGCAGTTATAACAGCATCTCCTGCGGCAGAAATTCCGCTGTCTTCATAGCCGTAAGTAAGAATAGGCTCATAGTTTATGCTTGCATAGAAACCTATATTTGCAAGCGCCGAAACAACATAAAGCCAACGAAGCTGTTTGTGTCCGAGGGCAAATCTGAATGCGGGAACAAGTCCGCCTTGTTTATTTTCAGCCTTCTTGCTGTTTTTGAGAGCAAGCTTTTCTTCATCGGACATACGAAGATAATTGAGTCTTGACTCAACGAATGACGGTGTTTCTTTTGCTCCGAGAAGTGCAATAAAGCTGACAACAAGACCTACAATTGCAGGAATAAAATAAACCATTCTCCAGCCGTAGGAGTCACCTGCTGTGCTTATAAGCCAGCGACGGAGAAGCGGAACAAGCATAACGCCCATATTAGCAAAAAATTTAATTGTTGAATAAACACGAGCTCTGTGTTTTGAGGGCGAAGATTCCATGATGTAAACAACGTGCATATCATGAGGAACAAAAAACTGAATCAAACAAGCACCAATAAAATAAAGTGCAAGATTATTTGAAAGGAATATGAGAAGCAATGAAAAACTCATACCGAATGTGTTGATAATAAGAAATTTCTTTCTGCCCCAACGGTCGGCAAGGGGTCTGTAAAGCAGACCTACAGCCTGAAACGGAATTGCAAGCGCAGAAACGAGATCGAGCATACCTACCGAACTGTCACCGTGTTTTGCAAAAAGATCGGCAGCAATTTCGCTCTTCATAAGCATGCCTATCTGCGATGCGATTTCATCGGTGGCATAGATAAGAGTAATTATGAATATGAGATAAGCAAAATAGGTCTTTTTATCCGAGCCTTTTTTCTGCTTTTCCCACTTGCGGATTTCTTTTTCGGCTTTCAGCTTAAGTTTGTTATCAGTCCGTGCCGTACCAACGCTCATAAAACCTCTCCTTATTTTCATATCAGACATATTATATCACGGATAATTTTGATTGACAACACAAAAGGTAAAAAAGCTCGTACAACCCGGCGTGTTGTTTTCTCATCATCCGCAACTCACCGCACTCCTGTTTCTGTGTTTAACACGCCGTTTCCGTAAAATCTTTTACAAAATCATCTTTTGAAATCATATGCTCACGCCATCCTCTCAAGAGCTTCGAGTGTTACTTCATAGTGTGTAGGGGCATCAGAAAGGAATCTCTCCATTTCTTCCATCATATAATAAGCCATTCGCTGAGGCTCGTTACCTGTGCTGCCTGCGATATGCGGCGTGAGGATTGCATTGGGCACCCAGAAAAGCGGATTTATATAAGGGAATTTTTCTCTTTTAAGAACATCGGCAACAAAAGTTCTTGACGGATGAAGAAGAAGAGAAAGTGCCAGAGAATATTCCGCAACCTGTGCTCCCCTGCCTGTATTTATAAAAGTGGAACGCTTTTTCATTCTTTTGAAAAGGTTATAGTTGAAAACATTTTCAAGCTCGGGCTTGTTGGCAAGGTGGTTACTGATAATGTCACATTCGCTGAAAAGAGTTTCCATATCAACAAGGGTAACGTTCATTTCATCTGCCGTTTCCTTTGAAACAAACGGGTCGCAGGCATAAACCTCAACATCAAGAGCCTTGAGTCTTTCCGCAACCATTTTTCCGATTGCGCCAAGACCCACAAGACCAACCTTGCATCCGAAATTACCAGTCGCCGAATTCGCAAAAGCAAAGGAACGCAAAGGAAAGATGCGATAATTTTTAGCTGCCTGAAAATACCCCTTTGCCGCAAGAGTAATCTGTGCAAATGTATATTCCGCAACGGGAACGGCATTTGCAGCAAAGGCGGAAAAAACATTTATTCCGCTTTCAAGGAAAGGTCTTGCAAAATACTGCACCGTACCTGCAGAATAAAAAACCGCCCTGAGGTCAGGCATATACTCGGCTATTTCTTCTTTTGTAAACTGCGGCATACCCCAGGTGGCAAAAGCGATTTCACAGCCCTTGAGAAACTCTCTGTATTCATCAATATTCTTTTTGTTTATTCTCGGAGAAAACTCACCGTATTCACCGAGCTTTTTTAATACCTCAGGAGTATAAACTTTTGAAAACTGTAGCTGATTTTCACCTAAAAGTGCAATTTTCATTTTTTCACCTGACTTTGATTCAAGATTTGCAATATCCCTGACCATGCTTGACAAAAATCCGAAATAACCGCAGAGATATTACTTGTTTATATATTTCAAGTTTATCATATCAAGCGACAAAACTCAACATAAAAGAATGCATTGAACGTTCAAGCTTGAATAAAAGCACGGATTTGATGCATATTTTTTTGACCGCACAACATATTCAGCAGCAGGTGTTCTGTTTACGGCAGCATATATTCAGAGCAATGGCAATGATATCACCGACATGACAAAAAGAATTTCTGCGCTTTCATTCTGTTATTTGATAAACACTGCAATAAACAATTATAAGAAGATGTCGCTTCGGAGGCATCTTTTTTGTGGCAATTTATAATTAAATATGATATAATTTTTAAAAAAGATATTAAACTGTAACAGATGGTGATAATTATGAAAAAAATTTATTTCTTTATTCCGATTTCAAGAAAAACCTGTGATTTCATAACTCTTGATTAATGCGAAAATATCACTGTATTACATTACCTTTTGACAATGACAATGAAGTTTTACAGGTTCTTCTGTAAATGGTAAAACTATCCGTCACTGATTTGATGAAACGGATTGATTCGCTGTGATAAATAATAACGATTCGGATTTTAGGTGATACTATGAACGGTACTGAAAGAGTTTATAATGCAATTCTCGGCAAAGAAAACGACCGTCAGCCGATTTACGGATGGATAAAAGAAAATCTTAAAGATGAAATATCGGCAAAATTCGGAAGCGTTGAAGCTTTTGAGGACAGATTTGAATTTGATGCGGCGCATATTTTTGGCGGTCCGTGGTCATTTGACGGCAATTCATTTGATGAAATCAGAAGGCAGCATGATGAGCTTACTCCTGATATTCTTCTTGATTATGACCTTTTTACTTCCCCCGATAACGATGCGGATTATGAAGAAGTCAAAAAACAAATTGCTCATCATAAGGAAAGAGAACGCTTCTGCTATATGCAGACTCCCGGTCTTTTTGAACATTTCAACACGGTTTTCGGCATTGAAAACCATCTTTTATACACCGCACTTTACCCTGAAGAGCTTTGTGAGCTTTACAGACGGCAGGCTGAGTGGACAATCCGCTTTGCCGACAAGTGTATTTCTCTCGGTGCGGATATGATACATATTTCCGATGACTGGGGTTCTCAGAAGGAT
>JAZSNQ010000281.1:0-1661 GCA_045536515.1 Acutalibacteraceae bacterium | reverse complement strand
TAATCGTTCACGATGATTGGAACAAAACATATTCCGTATTCACTTCGGGAAACGCAGATGAATATTTCAGCGATGCCGCCGTTGACAGTATGATTGATGCGTATGACAGCAATGACAGCTATTACGGCGGAATTTATGCCTGCTATGAGCTTGGCGCCGAATATCTTGAAAACGGCTATTCGGGCGGATATGTTAATGACGAGGAGCCTTTGAATAACGATACTGATACAATAGGCGCAAGCGAAGAAAAGGACGGCGTTTCAATTATATGGCTACCCGTTTCGCTTCTGATAGGTCTGCTTGTCGGTTTTTTTATCATTAACGGCATTGCCTCAAAAAACAAGTCGGTAAAAATGCAGGAAAATGCAACAGTTTATACCCGACCGGGCAGTATGGTTATAACAGGAAGTGCGGACAATTTCCTTTATAACAACATTGAACGAAGAGAAAAGCCGAAGCAGACAGAAAACAAGCAAAACTAGCTATGGAGGAAAATATATGGATTTTATCGGCAAGTGGAAATTTCACTCAATAGGAGTATTCAACGATAATGACGAGCTTGTTTATCTGACAGCAGAGGGGTATCTTGCTTCACCTATGCTTTACATAGATGAAACAGATGAAGATGCCGTTGCCGAAGAAATGAAGGAGCGCAAAAAGATTATCGGTATGCAGATTAAAATATGCGATGACGGCAAAATGTATATGCTGATGCCCCTGCCTGAAGGCGTGTCTCAGGCTGAGGTTGACGAAGCGGTTGCGGCTGGTTATTTCACTCTTGTTGACGGTATGATTGCCGATTCACCAATGCAGTGGGAACTGCGTGACGGTGAGCTTTGGTACGATACAGGAATTAATGGTGAGTTTTTTGACGAAAAAGCAGAAACATGGGTAAAGGCGCTTGACGAAAGCGGATATTTTACCTTTATGAGTTACAGATTTATCAAAGAATAGGAGGTATTACCAATGGGATTATTTGATTCACTTAAAAGGCAGGCAGAATCCGCACTTAAAAGAGAGATTTCACAAGGAATTAACAAGGCGGTGAACAATGCCGTGCAGTCAGTAGGCAAGGGCAGAAACCACACCGAAACCTTTACCTTTGCTTCACTTCCGACAAATGTTGCCGAGCTTAAAGCTCTGCCCGAAGCAAATCTTGATTCCGCCTTCAAAACAACGGCACTTACCCTTGCGGCTTTGTGTAACTACGAGCACAATCCCGACACAACAATTGAAATGCTCAACTTCTTAAAAGGTCCGGGCGAGGTCAGCGGCTTTGAAAAGCAATTTATCAAAGAGCATCTCGGCTCGGAAGGCTATAAGGCTCGCTCATATTTTGAGGGTGCAACTCCGCAGAACAGCTATAAGCCCAACGTGCCCTATAAAATTACCGTTATCGAAAATCCTTATTCCTTCGATAATGAAGATTGGGCAACGCTCTATGTCAGAAGCGGAGGTGCGGATAACCCGAGACCGATGAAACTTCGCAGAAAGCCCTCAACAGGTCAGTGGTTTCTGGTTGAAATCCAATGTCTTTCGGATATCCGTGTGCCCGTAGAAGAAGATCCTTGGGCATAAATAAAACAAAGGAGATATTACAATATGAAAAAATTACTTGCGGTTCTTCTCGCACTTGCAATGTTGTTTTCTTTTGCCGCTTG
>JAZSNQ010000120.1:0-2303 GCA_045536515.1 Acutalibacteraceae bacterium | reverse complement strand
AGAGTATCACCGATTATTTCGCCGACAGAATAGCCTATAACCTTTCCGTCAACCCTGAGAACTCCGCCGAGCATTCCGTATTCCTCGTAATTCTCAAGAACATCAATGCATTTTCTCAGCTCGTAATCCGCAATATCATCTTTTTCGGAATTGAATGAAAAGTTTTTTGTGAAAGTGATGATATCAGGAATAATATCATTCGTTATTGGCAGAAATTCATAGTTGGCGTGAAGCTTTAAAAATTTATTGATATGGTTTCTCGGTGTGCTGTATTTTTTACCCGAAAGATTCATAAGGGAATCTTTGTCATAGATATAATCAAACATATCCCTGTCGGGCTCAACAACACAATAAAAGTATCTCTTGAACAGAACGGGAAGTTCATTTTTGTTGACCGAACACATTACACAGGGGATGTTTTTTGCTTCGCAGTATTCGTCAATTGCATCAAGTCCTCCCGGAATGTTTTTTCCTATCGGAAATGAAAAACAGTTTTGATTTTTAAATTTTGACAGAAGAATAAGAGTCCCGTCTGTTACGGCATAATAATTGCGGTAATATTCGTGCCACATGATGATAGTCCCCACAGAACGGTCGCATTGCCTTGCAGGATAACTGTTAAAATATGCTTTTAATATCTTATAATCTTCTCTTTCGATTTTTTTGAAATTCAGCATAAAACACCTTTTAGTTTAATGATTATCAATTATATCATTGGAGCATTAAAAAGTAAATATAATTAAAATTAAATTTTATGTTGCATATATTTACTTATTCTGTTATATTAGAAATGAATATATTTAAATAGAGGTGAAGATATGTCATTACCTTACAAGCTTCAAAACCATGTGTGCAGATTTTGCAGTTTCTATAAACTCGGGGATGAGAAGATTCCTGCAAATCTTATGACAGCTGTCAGTGAAAAACCCGACCTAACCGATTTCCCGTATCCTCTTCCTTCAAAAAAGAAGGATTATACCTGCTATGCCAAAACAGGTGATATTGAATGGTACGGTGCATCAAACGGTCTTACAAGATACGATAAAAATGCTCAGCGAGAAGAAGATATCGTTATGTATTTCAGTGCTGACAGAGATTTGCTTGATAATAATGTCAAGGCGATTTTGCCCGATGGAGATAATGTCTGGGTGCTTACCGAAACAGGTGCCGCTTATATTGAAATGCGCTCGATAAGCATGGAAGAAAAAGCGGACATTCTTCTTGATGAATCCGTTAAATATGTCAGCCGAAGATGGATGTTTGCACAGAAGCGACTTACAGAAGGCAGAAATCTCGATTCAATTCTCCCTTACGGTTCTTCTGATAATGACGGCAGTTTCACCTCGGGTTTTTCAATTGGTGAAATTCTGCGCTATGCTACCTATAAAAAGGAAAAGGGGATTGACCATCCCGACACAGTAAAGGCAAAGTATATTGCCACAAAAGCTGTTGAAGCCTGCCTTCTTCTTCTGCATATTTCCTGCAGAGGCGACGGATTTGTTGCAAGAAGCTATCATACTCCCGATGAACCCGTGCCTGATGACGGACTGTTTTTCAGAATCAACAACGGTAAGGCTTACGTTGTGGAAACAACAAGCTCAAAAGAAAAAAATATTGTCGGTTATGAAATTGATGCAAGTGCACCTGTTCCCGAAAGACTTGCAAAGCTTTATACCGATCTCGGCTTCACAATTGACGGAATTGTTTATAAGGCAGATACAAGCAGCGATGAAATTACTCATCATTTCCTTAATATGTATTTTGCCCATGAATATCTTGCCTGCGATGACCCCGAGCTTGACGAGCTTATTATTATGTCCGCCAAAGGACTTATGAACCATATTATAGATAACGGTTATGAGCTTCACGATTTCACCGGTGAACCCACAACTTGGGCAAAGTGGAGCGAACCATATTTCCATACCGAATTTGGCTGGGTTGACGGTGCACTCAATACTGCCGAGCTTCTTATGTATCATCTTGTTACAATGAAGATAACGGGTGAAAAAGGTAAGTGGCTTGAAAGCTATAATTATCTCATAAATGAACGCGGATATGCAGATATCTGTCAGACTCATTTTGACAGACTTTATCAGGCAAGTCTTTCCATGAACTTTGATTATCCCGAGGATATCATGTACGGCGACCATATGCTTGCCACTCTTTCCTTCTGGGGTCTCTGCCTTCTTGAAACCGATGAAAAGCTCCTTGAGAAGTACAGAAAAGGCTTCAAAGCATGGAGAAGTTCAATGGCAAGAGAACATAATCCCGGTTATGACCTTCCTTATTTTATTTCCTGCCCG
>JAZSNQ010000271.1:0-10936 GCA_045536515.1 Acutalibacteraceae bacterium | reverse complement strand
GTTGAAAACGGGATAATAAGGAAACAGTAAATCAATTCGGAATGCGTAATTCGGAATTATTATTGTAGGGGTCGGCGACCCGTCGACCCGTCGCACCAACAGGTGCGGTCGGCAAATTTTACGTGCGATTCACGAATCGCCCGCAAAATAATAAAAACCCCCTCGATTTGTTACCGACGGGATTTCTTATATCTTAAAGTTCAATTGTAAGATCTGAATATCCGAGAAGCTTGTTGCTTACGCTGTCGGGCTGATGTCCGCCGATGTAAAGAGTAACTTTTCCGTCGGGGTCAACTCTTTCGCCGTCCATTGTAACTGCCTTAATCCAGTAGCGGTCAATATCGAGAGTAACCTCTTTCTTTTCGCCTGCTTCAAGATTGATAGATTTAAGTGAGCAAAGCTGCCAATGCGGAGTTGCAACACGGCTGTCGGTATATGCGGCATAAACCTGAATAATCTCCTTGCCTGCGATACCGCCTGCATTTTCAACCTCTGCGCTTACGGTTATCTTTTCGCCGTCTGCCAAAACAAGTTTTGCGTTATCATATTTATAATTTGTATATGAAAGACCGAAGCCGAAGGGATAAAGAGCATCGCCGTCAATGTATCTGTAGGTTCTTCCCTTCATGCTGTAATCTTCAAAATCGGGCATATCGTGATCGCCCTTGTAGATTGTGACGGGAAGCTTTGCCGAGGGATTTGCATCGCCTGCAAGGATATTTGCAAGTGCAAGTCCGCCCATTGAGCCGGGATACCATGCGTGGATAACAGCCTTTGCGTGTTTTCTCACTTTTTCACCAACGTCAATTGAGCTTCCGCAGAGAAGAACAACGATAACATTGTCACAAACATCGCAGACTGCTTCCGCAAGCTTCTGCTGAGTTGCAGGAAGATAAAGTGTGCGTTTGTCACCGCAGGATGTGTAGTCATTATCAAAGCCTGTATCCTCGCCCTCGATTGACTGGTCAAGACCGAGCGCAAGAATTGTTATATCCGCTTCGGCGGCGGTTGCAACACCGTCGCTTATCATATTCTGGAAACCACTCCAATGGTTGAGATATTCGTCGCAGTAGTTGCAGCCTTTTTCAACGCTGATTTCGGCATCCCCGAAAACTCGTCTGATGCCGTCGGCAACGGTAACATATTCGGATGCATAACCGTTATAATTGCCCTCAAGTGCGGTAACAGAAAGTGAATTCGGACCTACAACGGCAATCTTTTTGTTTGTATTCTTATCAAGAGGAAGGAAGTTATCCTTGTTATCAAGAAGAACAATGCACTGCTCTGCCGTTCTGAGATTGAGAGCCTTGTGCTCCTTGCAGTCGAGCTTATCAAATCCGATATCGGAATAAGGTCTGACCTCTTCAAATTCGCCGAGAAGATAACGGATTGTGAAAAGATTTTCAGCCGCCGCCGTGATTTCATCCTCGGTTACAAGGTCCTGTTCATATGCATCAATAAGAGCGTCATATGTTTCGCCGCAGTTAAGGTCGCAGGTATTCTTGAGAGAAACCGCAGCAGCCTCCGCTTTTGTTTCAACAAACTTATGGAATTTATAGATATCTCCGAGTGCGCCGCAGTCGGAAACAATATAACCGTCAAAGTTCCACTTTTTGCGGAGAACGTCAACAAGCAGATATGAATGGGCGCAGCAGGGCTTGCCGTTTGTTCTGTTATATGCGCCCATAACACCTGCAACGCCCGATTTTACGGTCTTTTCAAATGCAGGAAGATATGTTTCCCACATATCGTGCATATCAACAACCGCATCAAAGCCGTGTCTTGTTTTTTCGGGGCCCGAATGAACGGCAAAATGCTTTGAACAAGCGCCTGCCTTGAGAAATTCGCCGTCTCCTTGTATACCTTTTATAAACGAAACGCCGAGTTCGGATGTGAGGAAGGGGTCTTCGCCGAAGGTTTCCTGACCTCTGCCCCAACGGGGGTCACGGAAAATATTGATGTTGGGTGCCCAGAATGTGAGTCCCTTGAAAATATCATGATCGCCGTATTTAACGTGCTTATTGTGTTTCGCTCTGCCCTCTGTCGAAATAACATCTGCAACCTCGCCGATAAGTTCAGGGTCAAAGGTTGAAGCCATTGCGATTGCATGGGGAAACACCGTTGCCGTGCCTGCTCTTGCAACGCCGTGCGAGCCTTCATTCCACCAGTTATATTCGTCAATGCCGAGTCTTTCAATTGCAGGTGCATTATATAAAAGCTGAGAAATTTTTTCTTCAGCCGTCATTTGTGCAACTAATTCTTTTGCTTTCTGTCTTGCGATTTCTTTTGTCATTGCAAAACCTCCATTCGCTTTAATTATATAAAGTATATAACATTGCTTATTTGAAAGTCAATACCTTTCAAACGGCAATTTATCGGTTTTGATTAAGACATAATCCCGCACAATTCCAAAAAAAATTTATAATTTTTATTAACCGTCCTCTTTCATTTGCCACTATGTTTTTGAAAGCTTTCAAAAGGAGATGATTTCGTGGAAAAAAACGAGCTCAATCAAAAAATAGCAGAGGTTTCAAAATCGGTTTTGTCCTATTGCCTTGCAAGAACCTCAAACACGCAGGATGCCGAAGACCTTGCACAGGAAATCCTGCTCAAAATCATGACTTCGGCACAGAACCTCAGAAACGATGAAGCGTTTTACGGCTTCATGTGGGCAGTTGCAGGCAATGTTTTCAAGGATTGGCTCCGCAAAAAGTCACGTCACCGTAATGCTGAGCTGACTGAAATTGATGCAACCGAGAATTTCGATTTTGAAAAGCTCGATAACGAATCTGATATTTTCCTTCTTCGCAGAGAACTTGCACTTCTGAATGAAAAACACAGAAAAGCAACCGTTCTTTATTATATCAACAACAAATCATGTGCGGAAATCGCTCAGATACTCTCCGTAAGCGAAAACATGGTGAAATACTTATTATTTAAATCAAGAAAAATTCTGAAAGAGGGCATGAACATGGAAAGAAATTACGGCGAACAAAGCTACAACCCCAAGGGTCTTGAAATTCAGTTTTTGGGCAACGGCAACAACAGATATTGGCAGCTCGGAAGAAGAATCGTTCCCCAGAACATTCTCTTTGCCTGCTACAACGACAAGCTCACTCCCGAACAGATAAGTCTTGAAATCGGCGTGGGTCTCCCCTATATCGAAGATGATATCAATATGCTTGCAGAGCATGATCTTCTTCTCAAAGACGGCAACAAATACTACACCAACATTCTTATTTTCACAAATGAACTTTCCGATGAAATCGACAGAAAAACTGTGGGTCTTAAAACGGTAATCGCAGATAAGATTAAAAAGGCGATTGTTGAAAATGAAGAAAAAATCAGAAAAATCGGTTTTGACGGCTGTGATATGAGCAGAAACGCTTTCAGATGGCAGATGATATGCATTCTTCTTCGCAATGCCGTTCTTGACAGACTCGAAAAAGAGCTTGAACTCACACTTCCGGTTGACAAATTCGGCACAGAATGCATCGTATGGGGCATTGAAAAGGGAGGAAACAACATTTTTAATTCCGACTATGTTTTCGGAATTTCAACCGTACATGCATCAAGAAAAAGTTATATTCACTTCATGGATTTTGAAAAAATCAGCGGTGATCTGGTTCACTCCAACTTCAGCGACAACTTCACAAATGTTTTTCTCGACATTGCCGAAGGAAAAACAGACGGCTTCAGCGACAACGATATGGCACTTGTTGCGGAAATGGTAAAAAAAGGCTATGTTGTTAACGACAGCGGCAAGCTGTCCGTCAACACACCCGTATTCACCGAAAAGCAGTATGATGAGCTCCTTGAAATTTTTGCCGATGTTTCGCAGGAAATAATGAACGATGCAAAATCACTCCTTGCCGATATAGAAAAAATCATCCGGAACCACATTCCCGTTCAGATAAAGAAGCATTCGGGTCTGCTTGCTTATGTGAGAGTTCTTTTCGATGTAATTTCCGCACCTGTCGGTGTTCTTCACCGTGACGGCTTCATTATGAAACCCGACAATGCCGACATTCTTACAACAACTTTTGTCATAAAATAATTTGCTTTTATCCGGAAAATGCGGTATAATCTGTTCATGAAAAGGAGGAGAACAGACTATGAAAGCATTTAAAAGAATTCTCTCGCTCGTTCTTGCGGCAGCAACGGTATTTTCGGTTTGTTCGTTTGCGTTTGCGGAAGATGCAAAGGGATTCACCGACGAAGATTTCCTTATGGCAAAGGGTCAGGATATCGTTAATCAGAAAGGTGAAAAAATCCGTCTCAAGGGTGTAAACCTCGGTGCATGGATGATATGGGAAGACTGGCTTTGCCCTTACGAAGAAAGTCTTGACCACTTCACAATTCTCGAAATTCTCACAGAACGTTTCGGCGAACAAAAAGCTTATGAGCTTATGGATACCTATATGGATAACTGGATTACGGAATACGACCTCGATGAAATCAAGTCCATGGGCTTCAACAGCGTGCGTGTGCCCTTCTGGTTCAGAAATTTCTACTATGACGATAACGGCAGAAAAATCCTTGACGAAAACGGCGAGTGGGATTTTTCACGGCTCGATTGGGTGATTGAAGAATGCAATGAGCGCGAGCTTTATGTTGTTCTTGATATGCACGGTGCCGTAGGTTATCAGAGCGATGCACCCCATAACGGCAAAAAGGGAGAATGCGGTCTTTATGCCGATACGGAGCAGGGTGAAAGATACCGCGAGCTTACCGATGAACTCTGGAGCGCAATTGCTTCAAGATACAAGGACGAACCCGCCGTTGCGATGTATGACCTTCTCAACGAACCCATGTGCGATGTTGAGGCGGGCGAAATCGAAAGAAGAATCAACAACGAAATGATTTACACCCGTCTTTATGACACGGTGAGAAAAGTTGACGATAAACACATCATCACGATGGAATGCATATGGACTGCAATTGCTCTTCCCCAGGCATGGCTCAAAGGCTGGGACAATGTTGTTTTTCAGGTTCATTTCTATAATAATTCAAACTTCATTTTCAACCTTTTTGCATGGTTCACAAAGTTTGTCTATATGGATGTTCCCATGATGATGGGCGAATTCTATCCCCATCAGAAAACAACCTGGGAAAACTGCTTCAACACTCTCGACAAGGCAAATTACAGCTGGTTCCTCTGGACCTACAAGGCAACGGGTCACGGAATGTGGGAATCCGACTGGTGCATAAAAGGAAGCAAAGACGGCTTCCACAGAGCAAACGTGCGCACGGATTCCTATGAAGAAATCGCACGCAAATGGGGCGAATGCATCCGCACCGAAAACGGTTTTCAGGATTCGGGACATTACGATAAAAACGTTAAAGAGCATATCAAATAAAAAACACCGCCGGAGTTTCAGACTGGAACTCCGGCGGTTTATCATTATTTATCCTTTTCAATTGTCTGAAGGAACTGATTTGCCATTGAAATGATTTCGCCTGCGCCGAGCTTTGAAGCAAGCTTGCTTATCGGCTTGAGAGGAATCTTGCTCACGGGTTTAAGAAGAGGCATATCCTTATCAAGCGTGATATTCGCATGATTCTTGATAAGACGCTGAACCTCGCTGTTAAAGAGGATATCGCCTACCTTGTCTTCAAGCGAAAGATTGTCGGGGTTGATATCATCGCCTGCGTTGAACCAGTTTCTTACAAAGCTTTCGCAGCCTTCGGGAAGAACGTAATCGGGATTGGGAATATCCGTACCGTTGATTTTGATTTCGTGCTTACACTTGCCCGATTTTGCGGCAATAACGTTTTCGCCTTCTTTGATAACTGCATCAAAAACGAAAATCTTATCGCCCGAAAGCTCGGTTGCTTCACCGTTGACGGTGAGAGTTACGCTGTCGCAGTTTGAATAAACCTTGATTTTCTGTTCGCCCGTGGGTCTGTCAACAAATCTTTCGCCTGCGATATGAACGAATTTTTCGTCTGACCAGTATGCTTTATATGCATAGAATGCATCCTTTCTGATTTTACGGTCGAGAGTAACAAGACCCTTGTTGTTTCTGCCTCTTACACCGCCTTCGTTACGGATTGCCGAACCGAAGTCAAACATATTCCATACATATGAACCCCAGAGCCATTCACGCTCGTTGATAGCCTTGATATAATGCTCATGGTAATATGCCTGATATTCCTCGGTATAGTCGCCCTGAACAGGATTTGCCGCATGAAGATTGGGCATACCCTCTGCACCGTATTCAGAAATGCAGAGCTTGAGATGAGGCTTTGCTTCGTGGAATTTGTCAAGCCATTTATCAATACCCTCAACAGTCTGCATATACCAGCCGAAATAGTGGTTATAGCCGAGAATGTCGGGAATTTCATTGAGCTTTGAGTTGATTGAGGTCATTGTTACCTGAGCTGTAACGGTGGGTCTTGTTGAGTCGAGAGCATGAGCAATATCGTTAAGCTCCCTGATACCGCTTACAAGACCCGATGCTGCGCTGTTTATACCGATTTCGTTTGCAACGCTCCAGCAGTAAATTGAGGGGTGATTGTAATTCTGTCTGATAAGCTCTTCAAGCATGAATTTTGCCTGCTCCTGCTTTTTCTTGCTGAAATTCGAGATGACGGGAATTTCAGCCCATACAAGGAAGCCGTATTCATCACAAAGGTCATAGAATTTTTCGTCATGCTGATAATGAGCAAGACGGATTGAGTTTGCACCGACCTCTTTGATAAGCTCGATATCTTCCTTGTGCTCTTTATAGGTGAGTGCGTTGCCGAGACCTGCTCTGTCCTGATGTCTGGAAACGCCCTTCATTTTAACGCTCTTCCCGTTGAGGAAAAAGCCTTTTTCGCTGTCAAAATAAAATTCGCGGAAGCCGAAGCGGTCGGAAACCTCGTCGATAACCTCGCCGTTTTCCTTGAGTCTTGCGGTCATAGTGTAAAGATAAGGATTCTCCATGCCGTCCCAGAGAATATGGTTTTCGACAAAGAGCTTTGCGGCATCCTTTTCGGCAGGGATTTCTTCCCTTGCAACCTCATTGCCGTCTGCATCCGTGATGATGAATTCCTTTGTGAGACCTTCGCAGCTTCCTTCGATAACGCTTTTTACAAAAACTCTGCCGTCTGCCTTCGGAGTGATATACATACCGCAAAGGCTCATGTCAAGAAGCGCAAAGTGAGACTGTGCAACACCGCTGATGATGTTGACATCTCTGTAAATTCCGCCGTAGAATGTGAAGTCCGCCATCTGAGGATAAACAAATTCGTTTTCGCTGTTATCAACGATTATACGGAGCTTGTTTTCTTCGTTTGTGAGGAAGTCGGTCAGCTCAAAGCGGAACATGGCATAGCCGTTTTCGTGGCTTCCGAGATAAATTCCGTTGATATAAACTTCGCAGATTGTGTTTGCGGCATTGATTTCAAGATATGTTTTGCCGTCGAAACGCGGAAGTGCTTTTTCATAAACGCATCTGCCTCTGTAATAGCTTTCAGCTGCGCCCTGACCGTCAAGAGCGTTCCATGTATGGGGCAGAGAAACATTTTCAATTTCGCCGTCTTTGATAAAAACCCAATTGTCGTTGATATTTGTTATCGTTCTCATTTTTGTCACCTGTTCTTTCCCGAAGTTTATAATTTAAAGCGTATTTACGGGGAATCCCACATTGACGATGTTGGCATATTCTTCCGAAACGGAAAATTCAATATCATCAATGCTTTCACCGTTGAGAGCCGTTTTGACTGCCGATTTGAAAACATCCTCGCTGAAAGGCGCATCGGCATTGATTGAACCGTTGCAATATGCAACCGCATAACCCATTGCGATTTTCAGCATAACCGAAACAGGAGAGCTTTCCATAACGCAGAGCTTTTTGCAGGCATCCTTGCCTGCAGCCTCACGCACGTTATCGAGCATCTGCGAATAACTGTCACCTGCTTCAACGCCGAATGCGGTCTTATAGTGATTCTCGGGGCAATTGCAGATGTTATAGATATAACCTGCTCCGTTTTCCGCGGCGGTTTTGATTACCGTGTCGGATATAATGCACGAAGCGGTGTAGAATGCCGTATCTTCGCCGTATTTTTCAATGCAACTGACAACCGCACCCTTGGCAACACCCTGAAGATAGTCGATTGTATTTATGCGTGTCTGATAGATATGCTCAACATACTCGATTTTCTTATCATCACAGGCAGCTTTCAGGGCTTCTCCCACGCTGATAATCGATTTGTTCTCGATGTATTTATCGGGAATGAGATAAACAACAGTCTTCATCCCCGCTTTTTTTGCCTGCGAAACCATCGAAGCGCAGGTTTCATTTTCGCCGAGTGAAACCGCAAGGTCGGCAGTCATTGAAACATGATATTCAACCTCGCCCGGATTCACGTCGATGCATTCAACGGAAGGCTTTGCTGCCTTTATTGCTTTTATCGCATCAACCGTACCCTCAACGCCCTTTGCAAATATTATGGATTTCACATTCTGATTTTCAAGAATACGCTCTGCTGCTTCATAGATATAAGCTGTTGTATTTGCTCTGCCGGAATCAAAAGTTTCAACCGTAACTTTTTCCGCACCGTATTTTTCCTGAATTCTGAGCGCTTCCTCATATTCTTCGCTGTCCTTGGGTGCTATGATACCGACAGCCGCATCACCGTCTTTGATTTTATTTGTATTCGGTGAACACGATGTGAAACAAAGAAGAAGAATTATGGCCGCAAGAACGACCGCTGCAATTTTTTTCATATTTTGACCCTCTTGTTTAAAAAATATGTATTATTTTATCACAAATTTTTCCGTATGTCTATACCATATTAAATGCTTTTGGGAGGAACGTTTATGAACCCCCTTGAATCGCACGGCGCAGCTTGCCCCTGCGACAAAATCCTGCGTAGGGAACACCGTTCCCGGCGTTCCGTTTTTTCGGCGGGAGCAAGCCCCCGCCCTGCAAGCTGTGTTTTAATTATATCATTTTTTAACAAGTTACAAGTATGAGGATAAAAATAAAAGGGGCTGCCAAAAAACAGCCCCTCAGATTTTTATAAAGAGAAGAAGCAGATGCTTCACCTCCCTCTGACGAGGGAGGTGGATTTTGCGAAGCAAAAGACGGAGGGAGAGAACATTACGACCTATTATAATTCAATAAATCCACGCAAAATCTTCTCTCCTTCAGTCCTACGGACAGCTTCCTCGTCAGAGGAAGCCAGAACATAAAGCTATATTTAATTATATCATTTTATATCGAATAAACAAGCATATTTTTAAAAATAAGACGGCGGGAGCAAGCCCCCGCCCTGCAATTCCTGTTTTGAAAAGCAAAAATCCCTGCTCCCGGAAGAGCAGGGATTTTTCATTGAATTGCGATTATATTGCCTTTGCAAGACCAAAGAGGATTTTGAAGAATGCGATAATCTTCTGGAAGAATCCTGCCTTTGAATTCACAACCTGTGTATCTGTTCCGACTGCGTTGCCTTCTGCATCGTAAACGGTTGCAGTGAAGGTTGTGTCACCGCTTGAGAACGATGTTATATGAAGGTCGTTTCCGTCTTCAACAGGAATGAAATTAAAGTTATCCACATCCCATACGACATATCCGCCCTCGGGAATTTTGCTTGCATCAACGGTGAGTGTGATTGAGTCAATGTAGTTAACTGTTGTTTTTGAAGGAGCATTGATGAGGTTTTCCATAACGGGAATCTTTGCAATTACTGCCTCTTCAAGCTTCTCACCGCAAACTTCGCAGAATTTTTCCTTCTTGCCTTCTTTGTCTGCTGTGGGTTCGGTTGTGATTGTCCATTCACCGGGAGTATGACCCGTTGCGGGAACAACATCTTCTCTGATTACTTCATAGCATTTTGAGCAATGAAGCACGCCCCTGCCGTCTTCAGTGCAGGTAGGCTGAACATCGTAAACCCACTCGCCGTCAACATGGCCTGTTGCAGGGATTGCTTCGGTTTCAAGCTTCACACGGCAGGTTGTGCAGTATTTTGATTTTTCACCGTCTTCGGTGCAGGTGGGAGCGATTTCTGTTCTCCAATCGCCGGGTGTGTGACCTTTTGCAGGGATTGTTTCTCTTTCGAGAATAAGGTTATCTTCATAGCAAGCCACACATGTTTTGATTTGTTCACCTTCGGTTGTGCAGGTAGGTCTGCGTGTGATATACCATTCGCCGGGTGTGTGACCGTTTGCAGGGATAACGGTTGTGTATCTGTCACCGCAGTAGCAGATATAGAGTGCCTCGCCGTCACCTGTGCAGTCGGGATTTCTTGTTATTGTTTCAACATAATCATGAGTATGGGTTGCATGGTCATAGTTATAGTGTCTTGTTGCATTAACGAGTCCATCGTTTCCTCGGGTAATTGTAATTGCTTCCCATTCTTCTTCTGTTCCCGTGTAGCATACGTCAGTAATTGTTCCGCCGTTTGTGCGGAAAGCTTCATCCCATATATATTCAACACTGTCGCCGATTGTCACATGGGTGAATTCATTAAACAAAAAAGCATAGTTATCTATTTCAGTAACACCGTTACCTATTATCAAATTCTTGAATGCGGAATAGCAATAAGCAAATGCGGCTTCTCCGATTTTCTTTACGCTGTCGGGAATTTTTAAAGTTGATTTTCCGTCGGTTGTGATTTTTCTGCAATTTTCAAATGCACGGTCACCGATTTCAGATACAGCACAGTTTTCGCCGAAATCAACAGTTTTAAGATTTTTGCAAGCTAAAAATGCCAGTTCGCCGATTTTTTCAACTCCGCTGCCAATTTTTACACTTTCAAGATGTTGGCAATACGTAAATGCATATTTTTTAATTTCTGTTACACTGTCGGGAATAACAAGATTTTTAACCAATTCACCGCCAATATAAAATTCTTGTCCTGTGTTCCTTATCGGTGAAGCTGATTGTGTTGCAAAATCAATCGCACACCAGTCTTCAACCGTACCGGTATAATAAACCTTTTTAGG
>JAZSNQ010000218.1:0-6191 GCA_045536515.1 Acutalibacteraceae bacterium | reverse complement strand
GATTTGCTATTTCTTTCTGCGCTGTATGCGGCGGCGAAATGATGGTTGAGGTTGCTCCCAAAGGACATGCAGACCCCGATTATGCATCAGTTACCGAAACAGTGGCACCTACCTGCCTTGATGCAGGCGCAGGAACATACTTTTGCAAGGATTGTCTTGCACCCTGCACTTGTGCAATTCCCGCACTCGGCCACGACATTTCCTCTGCAGAGTGGGAAACCGTTGAAGCCGCATCGTGCAAGGAACTCGGCAGAAACGTAAAATACTGCGATGTCTGCGGTGAAATTGCGGCAACCGAGTATTTTTCCGTTGAACATACCCTCGGTCCCTGGGTAACAACAATAGTGCCCACCTGCACAAGCGAAGGTGAAAGAGTGAAGAAATGCACCATGTGCGGTGAAATCATCGAAAGCGAAGTTATTTCTGCAACAGAACATATCAAAGCGGAAAAAATCACTGTTGATTCGGCTTGCGGAACAGCAGGCTATACTCTTGTGAGATGTGCCGATTGCGGAATTTGTCTTGAGCAGACTCCTATTGCCGCACAGGAACACACTTCGGGAGACTGGAAGGTTATCGTTGCTCCCACCTGCACCGTGGCAGGTTACAGAGAAAAGACTTGCAAGAACTGCGGTGCTGTAACAGAGAGCGAATCCATTGCGGCAACAGGTCACACAAGACTTTCCGAAATCACTCCCGCAACCTGTCTTTCCGCAGGTTCGAGAAAAGAATATTGCGGTGTTTGCAAAACAACACTTTCAATAACAGCCATTGATGCGGAAGGTCATTCAAAGAGCTACACTCAGGTAACAAAGGAAGCAACCTGCACTCAGCAGGGCGAAAAGGTTACATACTGCGGTGTATGCGATAAGGTTATGAATATTGCCTCTGTTCCCGTTACTGCTCATACGGCAGGTACGGCGGTTGTTACAAAAGAACCCACCTGCACACAGGCAGGAACAGAAACCGTTTCATGCATAAATTGCGGCAAGGTTATCGAAGAAACAGCTGTTGAAGCTCTCGGTCATGCTTACGGACCTTATATTTTCACTGTTGAGCCCACCTGCAACAATAACGGCGAAAAGGTTAAGATTTGCGCTCTCTGCGGTGCCGCAACAGAACCCGTGATTGTTGAAGCACATGACTGTCTTCCCGGCGAATGGAAAATCGTTTCCGTTGCAAGCTGTACTCAGAACGGCTATAAATATCAGGAATGCTCACATTGCCACACAATGCTTGAAGAAGTTGTTACTCCCGCAACAGAGCATATCAGCGGCGAATACGAAAGAACCGTTGAAGCAACCTGCATTTCAAACGGCGAAAAAGTCAAGAGATGCGTTGTATGTGACGGCGTTATCGAAGTCAAGACTATAGAAAAGCTCGGTCACTTTGACAGTGCACCCGAAATTATTGCACAGGCAACCTGCACCAAAGACGGCAAATCGGCAGTGAGCTGTTCTCTTTGCAATACATTGCTTGAAACAAAAACAATTCCTGCCCTCGGTCACACCTACGGCGCGGATACAATCACCGTTGAGCCTACCTGCACCAAAGACGGCGAGAAGGTTAAAATTTGTGCAACCTGCGGATTTGCAACCGAACCCGTAATTATTCCTGCCAACGGTCACAGAGAAATCACCTCAACCGAACAGGCAACCTGTATTGAAAACGGTGAAACCAAAACATATTGCGGTATCTGCAACGAGGTCCTTTCCTTAACTCCCGTTGAGGCAACAGGTCACAGTGCAGAATATACAAGAATCACAAAACCCGCAACCTGCGCCGAAAAGGGTGAAAAGGTTACACGCTGCGGTGTTTGCGATGCAATCACAAATGTAGAAGAAATTGATGAAACCGAACATATTGCAGGCACATCGGTTGTTGTTCTCGAACCCTCTTGCACAACTCCCGGCAAGGAAGTGAAGACCTGCATAAATTGCGGTATTGTTATGGAAGAAAAGGCTGTTGCGGCTCTTGACCACAGCTACGGTCCTTATATTTTCACGGTTGAACCCACTTGCATCAACGACGGTGAAAAGGTTAGAGTCTGCGCACGCTGCGGCGAAGCAACAGCTCCCGAAACCGTTGAAGCTCACGACTGCATTCCCGGCGAATGGAAGATTGTTTCCGTTGCAAGCTGCACTCAGGACGGCTATAAGTATAAGGAATGCTCACATTGCAATGCAATGCTCGAAGAGGTTATCACTCCCGCGCTCGACCATTCTCCCGGTGCTTACGAAACAACCGTAACACCTACCTGCACAACAGCGGGCGAAAAAGTCAGAAAGTGCACGGTTTGCAAGAGTGTTGTTGAAACAGAAAAGATTGCGGCAATCGCTCATGCCGAAAAAGCTCCCGTAACCGTTATTGAACCCACTTGTGAAAAAACAGGCAAGGCTGTTACAGAATGTGCATATTGCAACAAGGTTCTTAAAACAGAAATTCTTCCTGCTCTCGGTCACAACTACGGCGAATATATTTTTACTTCCGAACCCGATTGCGTTAATGACGGCGAAAAGGTTAAGATTTGCGCAACCTGCGGAAAAGCAGCTCAGTCGGTTACCGTTCCCGCATACGGTCATTCCGTAATCACCGAAACCGTACCCGCAACCTGTGAAAAAGCAGGATATGAAAAGCAGTTCTGCGGAATCTGTGATGCAGTTGTTTCGCTTGTTCTTCTTCCTGTTGAAAGACACAGTAATGAGTATACAAAAGTTACAAAAGAACCTACCTGCACCGAAAGAGGTGAGGCTGTTACCTTCTGCGGTGTATGCGACAGTATAACAAAGGTTGAACAGCTCGGAAAGACAGCACATATCGGCGGAACAGCTCAGATTATTCTTGAACCCACCTGTGAAAATGCGGGCAAGGAAGCTGTCCTTTGCATTGACTGCGGATTTGTTATCAGAGAAAACAGAATAACCGAGCTTTATCACAGCTACGGTCCCTATATCTTCATCGTTGAGCCCACCTGCGCAAACAGAGGTCAGAGAGTCAGAGTATGTGCACGCTGCGGCGAAGCAACAGCTCCCGAAATCGTTGAAGCTCACGACTGCCTCCCCGGCGAATGGAAAATTGTTTCCGTTGCAACCTGCACTCAGGACGGATATAAATATCAGGAATGCTCTCATTGCCACTCAATGCTTGAAGAAATTATCACTCCCGCAACAGAGCATATTCCCGGCGCATATGAAACCACAATTGTTCCTACCTGCACAACACCCGGCGAAAAAGTAAGAAGATGTGCAGAATGCAATGTTATAACCGATACCGAAACCATCAACAAGATTTCTCATATCGAAGGCACTCCCGAAATTATCGTTGAACCCACCTGCACCGAAAAGGGTAAATCAATAACAGCCTGCGCATATTGCGGCAGATTCCTTTCGTCGGAAGAAATCGAACCTGCAGGTCATATTGAAAGCTCATGGAAGGTTGTTTATGAGCCCACCGAGCTTAACAAGGGTCTTATGGCAAAGAACTGCACCGTATGCGGTCTTACTCTTGAAACAGCTGACATTCCCGCACACGTTCATACAGCAGGTGCATGGGAAATTTCCGTTGAATCAACCTGCACAACAGACGGCTATAAGGTTCAGGAATGCACAGTCTGCGGTGCTGAAATGGACGAAGAAGTTATCCCTGCGCTCGGACATAACGAATGCAATGATTGGGTAACAACAAAGGCTCCCGACTGCACTCAGAAGGGTGTTCAGGTCAAGAGCTGCACCCGCTGCAATGTTATTATCAAAGAACAGAATATTGATGCTCTCGGTCATGAAAAGAGCAACAACTGGGTAATCATTACCGAGGCAACCTGCCTTCGTGACGGTATCAAGGCAAGAAAATGCACACGCTGCGACCTCATCTTTGAAACCGAAACATACAGAGCACATAACCACATTCCCGGCGAATATGTGACAACAACTCCTGCAACCTGCGCTTCAAAGGGCGAATCCACAAGCTCATGTGAAGCTTGCGGCGTAGTGGTTGACGTTATCGAAATTCCCGCAATCGGTCATAAGTACGACGGTCCCTGGATTGAAACAAAGGCTGCAACCTGCACTGCAGGCGGCAACGAAACAAAATACTGCCCCGTTTGCGCACTTGCAATTGACACAAGAAGCACCGCACCTCTCGGACATGACGAAAGCGGCTGGATTATTTCAACCGATGCAGACTGCATGAATACAGGCGAAAAATATACACAGTGTACGGTATGTAAGGGTATTGTTGCAACCGCAATAATTCCCGCAAAGGGTCATGTTTACGGTCCTGCACACAACTGCACCGACGATCAGATTTGTCTTGTCTGCGGTGAGGTTCTTGCTCTTCACGACGGCGAAACCCACGTATGGAGCGATTGGGAAACATTCAAGGAAGCAAGTCTTACCAGAGATGAAAAGCTCAAGAGATACTGCAAGAAGTGCGGCGTTACGGAATACACAGACGTAAACTTCACTTCGGGACTCCATACAATCTGGCCTCACAACTGCAATGCGGAAGAAGAAGGCGAATGCGTTTGCTGTAACATTCTCAAGGCGCTTCAGAACGGTTTTGACACCGTAATCAGATTTATACATTATATAATAGGCGGCAACACCATCGCAAAGATTTTCTATTGGGACCTCTGGGGTCTTGAATGGGATTCATGGATGTTCCCTTATGAATAAAAGTTGTATAAGAGGAGGCATTTAACAAGATGACAAAATTTGCAAAAAAATTGCTGTCTCTTCTCCTCGCCGTAATTATCGTTTTTGGTTCGGCTGCAATCGGTGTATCAGGCGTTATCGATTGGAGCCTTACCGCAAAAGCGGTTAATAATTACAGCGGCACTGCGGCGGCAACCTATGCAAGATACTGGTGGGATACCAGAAACAACGATGTATGGGCAGACTATGACCTTTGGGGCGGCGACTGCGCAAACTTTGTTGCGCAGAGCATCTACAACGGCGGTATTCCCATGACACCTCAGTGGTATTTCCACAAGAGAACAGGTCCGAACCCCAACGGTCTTTCAACCGAAAGAACCGAATCATTTACAATGGCTAACGGTCTGAAGGGTCACACAACGGAAGCAAATCGTTCTCTTTACAGATACCTTATCAGCATCGGCGGTGAAGTAATAAAGAACCCCGATAAATCGGATATTTCTGTCGGTGACGTTCTTTTTTATGACTGGTCAACAAACGGCAGAACACCTAACGGTCTTTATGACCACTGCGCAATCTGTACCGATATAATCAACGGTATTCCCGAGATTGCCTGCCACTACGAAAGCCGTACAACGGACTACGACAGACTCACAACCAACTGGACACTCGGTGAACAGCCCAAAAACATTGCGGTAATCAAGCTTTACGGAACTCCCTGCGTAAACACCATGCCCAGCTATGATGTTTATAAAGTAACCGCCAAAAGCGGCATTGCACTGAGAAACGATGCTTCAACCTCTGCAGGAAGAAAAGGCGTTTCCGCAGGCTATGACTTCGTTCTTCATGTTACCGAAACCAGGAAGGTCGGTAACGACACATGGGGTAAATGTAAGGTTAAGGGCATCGAAGGCTGGCTCAGACTTTCGGGTCTCACAAGATATGTTACTCATGTTGAATCAATCCCCGTTGACCATAAGTGGGGCGATTGGTATGTTGTAAAAAAACCTACCTGCGTTGAAAAAGGTCTTGAAAAACGCAACTGCGAACGTTGCGGAATTGAACAGCAGCGAGAAACCGAATGCGGCGGACATAAGGAAATAAAACCCGCAACCTGCCTTGATGCATCCTACTGCGCAGCCTGCGGTGCGATTGTTTCCGATGCTCTCGGCCATAATTACGGCAGCTGGCAGACAGTTATTCCCGCAACCTGCCTTGAAGGCGGTCAGGATAAGCATGTTTGTACCCGTTGCGGACATACCGAATTCAGAGACACAAATCCTCTCGGTCACAATTATCAGTCAACAGTCAAGCTTCCCTTCTGTGAAACAGCGGGTGAAACAATTTATAAGTGCTCACGCTGCGGCGATTCCTATACGGATTCGAGTGAATGGTCTGCATGGACCACTCTTGAAGATACTTCCGTGCTTTCAAAATATCCCTCGGATGTTTATGAGAGCAAAACCCAATACAGCTACAGCGACAGATACTATACATACAGCGATTGGACAACAACTCCCATTGCTGCAGGCAGCGGTT
>JAZSNQ010000085.1:0-9218 GCA_045536515.1 Acutalibacteraceae bacterium | reverse complement strand
CCTCTGTTCTATCGGCAGTATACCAAAAAAGCAACCTTTTGGGGTTGCTTTTGCACGAACGGTTATTTCTTTTGCACGAATGGTCATTTACACGGTAACATTATCTCTGTTCCGAATACTCCGTCCTCAAACTGGCGGTTGACAAAGCCGTTGTATTTATCGGCAATTCTGTCAACTCTCACAAGTCCGAAGCCGTGATTTTCTCCCTTTGAAGATTTATATACCTTGCCCTTTTTAGCAGGAGTGCCAATCATCGAGTTGGTAACGTTTATGTAAAGCTGCTGTTTGAAAAGTCCGATATAAACACGGATAAATCTCTGGGTTTTGTCCTCAATCTTTTCGCAGGCTTCCATTGCGTTGTCGAGCAGATTGCCGATGATAACACAAAGCTCAACATCATTTACGCTGCACTCTTCGGGAATGGTCGCCGTAACCTCATAGGGGATATTTCTTGCTTTGCAAAGCGCAAGCTTACTGTTGAGAATGGCATCTGCCATAACGTTACCGGTTTTGACAACAGTATCAACCGTGTTCAGGTCAACCGTAAGCTCGCCGAGATAGTTACCGAGTTCGGTAAGATTTCCCATTTCAAGTGATGCACGCATAACCTGAATGTGATTTTTATAGTCGTGACGCCAGCCACGCATTGTTTTATAAATATTCTGTACTTCCTCGCAATGCTTTGTGATGAGGTCGTTCTGATATTCGGCAATACGCTTGTCCGTAAAGTTGCGGATATATCTCCTTGTGAAAACAACCGCCAGAACTATTGCAAGCAAAACACCTGCAACCGCTGCGGCAATAATCCAATAATTCATTTCATTTTACCTCTGTAAAAATTGATGAAAGCCATATTGACACCGTTATACATTCGCCTTGAAACGGGAATGCTTTTGCCGTTATCAAAGACTACATCTGTTTTGTTGATTCTTGAAATATGCTGAAGGTTTGCAATGTATGAACGGTGGCATTGAACGAAACTTTCATCAAGCATTTTTGCAATATCCGAAATCGGGAGCTTGACGTTATACTCAGCGTTTTCACAAACAATACAGCTTGAGTGTCCGAAGGCTTCAACATAGATTATATCTTTAAGATTGATTCTGAGGCTCTCATTATCAACCGAAAGCAGAACGAATCGCTCTTCTTTCTTCAGGTTGTCACAAGCCTTTGAGAGAACCTCAAAAAGCTTTTCTTTCTCAACGGGTTTAATCAGATAATGAAGCGCCGAAACATCATATCCACGGGAAATGTAGTCGGGGAAACCGGTTATAAAAACAATCTGCATACTGCTGTTCGTTTCACGGATTTTCTCGGCGAGTTCAATGCCGTCCATCGCCTTCATCTGAATATCGAGCAGAAGAATATCGAAGCTTTTATCTTCTTCATACTTGAAAAGAAACGCCTCCGCACTCGCAAAACCCGAAATGTTTACGGCGGTTTTGGTTGACTTTGCCCACTCCTGCGTGAGCGATGTCAGATATTCAATTTCAATCAGTTCATCATCGCACACAGCAATATTGAGCATAGCAATCGTTCCTTTCGCTTTTTATAATATAATTTTAGTTGCAAACGGAATAAATGTCAATGGGGATATGAGTTGCATTGATTTCAGCACAGAAATGTAAAACCGCCGCAATACCTGTCGGTAATGCAGCGGTAATTTTATTTCTTGTCAGAATGTCACACGGAAGATAAACACATCTTCGTCTGTTTTGAATTCATAGTACGCTTTGTTCTTTTCGCAGAAGGCGACGATTGATCTTGTGCCGAAGCCGTGACCGTCACCTTTATATGTCAGCGGAATGCCGTCTTTGTCAAAATTCACCTTACCGTCAAAGCTGTTGCTTATCTGAATCATAAAGCCCGGTGTTTCGAGCACCTGAATTCGGATAAATCTCTTTTCCTCGGGCAGCTTTTCGCAGGCATGGATTGCATTCTCAATCGCATTTGCAAAAACTGTTGCAAGCTCGGCGTCGTTGACGGGCAGAGCTTCGGGGAACGCCATCAAGGTTGTCACCTTTATGTTTTTGCTTTCCGCCTGCTGAATATAAGCGGCGATTGCGGCATCAACAACGGCGTTTTTGCAATGGCGTTTTACCTTTGTTTCTTCAAGTGCTTTGTTATATTCGCTTATCAGATTATCAAGCTCGTCATATTCTTTGTTCTTGATCAGCGTTGAAATTGTTTCCAGCTTATGGCGGAAATCGTGTCTTTCGATTCTGAATTTTTCATTTGCAACGGAAAACTGCTCAATGCGTTCGGTGATGTTGCTTACCTGCAAATTCAGAATATCCTCTTTTTCTGCCATTTCGTGAATGTTTTTCTGATGCCGAAGTGTGCGGAAAATCTGAAAATAAAGCACGGGCATAAGAATGAGCCACAGCACGAATGTGGGAATATATTCGGGTCTTTCGGTGATTTTTGTGGGAGTAGTCATTCCGAGCGAAAGTGCAACATAGAAAATGAGTGCAATGGCGGTGAATACATACCAGCCTTTTGTGATATAGTTTTGCAGGCTGATATACGGTTTACGCATATATTTATATGCAAGCCAGCAGACAAGCGGGCAAACAATAAGCCTCGAAATGATAATGAAAATATATGTATTTCCTATGTAATAGTCAATAATGCTTGTTGAGTAGATTATTTCGAGTATCAGCGTATCGGCAAAGCAGAAGGTGAAAAAAAAACGACCGCCACGGTGCTTTGACAGAAACCAGAAGAAAATGAGGCTCGGCAGACTGCAGGAGAGCAGCATAACCGTACCCATTTTAATAGGGCCGAGAATGAAAACCATTGCGAAATTCACAATCATCAGCGGACCCATAATTGCGAGAGTGAGTGTCAATGTTTTCTTTTTCGGGTATCTCGATTCAAACAGAATCATAAACAGCGCAAAGCTGAAAAACGATGCATACACCGTTGAAACATCTCTTATAAATTCCAAATCCATACTATTTCTCCCCGTTAAAGCAGTAATCGCACCACGCCGACCTTATTTCACGGCAGGTTTTTGCGGTGAAAAGCATCTTATCGCCGTCGCTGAAAACAATCGCTTCACTTTCAACCGATGCAATGTGCTGCAGGTTGAGCAGAGTGCTTGTGCCGCAGAGCATAAACCGCCTGTCACGCAGAAGCTCCTGCACCGCTTCGGAAAACGATGAACGCACGGTAACGCTTTCAACGGTTTCACCTTTTGTCAATCGGTATGATACGGCACGGTTTATAAGCTGAGCGTGGATAATGCAGTCAAAGGCGAGCTTCACGCTCTTTTCCTTTGTTTTGACAATTACATATTTTTCCTTCTTTTTTCTGACAGCTTCAAGAGCCTCGTCAACAGCGGCAAAAAAGCCGTCTTTTTTTATCGGCTTTAATATATAATTGAAAGCCTTGACCCTGAACGCATCAATGGCAAATTCCTCGCTCGATGTCAGATAAATGATTTTGCCGTCACAGCCGAGATCACGCAAAGCAGAGCCAAGCTCAATTCCGTTCATTTCAGGCATAACGATGTCGAGAATATACAGGTCAAAGCCGCCGTTTTTCTTTGCTTTTTCAATAAGGCTGTCGCTGTCATCAAAAACAGTAAAACCGACATCGTTGTTAATACGGCAGTATTGCTCTGCAATTTCGGTTATATTTTCTCTGCAATATTTATCATCGTCACAGATTGCGATATTCATTCTTTTCACCCCGCATATTCTTCTTCGATTACGATTATATCACACAAAAAACATATTTGCATTACAAATTTAACGCAAAAACGGTCAGATTTGACGCAAAGCCCCACAAAAGATATTTTTTATGCTATATTTATAAAGTAAAATCTGTATTTGAATATTGAGGAGTATTGTTTATGAAATTAAATGAAAAAACCAAAAAGATACTTACAATTATCGGTGCGGTTGTTCTTGTGGCAGTTTGTGCCGTATGGTTTCTGAGCAGCGATTTGGAGCATATTGAAGACACCAACGGTGCTGATAATTTCAGACTGCAGACAATTACAGATTCAAACATAATCAACCGTGATGTCGGAGCAATGGGTCTGAAAAAATCAACTGATGCAATATCAAACACAGTTACTTATTCTTCGGATAAGTTTACGGGTGTTGAAGAAATTTACGGAACGAACATCTGGGGCAACCGTTTAGAGATAACCGTTAATCATGCAAGAGTTGATTCAGGTAATTTTAAAATAGCTCTGCTTGAAGACGACAGAATCGTTCATGAGTTTGAACTTAATGAATTGAATCAGACATATGTGCTTGAAAATCCGAATGGTTATATTTCACTTCGCATTGCGGGCGAAAGTGCAGACTTTATGCTTGATTATTATATAAACTGAACAGAAAGGAACTGATTGCATATGAGAAACATCCGCAAAATATTTTCGTTGATTTTGTGTTCCTCGCTTATGCTCGGTGCATTCGGCTGTGCAAAAACGGAAAAACCTGTCACGTTGACCGAAGAAGAAAAAGCATCGCTTCTTGAGAAGGCATATATTTTTACTCTGCCTCTTATGATGACGGATGCAACGGTTACCGCAGCAACCAATACGGTTGAGGTTACCAACGCAAAAGCTCCCGTAAACCGCTTCATCCATGCCGAAGCGCTTGCAACGGCGGAATTCAAAAACGTTGTCACTCCTAACGTTGACACGATTTATTCTCAGATGATGCTCGACCTTTCAAAGGATGCGGTAATAATCGAGCTTCCGAAAACAGAAAGATTCTGCACCGCCCAGCTTCTTGATGCTTATACAAACTGTGTTGACGTTATCGATGCATCAAAATTTGAAAACGAAAGCGAAAAGTTCATTTTCACAGGCGTTGGCTTTGATGGCAAAATACCCGACGGAATAAAACAGATTGAATATCCGACCTCGATGGGCTGGATAATCATCAGAACGATTTGCTTTGATAAGGCAGATGAGGCAAACGTTCACGCAATTCAGAACACAATGAAAACATATACTCTCAGTCAGCTTGAATCGGGCAAAACCGATGAATATCCCGACGGTACATATAATGAAAACAATGATTTTGTTCCGTCGGAACACGTTATGAAGCTTTCGATGCAGGAATATTTTGACAGAGCAAACGCTCTTATGAAAGATAATCCGCCGACACAGGCAGATGCTCCGATGATGGCGGAAATTGCAAAGATAAATGTCGGTCCCGGTCTTGAATTTGACAGTTCGGTTTTCGGAGATGATGCCGCAGGAATCTGGCAAACCCTTGTTTCGGGTATCGTCGAAACAACAACAAAGCAATCTCTTAAGTTTTTTACAAAGAACGGCAACTGGTCTTATATGGGCAAGCCGATTGCCGAATTCGGAACGGAATATGCTTACCGTGCATTCATTTCTGTTTTCGGTCTCGGTGCAAACCCCGTTTCTGTTGCGGTTTATCCCAAAACCGACGTTGATTCCGATGGCAACAGACTCAACGGCAGCAATAAATACATTCTTCATTTTGAAAAGGATGAGCTTCCGCCCATTGAGGGCAACGGCTTCTGGTCGGTAACGGCTTATGACAGCTCCAATAATTTCCTTATTGATAACGAAATCGACAGATACTGCATCAACGACAGAAGCGATGTTGTTTATAACGAGGACGGCTCGCTGGATATATATATTCAGGCTGAAAAGCCCGAAGGAAATGAGTCAAACTGGCTTCCTGTTCTTCAGGGCGAATTCCACCTTGTATTGAGAATTTATATGCCCGACGAAACCGTCGTAAATAATGAATGGCAGACCCCTGTTTTAAGAGCAGTTAAATAAGATCGGAGGTAACAAAATGAAAAAAACTTTGAAAAAAATTCTTGCGCTTGTTCTTTCAATATCAATTATCATTTCCGGCGTTATTGCAATCGGGCTGACAGCTTCGGCGGCAAGCGTTGAATATTATACCGACAGTAACGGTATAAAGACAGGCGTTAAGAGAGTAACTCTCAATGACGGAACTGTTTACTATGACATCGCAGACGGAAAAAACTATCTTGACAGCGATGAAATAAGATTTTACAAAGAGGTTCTCACCAAAAAAGAAAACGGCGTTTCTCCCACAGAGGCGTGGGCAAACGTTGCTGCACATATTATTGAGGATGCCGGCAGGAGCGTTTCTTATCCGTTAATGTTTGAAGATTATGATTATCTTAACGGCAAGGAGGATAAATCTGTTGTTCTTTCTTCTGCGTTGGCGGGTGATAAACCGATTGATACAGGCTTCTTTTATTCGGAAGGTCTGAAATACTACAACAGCCTCCGGGCTGTTCAGGAGGAAATGGCATCTTACCATGTAGACAATGTACTTGTTAACGATGACAAGGTCGACACCCAATGGTTTCTTAAGACTGTAACAGGGGCAGAAACAGGCTTTGATTTTAAAGAAAGTGCGGAAAATTCAAGAGTTTACGCAACGGTTATAAAAAATAGATATTCAACTATAGCACTCGCTTTTTATGATTTTCAGCTTACTCCCGTCGTTGAAGAAAACCTTGAATATAAAACCGCTGCAGAAGGATATGATGACATTTCCGATGCTCAGGCGGCAGGTGTTCCCGGCGTAACCTATACATCTCACCCGACAGCACCCGCATATATCAGCTACACAACCAACCCCACAAGAAACGCTGCGAATTCATCGGTAAGCTTTACTCAGACGAGCTCCGCTACAATTTCCAATACAATGCAAAGTACAGAAACAAATACCTATGCTCACAGCACGGGATCCAGTATAGGCGTTACTGTCGGCAAGCAATTCCCCGCCATAGCAGTCAAAGCAGGAATTACTGTAGGTGTCAGCTACGGCTTTTCAACAAGCGAAACCATTTCAACCGCTTACGGCGAAACCAACAGCCTTACCGAAAGCATATCAAACACGAGCAACGCTCAGATAACGCTTCCTCCTCACACGAAAATCGGTCTTTCCCAGCAAGAGCAGGAAACGGAGATTCATCTTGATTATGACTGCCCGGTTAGGGTAACTTATAAGACTGCCGTAATCAGTATGTGGTCAGGCACAATACTTGACAAAGATGATCCGGGCCCTATGCAGGGAATGTATTGCGGAGGCTTTGCAACAGCCTTTGAATCCGAATCGGGAAAGACAGGCTCCGATGCCTGTGCAAGTCTCTATGAAAGAGCAATAGATAAAGCGGATATTACGGGCTTTGATGAATCAACTTTTTATGTTGTTTGCAACAACTTTGAGGAAAATTCGACGAAAAAAGGCGTTGCCTGGAGCAGTATCATAGATAAAACCCAGACAAACGCATCAAATTCTCTGAGACATTATGTTGACCATCTCAACAAATATGTACCGATTTCCGTTGCGGGCGCAACGCTCTCGTTATCACAGAAGGGCAGCAGCACCACGATGACGGATATAAAGCCGCTCTATAACCTTAAGTTTGTAACTGCAGGCAGCACTACCGCTTACAGCCTTGCAAAGGGCGGCTCAATCGATCTTCTTGATATCAGCACTCAGGGCTTTAATCAGTACGGTGTGCCTTATCACGGATATCTTCCTCTTAAAGGCTCATGGTCTGTCTGCGATGAAAACGGCAATCCCGTAACAAACGAAACGGGCATCACTCTTGAAAGACCGACTTATACTCAGATTCTGACAGCCAACGAAATCGGCGACTATTATGTAAAATTCAACATCGACGAAAAGGCATACACCGATGTTGACAATGAAACAAAATATATAACAAATAAAGATTTATCTGCGTTCCCGATTGTTAAAATCTGCGTTACCAACACGGGCGAAAACCATAACTGCGTTGCAGGCGACTGGGTAACAACAATTCCAGCAACCTGCTTTATGGAAGGTGCTCAGGTAAAGAATTGCCTCACTTGCGGCATTCAGATGGAGACGAGAACTCTTGAAAAGACAGCACATACCAATATGATTGTAACCGTTCCCGCAACCTGCACGGAAAAAGGCTCGGTTGTTTCATCTTGCGGAGTATGCGGTGCGGCAATAAGCAGTGAAGAAACCGAAGCAACGGGTCATGATGACGGAATCTGGAAGGTTGATTTTGAAGCAACAACAGAGCACGACGGTCAGATGTCAAGATATTGCACAAAATGCGGCGATATTCTTGAAACAAAAGCAATAGTACTTCATAACCACGAAAAAGGCTATGAAAAAATTATAACCCCGGCAACCTGCACACAATACGGCGAAAAGGGTATTTTCTGTAAAATCTGCGGTGCAATGTATGACTCCGAGCAGATTGCAAAAAGCGGTCACGGCAAAACCTATAAGGCTGTTGCAAGCGAAGCAACCGCTGACCGTAACGGTATTATCGAAACACGCTGTGCTGACTGCAATACCGTTATGAGTACTGAAGAATATTCACTTCATACTCACGAAAAGGGATATGAAAGCGTAACAAGAGAAGCAACCTGCACCGAAAACGGTGAAAAAGGTATTTTCTGCAAAATCTGCGGTGCGGTCTATGCAACCGAAAAGATTGAAAAGACAGGTCACGGCGAAACCGTAACCGTAATATCAAAGCTTCCCGACTGCACAACAGACGGCGAAGAGAAGCTTTACTGTAAGGACTGCGGTATGCTTGTCGGTGCAACCGAAATTCCCGCAAAGGGTCACACCGACGGTGTCTGGATAAAATCTGTTGCATCCGACTGTACCGAAGCCGGCGAAGAAATCTGCATCTGCACAGACTGCGAAACCATAATTGACTCAAGAGCTGTTGAAGCACTTGGTCACGACGACGGTGTATGGAAGATTGATTTTGAAGCAACCGTTGACCATGACGGTCAGATGTCAAAATACTGCTCAAAGTGCAACGAGGTTCTTGAAACAAAGGAATTATCCCTTCATACCCATGAATTCGGCTATGAAGAAGTTATCAGACCTGCAACCTGCATTGTTGACGGACTTAAAGGCAAATTCTGCTTAGTATGCGGTGTATGCTATGAAACGGAAGCAATTCCCGCAAAGGGTCACGGCGAAACAATCGACCTTATCACAATTCAGCCGACCTGCACAACAGACGGTGAAAAAGTTACTTGCTGCATCGACTGCGGTATGAGAATCAAAGCCGTTGTTATCTCTGCAACAGGTCACGATGAAGGCGTGTGGAAGATTGATTTTGAAGCAACCGTTGACCATAACGGTCAGATGTCAAAATACTGCTCAAAGTGCGATGAACTTCTTGAAACAAAAGAATTTGAGCTTCAT
>JAZSNQ010000057.1:0-1911 GCA_045536515.1 Acutalibacteraceae bacterium | reverse complement strand
ATAAGGCTGATATTGCTCCAGAGCTTTCTGAGTCTGATTATAGTTTCGGGAGTTTTTCTTGCTTCCAAAATCGCACCGAATTATTTTGCACAGATGAAAGAGGATTATGGGAGAATAATGCAGACCGATATGTCGGCAGGGGAGCTTGCGGATAAGCTTAAGGATGCGGCTGAATTTGTTTTCAAATCCGTAGATTCATCTGAACAGGTCAAAACCGCAATGTCGGATAACATATTGACAACATATGAAGTGACAAGCGATGAAACAGGCGAAAAAATTGCCGTGGGTGAAATGATAGACGGCTCGGGTGGTGACGATTCCGAATCGGCAAAGGGCACATCGTTTGATAATTATTTTGTCAATGCCAATCCCGTTATGCCTGTAAACGGCGCAAGAATAACCTCGCGTTTCGGCTACAGAATTCATCCCATAACCGAAAAAAGAGGTTTTCATACAGGTCTCGACATGGCAGCGCCCGAGGGCACAACAATTTCTTCTGTTTATTACGGCAAAGTTACTGAAACGGGTGAGGGAGATTCGTGGGGAAAATATGTTCTTGTTGAACATTCCGACGGCTTTGAAACCTTCTATTGTCATTTGTCCGAAATATATGTGCAGGAGGGTGCGGTTATAAGGCAGGGCGAAACTCTCGGTCTTGTCGGGTCAACGGGAATGTCAACCGGTCCTCATCTTCATTTTGAAGTAAGAATAAACGGAATAAGGGTAGACCCCGAATTGCTTCTCTATCCGCAGAATGCCCATGAAGCTTGATTTCGGTAAAACCGAGCTTAAAATCAATTTTTCTTTTGCTGTTGCTGTGACTCTGACTCTGATAATTGACGAAAGCGGAGTGGGTGCGATTGCGCTTCTCAGCTGTATCATTCATGAAGCGGGGCATATAATCTGTTTGTTTATTCTCGGAGAAAAGCCAAAGAAAATAGAATTTTCTTTTTACGGGATAAAGCTTGAACGCGGTCCGATGTCATCGCGAAGCACTGTGGAGGATTTGCTTGTTTTTGCATCCGGACCATCGGCAAATTTTATTTTTTCTGCGGTTTTGTTTCTTCTGAGCAATTTTTTTACTTCACTTCGAGATGCGGCGATAATCAGTCTTTGTATAGGGATATTCAATCTTAGTCCGTGTAAACCGTTTGACGGGGGAAACATACTTTATACCGTTCTTTGCAGAAACACAAAGCAAAATATTGCAGAGAAAATATGCTTTTGCGTATCTGCGGTTGTTCTTGTACCGCTTATATTTTCGGGAATATATTTTTTGAAGATAAACCGAAACATTACCTTGCTTGCCGTTGCGGTATATGTTGCAGCGACTTGCTTGTTTGAATATAAATCAAAAACCGCCCTTGAAGGTTAAACTTCAAGAACGGTTATTTGTTTTTACAGCTTGTTTTTGGCATTTACGGATTTTGAAATTATAAATTTTTCAAAATCCTCACAAGTGCCTTTTTCAAAATTGTTTTTATCAATCATCAATATAATCTTTTCTTTCAGAGTGAGCAAATACAGATTTTTGGTTTGCTTGAGCTTGATGATTTTATCATATTCAATTGTGATTTCTTCTTTGTTTGTTATTGATGTTGATTTGATGTGGTCATCATAAAAATCAGTAATTGCTTCTGGAGTTCTATTGTAAAGAATTAAAAATTGTTTTTGCTGTTTGTTGGCAATGATGTGCAGTCTGATCAATTCGTCGTTTTGATAAGCGTTCAAAAGCTTCTGTTCTTCAGCGGAAAGGGAATATGCCAAACTGTATGCTGCCGGAAAAATCAAAGCTGCCAGAAACAAAATGCCTGTCAACGCAATCAAGAACCAATCCGTCCAGCTGCTCCCGGTGTGTTTTTTCATCCTTCATCCCTCCTGAGTGATAGACTGTCCGCAGAAGGAACAAGG
>JAZSNQ010000113.1:0-3290 GCA_045536515.1 Acutalibacteraceae bacterium | reverse complement strand
CAGTTGCAACGACTATGGTTTTGAACCCAGAGAAGAAGAGATAACCGCATACAAGCTCATTGAAATTATCGATGATTAAGGTGGCTGTTTATGATTTACGTAACAGGAGATATGCACGGAGATATTAACCGATTTTCGGATACATTTTTACCGAATGAGTCCGAATGGTCAGAGAACGATTATCTGATAATCTGCGGTGATTTCGGCTTCATATTCTTTGACGATGAAAGGGAAAAGAAACAGCTTGATTTACTTGAACAAAAGCCATATACGATTCTTTGGGCTGACGGAAATCACGAGAATTTCAATGTTCTGTTGCAATATCCCGTTGAAGAATGGAACGGAGGAAAAATTCACCGTATCCGCAGAAATATAATCCATCTTATGAGAGGTCAATGTTTCACCATTGAAGGCAAAAAGTTCTTCACTATGGGCGGAGCTTATTCAATTGACCGCGGATGGCGTGAGAAGAATGTCGGCTACTGGGATGCGGAAATGCCGGATGATGAGGAATACAAAGAAGCCTCCGACACGATATTCAGAAACGGCAAAGAGTTTGATTTTATCATTACCCATACCGCACCAAGAGAGATAATAATGAGACTCGGTTACTATCCCGACCCCCACGATATGGAATTGACGGGCTATCTGGAATGGATAATGTACGAATGTAAGTTCCGACGTTGGTTTTTCGGCCATTTTCACGAGGATGAATCGCTCCTTGACGGTAAATTCAGAGCGTTGTATTATGATGTTGAAAGGATAGGTGACAGGGATGACTGAAGAAAGAATTCTGATAAATATCAGTAACGAAGAAGAAGCCTGCTCGGCACTGAGGAGAGAGATTCGCAATCCCGAAGAGGTTGAACTCTGGAGCGAATCGAAATCCGGCAGGCATATCCTTGCCGTGTGCGGTGCATCATATGTTGTCTTTGAGAAAAATCCCGATGATGACGTGCACGGCGCACCGACCTGCAGATATGTCGGCTCAACAGCTATGGGTCCCGAAGAAGATGACTGCATAACCGATGACATTCTATGGAGAGAGCACTGCGGATGCGTTGTGATTCTGATGCGTGACAGATATGAGCTTTGTCGCAGACCGAGTGTCTGTGTTGTGTTTGACGATTACGCATACGAATTCTCCGAGCGCAAATTCAAAACGAAGAACAATAATCCCAAATTTCTCAAAAGAAAAAAGCTTGTCCGTTCATATCTCGGCAAAACCGTTAAAATCCATATGGACAGACCTCTCGGCTATGTTCATAAGAAGGAGAAATATACCCTCATATATCCCGTAAATTACGGCTTTATTCCTGACGTTATTGGCGGTGACGGTGAGGAGCTTGATGTTTATTTGCTGGGTGTTGATGAACCGGTAAACAAATTTACGGCAAAAATTATCGGTATCGTTCACAGAGAAAACGATACCGAAGATAAGCTTGTTGCCGCACCCGAAGACGTGTCTTTTACCAAAGAAGAAATCGCAAAGCAGGTTGACTTTCAGGAAAAGTACTACGACTCGTTCATCGAAACCGCTAACTCATTCTTTGAATGCTCATTAAAGGACTGCTTTGTTGACAGAAAGCTCCCTGTCGAGCTTGAGCACTGTCTGCTCAATAAGCTTCTTTGTCATTGTGAATATGAAAAATTCAGATTTCCGTCATGGAAAGAATTTGACAGTCTTGATGAGTTCAAGCCTTACAGAGACAAGCCCGATGACTACTATGATATAACAAGCCACCGCCCCGATTTCATCTGTTCACCACGCACTCTTTTTCTTGCGTTGTGGAGAAGATACCTGCGAATAAATCCTAAACTTTCGAACGATTTAAAAATCAACCTCAGGTTTTATTTTAGCAAGGGTAATCTTATGATGAAGGTAGAGAGCATTGAAGAAGAGGTGAATCAGGATGAAACCTGTTAATGCTACAATTGTAAATAATAAAGAAATGTCATTTTTGCTCGAAAGGTATATTCCGGAAACAATCCGTATCATTTTATTAAGTTGCTCAGACTCAAAAAAATATATTCTTGCCACAGACACCGTTGATTATATTGTATTTAAAATATGTCGCTTTGATGAGAAGAAAAACGAAGGCATTTTTGAATTTATGTCTGCCGACCCGATAACAAGAATCGACAATTTCCGCATGATTAATAAATACGAATGGAAAGAAGAAAGCGGTTATGTTTCAGTGTTTTACGGCGGTTCAGGAATGCTTTCAACAGGCTGTCGGGTTATCTTCAATGAAGATCTCTTCGACAAAACGGAATGTTCTTTCGGATATCTTAAAAGCGTAAGCGAAAAGGTTCCGTTTAATGGCACCGACTTCGGATGCACAATTCGGAATCACACTCTTGATAAAGACATCCCGGATGAAATCAAGCAAATTCTTTTCAACTATCACAAGCGAACTTTTGAAAACGGAGTATTCAGGTTTTATAAATATTCCTCACTCGAACATAACGCATCTGCTTTTCTTGATGCAAACAAAAATGAAAATGTATCATACGGTATGATTTTTAATCCCAGATTTCTGTATGATACAATCTGCGAGGCACATGGTATTGATAAAAACAGTAATGCTGAGTTTAGCCTCGTTTTCAAATTTGATGATGGTTGCCTTTTGACATTGGAAACAAATATGAAAGCAGGTAAATCAGGATGAATAAAATAACAACCGAACATAGGTATGATGACCGCATTCCGAAACTTATAAAAATCCATTTTGCGGGATTCAACTACAAATTGCATTCGGAAGAATATAAAGCAGAATTTCTCGACGCATCAACTGCACCTCCGCCTCTCTATGATGATATTGAGTGCTCAAAAAGCGGAAAATATATCAGGTGCAAAAGAGAAAACAAAGACGAATTCTACAGTTGGTTTGTGCCTGCCAAAAAAGAAAATATGCCTTTGCTTGTAATTATCCCAGGCTATGAGGCACAGCTCAAATCATATCCCGATGTGTCAGATAAATTCAATCTTCTTTTTATTTCTCCTCTGGGTTACTCAACCCCTGAGGGAATAAGTTTTGATAAGGTTTTCAGAGGTACGTGGCCTGTTTTATACAACACGCTTTGCGGTTTTGAAGGCGGTTGTTCGGATTGGCTTATGGATGCCATAACGGTCATCGAATTTATCGGAGATAAAAATCTTGCCGATACAAAGAAGATTGTTTTTGCAGGCACGTCCAACGGCGGTGCATTGAGTCTGGTACTCGCAAGTTATTACGGTGGCAGATGCCTTGCCGCTTGTGCAGACTTGCCGTTTCTTATCGGATATT
>JAZSNQ010000233.1:0-8241 GCA_045536515.1 Acutalibacteraceae bacterium | reverse complement strand
CAGTTGCAACGACTATGGTTTTGAACCCAGAGAAGAAGAGATAACCGCATACAAGCTCATTGAAATTATCGATGATTAAGGTGGCTGTTTATGATTTACGTAACAGGAGATATGCACGGAGATATTAACCGATTTTCGGATGCGTTTCTGCCGAACGAGTCCCAATGGACAGAGAACGATTATCTTATAGTCTGCGGTGATTTCGGCTTCATATTCTTTGACGATGAAAGGGGAAAGAAACAGCTTGATTTGCTGGAGAAGAAACCTTATACGATTCTTTGGGTAGACGGAAATCACGAGTGCTTTCCTGCCATTTTTAAATATCCTGTTGAAATCTGGAACGGAGGAAAAACTCACAAAATCCGTAAAAATATCCGACATCTTATGAGAGGTCAGTGCTTCACGATTGAAGGCAAAAAGTTCTTCACAATGGGCGGAGCATATTCGATAGACAGAGCATTTCGTGAGAAAAATGTGTCTTATTGGGATGCCGAAATCCCGAATAACGAGGAATACAAGGAAGCGTCGGATACCATATTTGCAAACGACAAAAAGTTTGACTATATTATTTCACACACGGCACCGAAAGAAATTATATGGAGACTCGGTTATTATCCCGACCCGCACGATGCTGAGCTTGCGGGCTATCTGGAATGGATAATGTATTACAGTGAATTTAAAAAGTGGTTTTTCGGCCATTTCCATGAGGACGAAACTCTGCTTGATGGGAAATTCAGAGCGTTATATTATGATGTTGAAAGGATTGATTGAAAAATGAAACCTCGTGAAAATATACTGGTCAATGTTTCAAACATTGACGATATGATACCGATTCTGGGCAAAAAGCTCAAAAACATCATAAAGGTTGAGATGTGGAGCGAATCAAAATCTGGCAACTATATCCTCGTAATCCGCAACGCATCTTATGTTGTTTTCGAAAAATCCCCAGATGACGATGTGCATGATACGCCGATTTGCAAATATGTCGGTTCAACACCGATAGGCCCCGAAGAAGATAATTGTCTTATAAATAATATTCTTTGGTTTGAACACAGCGGGTGCGTAAGGATTTATCTCTGCGACAGATTTGAATTCAGATGCAGACCGGGTATCCTGGTTGTGTTTGATGAGTACGCATATGAGTTTTCCGAGCGAAAATTCCGTACAAAGAATGAGGACCCAAAGTTCCTCAAAAGAAAAAAGCTTGTCCATTCATATCTCGGCAAAACCGTTGAAATACTTATGGACAGACCTCTCGGTTATGTTCACGAGAAAGAGAAATTCAAACTCACATACCCCATAAATTACGGCTTTATTCCCGGTGTCATTGGCGGCGACGGCAAGGAGCTTGATGTTTATCTGCTCGGTGTGGATGAACCTGTGAGCAAATGTACAGCAAAAATAATCGGTATTGTACACCGAGAAAATGATGATGAAGATAAGCTCGTTGCCGCACCCGAGGGAATGAGTTTTACAAAAGAAGAAATTGCAGCGCAAGTTGAATTTCAGGAGAAGTATTACGATTCATTCATCGAAACCGCAGACTCATTTTTTGAGTGTTCATTAAGGGATTGCTTTGTTGACAGAAAGCTTCCCGACGAGCTTGAACATTATCTTCTTAACAAGCTTCTGTGTCATTGCGAATATGAAAAATTCAAATTTCCTTCATGGAAAGAATATGACAGTCTCGATGAGTTCAAACCATACAGAGATATGGAAGAAAGCGGTAATATGACTGTTTGCCGCCCCGAATTTGTATGCAATCCCAGAACTCTTTTTCTTGCATTATGGAGAAGATATCTGCGTATAAACCATAAACTGTCAGATAAAGCAAAAATCAATCTCAGATTTTACTTCAGCAAGGGTAATCTTATGATGAAGGTTGATAGTATAGATGAATAAGAGGAAGCTGGTGAATAGATGAAACCATCCAAACACACAATTGTTGAACATAGGTTTGACGACCGCATACCGAGACTTATAAAAATGCGTTTTGCGGGATTTGACTATATGCTTCATAATGAGGGCATCAAAGCGGAATTCCTTGAAAATCTGCCTGCACCGCCGCCGCTTTATGATGATATTGAGTGCTCAAAAAACGGAAAATATATCAGGTGCAAAAGAGAAAACAAAGATGAATTCTACAGCTGGTTTGTTCCTTCAAAAGAAGAAAATATGCCTTTGTTCGTTGTGATTCCCGGTTACGAATCAAAGCTTAAATCCTATCCCGATGTATCCGATAAATTCAATCTTCTTTTTATTTCTCCTCTGGGTTACTCAACCCCTGAGGGAATAAATCTCGATAAGGTTTTCAGAGGTACGTGGCCTGTTTTATACAACACGCTTTGTGGCTTTGATAACGGCTACAAAGATTGGATTATGGATGCCTTAATAGTTATCAAGTTTATAAAAGACAAAAACCTTGCCGATACCGATAAACTCATCTTTGCAGGCACTTCGCAGGGCGGTGCAATGTCGCTGATTCTCGCAAGCTATTACGGCAAAGACAGATGCCTTGCCGCCTGTGCCGACCTCCCGTTTCTTATCGGATATTCAACCCACAGACTCAATGATGTTATTTACGGATTTCCGCCTCCGCCCGATATCAGATTCAGACCGAGTGAAGCAAAGAAAAGACTTTCACTCGTTGATCCTGAATGGCACGCATCAAGGCTCAAAATGCCCGTGCTCATAACATCATCCGATATCGATGAGGATTGTCCTGAAAAAGATATCACGGCTCTTTTTCATAAAATCCCCGAAACTACAACAAAAACTTATATAAAATATATTGGCAGGCCCCATGGTTATTCAAGCGTTTTCTTTACCGATATGATGGATTTTCTCGATAAAATGAAGGAGGAAAGTTGCTATGACAAAAGTGAAAATAATTGAAAAGCACGAAAACACATTTGAAGTCAAAGATGAATTCGGTTATGAATATGACCTTGTAATGTTTTTTGATGGTGTTGACTATGAGCCACAAAAAGGTGATTATCTTTTCATTTCAAATGATATTTTTTCCGACTTTGAAGATGTTGAAACGCCTAAATTTTACGGAGATTTCTCAATGGAAGCGTTTGTAAGAAAACCCGAAAGAATGACAGATGTCGATTTTTTAGTTGTCCTGAACAATGACAGAATGGTTGCTTATCAGAGATATTACGGATAAGGAGGAGATTACAATGGAAATTAACAAAAAGGAAAACTTTATTTGCCTATCGATGAAAGAAGCAGCTGATATGTGCCGCAAAGCTGATGAGGAATACTACAATTTGGGACTGGTCAACCTGATATCTGAACATCTAATCGAGAAATATCACAAAACATATGAGGAGTTGGCAAAATGATAAAAAAATTCAGACCGGATACCGTGCGTGTTATTCATTCACGCCTTATCAAAGAAACTGGCGGTATTGACGGCGTGCGTGACAGTGCACTTCTTGAGTCAGCACTCAGTTCGCCTTTTCAAAGCTTCGGCGGTCAGGAGGTCTATCCCGATGTTATTCAGAAAGCTTGCCGTCTTGGGTTAGGAATAATCAAAAATCATCCTTTCCTTGACGGAAACAAACGCATCGGTTGCCATATGATGCTTATTTTTCTCGCTCTCAACGGAATCGAAATCGACTGTGACCAGATGGAGCTTGCTGATACAATAGTCGGAGTTGCTTCAGACCAAATAAGCTTTGAAGAACTCTGCGAGTGGTTAAAAAGCTTTTAATTTGTATAGAATAAAGTTTTAATAAACTAAAACAGATATAAGAGATCAGACTATCTCCTATATCTGTTTTTTATTTATCAATATAATAAGCTCCATACGAATCTAAATTATCCAATTTTGGTTTTAAAAAATATAAATACAACAGCAAATAAAAAATACAGCTTTAAATGAGATGTTTGATATTGTTTAGTTAAGCTGTTTATCAGTTTGATTGAAAATTACCAAAAGGTAATGTGTAAAGCGGACACATTCGGGATGATAAAACATTCCGAGAACCTCCGTTTTACAAAAGAAAAAAGATATTAGGAGGCTTATCATGAAATTTACAGCTAAAGGATTAGAAGAATCTGCAAAAAAAACACTTCTCGTGGCAATTAAAAAATACGGAGAACAGTATCCCTTGCTCTATAATATATCTAAAGATGCAAAGATAAGAGATGTTTTTCGCTGTATTAACAATCTTTCAAATGAAATTTCTGAAACAGAAATCACTGAAAAGATGAATGCTTCCTGCGATGCTCTTTGCTCACCTTGCGGTAAGAAATTCCTGTTCAAGGACTATACGAATTCAAATGAAACTCTTGAAAATCTCGGTTTTAATAACAGCGTAATTTATACGCTCGTTCTCGGTTATTCCACATTGTTTGTAGCATAAATCAATCTTAATTATAGAAAGGATGTTTTAAATGAACAAAAGAAAAATCTCTCGTTGGAAGAAGGGTAAGGGCATCAAAACAGTTACCCATATGCCCGACTTCATTCTTCACATTAAAGGAAAACTCGATGCAAAAAAACTGTCATTACCCGAAGCGCATACAGAGAAGCTTTTAAAATCTCTTGCGGCAATCGAAAATGCCGAAACGCTTGTTGCAGAGAACATCCTCACTGCAACGCGCAACTCTGCAATTAAAGCAATTTGCGCAATAGAAGAGGCAAAAACTGTGAGCTCCGATCCTATTTCCTCATCTGAACCCCTCACAGAAGCTGAAATAAGGGTAACAAGACAGCAGCAGGCAAGAAGAAACGCTGTTGTTGCTAATGCTAAAGCTGCAAAGGAAATTCTTCCTTCTTTGAACGAAGCAATTGTTACCGTTCACTCCATTCTCGATGAACGCATTGAGAAAACACGCAAAAAAGCCCACAAAAAGCTTATGGCATATGTATCCGGAGTACGTAAAGGCGGCAAAGCAGACTTTAATGTCATGTTTGATGCCAATAATGACGCCAGAGAGATTTATCATAAGCATCACAACTATCTTGATAATCTTATAAACCGCGCAGTATATTCAGGTTTTGACCTGAGTGTCGATGATAGAGAAAGCGACGTTTAAACAAAGGAGGAAAAGATATGTTCCGCAAATTCAACAAACTTTCCGGCAAAGGAAAATCTGGAATAAAATCTTTTGACAAGCATTTCGATGTTGCAAACTATGTTCCTGTTGATTACATAGATACAATCAGATGGATCAGGTTTTGCGAAAATGCAGAGCGCAATTTCTCAAAAATGGTTTACAGGCTCTCGGTAGATGATTTGTGTTTCGAGGTTTTTGATCAGCTTATTGATTCTGAGGCTAACAAAAACAAAAATTCCATCGATCGTCAGCGTACAAACCATATCTATACCACAATTCATGACACAGGCATTCTCAAGGGCAAAATAGAAAGCGCCAAAGATCATCTTGCCCTCCTTGAAGGAGACCATAAGCATGTTTGCTCAGAAATCGAAGATCTCAGAAGAAAATTAAAGGAGGCAGAATAATGTCAAAGAGAAATCCTTTTAAACACGATTCCTACGGGACAAGAATCAAGGCACATCGTCTGGCAAACAAGCCTGCATGTATTTACAAAAGACGTGGTATTGCAACCTTAGCAACTTTGCTTTTTGTTATAGCTGATCTCATGTTCTTATATACAATGTGGAGAGACACGATGGCTGCAACGAATTTTATGCTTGTTATACTCACTTCTTTAACAATGGGCGTTTTGTTGGACGTTCCAATGGCCATTGCTGCTTACTGTGTCAGAGAATATGAGCAAAAACTTGTTAAGAAAAGATCTGTCAAAATAGTTCTTAGCCTTTCAATACTAACTTTCTTATCTGTGTTTATTCCTAATATCGCTTTCCGTTTTTCAACGATAGAGAAAATAATGATGGAGGATTTAGATAAGAGTGTTTTGTTTGTTGCAGCTATGTTTTTGAGCATTTCAACTCTGAGTACTACCTTGGGGTCCTTCGTTATTACTTATTTTAGTTCCAACCCTCTTGCAGATATGATTTTCTTTAAGGAAGAAGCAAGGATCCGTTCGGAAACAAATATTGAAGAAGCTCATGAGTGTCTTTCGCAGGTTGGTTCGCACCTTGAGTATATGGATGCAGTGCTTGCCCGTGAGGAAGAAGCATATAAAAATGCAATAAACGCAGCAGATTTAGAAGCGGCTAACGCTAAACAAATCGCCAGATTGGTTATTGCCCAAAAGCTTAACAATCCCGATGATATCAATGTTGCAATCAAGAGCGGCAAAGAGGTTAATTCCTCTACAGAATCTTCAGAACTCAGCAATGATGCTATTCTTAATTTCGTCGAAGAGTATACCACTTTATCAACGACATCACACCCTGATACACCCGATCAAGAGCTTGATTCTGACTAATATCACCGTCAGATATAGTTTCAATTCCACTAAACACAATTCATAACAGGAGGTCTTCAAAAATGAAAAATGTTATTTCTATTTTTATGGTGTTTGCTCTCACATTGTCTTTTATTACTTGCCTTGCAGGATGCAATAATGGTGAATCATCCGTTCAGAGTGTGGCGCTGGTAACCAGCATCAGAGAAAACTTCACGTGTCTCTCTTTTGATAAAAACAGTGAAGCATATGAGAAGAACCAAATTGTCAGCGAAAAGATATATGACAGTATCAGCGAAGCTCTTTACTCATACGGAAGCGTAACAGGTATAACAACTGAAGGTGTTCCCGCTGTTTGCGGAGAAGCTTTTTTCGAGAAACCCGATGCATTGATAGACTCAAGCAAGAGAAGACAGCTTTCTAATAAGGAAGCCAACGGATTTTTCGAGGATTTCGAACAGAACTGTGTTGCAACAACCAACGAAACTGATACATTACAAGCCATAACCCGTGCAGCAGATGCTGTAAACGGAAGCAATGCAACAGACAAAACAATCTTTGTTGTTGATTCGGGACTCAGCACAAGCGGTTATGTTAATTTCATCAAAAACAATCTTTTTGATACTGACCCTTCACTTTTTGTTGAAAAGTTAACCGAAAAACATGCAATCCCTGATCTGAGCGGAATTAAGTTAATCTGGTATGGCTTAGCCGATGTTTGCGGTGAACAAACAACTTTATCTGCTGAACAGGCTTTCAAACTCAAGGAAATATGGTCTGCGATTCTTTCCGAGAGCAGTGTTGAAAATGTGGAGTTTAATTCAACACCGCTTAAAGCAGTAAAATATAACGGCCAACTTCCCAATGTCAGTGAAGTACCTGTGCCCGTTTCCGATATTGACTTGGGAATCGGCAACGGATATATGACAATTGACATAGAGTCTTTAGGGTTCAAACCTGATACGGCTCAGATTCTCGACAGAACAGCTGCAGAGCAGTGTCTCTCTGATGTTATTGCTTGCCTTGAAAACAATCCGTCACTTGATATTGTCATTGCCGGATCCTGCGCTACCGTAGGCTCCGGAGGCAAGACCCTCTCTAGGAAGAGAGCAGATGCTGTTAAAAAGATACTTTGCGATCAAGGAATTGATGAGTCCCGAATATCGACAATCGGTCTGGGCAGCATGGAGTGCTCTCTCCGTGTTGACGATCTGAATCTGGACGGAACTTTAAACGAAACCCTCGCAAAGCAAAACCGAGCTGTTTTTATTTACAGTGCCGATTCGCTTATAGCGGAAGAAATCAACAAACTGATATAACCACGTCCACAGAGCTACATACAAACATTATCGTTATAAAGTTATATTGATGCTTGAAAATTTAAAATACAGAAAGCACATTCCACTTGATCACAATAGAGAATATCAAGCGGGACGAAAAAAATCTAGATTTAATAAGAAAGCAGGTTGATTTATGCACGAAAACGTTATAAAAATCAAAGAACTTCTTCTTAATTATGGTTGCATTTGCCGTAACGGCGCTCCAGATGAATGTATAGCCAGAGCCGAAGAAATGCTCGGTGTAAAAATTTCGGAAGAATACAAAGACTGTCTTCGTTTCACAAACGGCGGTGAATTCATTGAAGGTGCTGTTGAAATGTATGCCGTTTATGACAAAGACAACGAATGCAGGACAGACATGCTTCTCGGTTTTGCAAACAGTCCTCAGAACCGCACAGCAAACATGCCCGATAACTATATCATCATAGGTTCTGACCTTCTCGGAGACTTTATCTGTCTCACGCCTGAAGGCTTGGTTGTTCAGTGGTGCCATGAAATAGACAGAGCTTTTGATACACACGCCTCTATCTACGAATTCTTCAAAGAATT
>JAZSNQ010000025.1:0-5833 GCA_045536515.1 Acutalibacteraceae bacterium | reverse complement strand
ATGGGAAGAATCTTAAGAGCTGATTTATCAATCTTTGCACCGAAGCCGTCGGGAATGCTTCTGGGGATATTTTCATAGAAGCCGCCGCCTGTGATATGAGAAACAGCCTTGACTGTTACTTCTTCAAAGAGAGCAAGCATGGGCTTTACATAAATCTTTGTGGGAGTGAGGAGAGTTTCGCCGACTGATTTGCCGCCGAGCTCTGCAACGGGAGTTTTGATATCGGCGTTATCAACATCAAATACTTTTCTTACAAGTGAGAAGCCGTTTGAGTGAACACCGCTTGAGGGAAGAGCGATAACAACGTCGCCTTCCTTCATCTTTGTGTTATCAAGAACCTTATCCTTATCAACAACACCTACACAGAAGCCTGCAAGGTCGTATTCGTCGATGGGATAGAAGCCGGGCATTTCAGCTGTTTCGCCGCCGATAAGTGATGCACCTGACTGAACGCAGCCTTCTGCGATACCGCTTACGATTTCAGCGATTTTTTCGGGAACATTCTTGCCGCAGGCAATATAGTCAAGGAAAAGAAGGGGCTTTGCACCGCAGCAGATGATATCGTTTGCGCACATTGCAACGCAGTCGATACCTACCGTGTCATGCTTGTCCATGATGAATGCGAGCTTGAGCTTTGTGCCGACACCGTCAGTGCCGCTAACGAGAACGGGCTTTGAGATACCTGTGAGGTCAAGCTCAAAAAGACCGCCGAAGCCGCCGATATCGGACATTGCGCCCGCTGTGAGAGTTCTCTTGATGTGGGTTTTCATGAGTTCTACCGCTTTGTAACCCGCGGTAATATCAACGCCTGCTGCTGCATAGCTTTCGCTGAAGCTTTTTTCCATAATTTATTCCTCCTGTGAAAATCACATAATTTATTCTTGATTAAGTGAAGAGTGAAAAATGGAAAGTGAAGATTTAAGGGGCTGCGCCGCTTTTATATAAGTACGGGCAGAGTCCGTCCGAAACTTTTTTCACTATTCACTGTTAACTTTTCACTGTGAGCAAAGCGAACTTTATCCTTTGCCGTTCCAGCAATAGGTACATACACATTCCTCGGGAAGTCCGATTGCTTCGATAAGACCTGCAATTGACTGATAGCCGAGAGTTGTGAGCTTGAGCTCCTTGCAGATGATTTCGCGCAGTTTCTTGCCTCTTTCGGTTGAAGCATCGCAATATTCATCAATATATTTATCACCTTCGGGACCTTCAAGGTCGTGGATAACACGTCTTGCAATAAGGTCGTCATCGGAGGTGTTGCGTGAGAAATTGAGATATTTGCAGCCGTACATAATCGGCGGACAGGCGGAACGCATATGAACTTCCTTTGCACCGTGGGTATAAAGGAAATCAATGGTTTCACGCATTTGTGTTCCTCTTACGATTGAGTCATCAACGAAGAGAAGGCTCTTATTCTGAATGAGGTCATGAACGGGAATCATCTTCATCTTTGCAACCTTATTTCTCTCGCTCTGGTTGGTGGGCATGAAGCTTCTCGGCCATGTGGGAGTATATTTGATAAAGGGTCTTGCAAAGGGAATTCCGCTTTCGTTTGCGTAACCGATTGCGTGGGGTGTTCCAGAATCGGGCACGCCGCTTACATAGTCGATGCCCTCGCAAAGACCGTTAGCCTTATCCTCTCTTGCCATAACGGCGCCGTTTTTTGTTCGCATCACTTCAACGCCGACTCCCTCGTATCTTGCGGTGGGGTAACCGTAATAACTCCAGAGGAAAGCGCAGATTTTCAGCTTCTTCTGCGGTTCTGCAAGAGTATGAACTCTGTCGGGATAAATCCTTACGATTTCCGCAGGACCGAGTTCCTTTTCAAATATATAATCGAGCTTTTCAAAAGCGAACGATTCAAACGAAACGCATCTGCCGTCTCCGTCCTTGCCGATGAGAATGGGAAGTCTGCCGACCTTATCTCTTGCGGCGATGATGCTTCCGTCCTCAAGAAGAATGAGAATTGAAAGCGAGCCGTCAATTTTATCCTGAGCAAAGCGGATACCGTCAACAAAATTATCCTTCTGATTGATAAGCGCAGCGACAAGCTCGGTTGAATTGATTTTGCCCGAGGTCATCGTTGTGAAATGACCGCCGCTGAGCGAAAGGAACTCATCTATAAGTTCATTGGCATTGTTGATGCAGCCGATTGTTGTTATAGCATAAACGCCTAAATTTGAACGGATGAGAATGGGCTGCGGGTCACTGTCACTGATACAGCCGATGCAGGCATTGCCGTGCATTTCGTCCGTTATTCCCGCAAACTTTGTGCGGAAAGGAGAGTTTTCAATGTTATGAATATCTCTCTGAAAACCTTTTTCCTCGTTGACCGCTGCCATGCCGCCTCTGCGAGTGCCGAGATGGGAATGGTAGTCAACTCCGAAAAACACATCCAGAACAACATCTCTGTTTGATGTTGCGCCGAAAAATCCTCCCATAGATTTTACCTCCGGTAAGTTAAGTGAAAAGGTAATAGTGAATAGTTAAGGGTGGGCGTTGCCCACACCCAATTTTAATGGTTACAGGCGAAGCCTGTCCGAAACTTTTCACTTTTCATTCTTCACTTTTCACTTGTTAAATTTTTCCTCAATCTTTGCGTTTGCCGCAAGCACCTTTTCGGTTGCGGCTGCTCTTGCATCGGCAAGCTTCTTTGCAAGCTCATCATCCGATACTGCAAGAATCTGTATAGACAACAAAGCGGCATTAACTGCACCGTCAATGGCAACCGTTGCAACAGGAATGCCTGCGGGCATCTGTACGGTTGAAAGAAGTGCGTCCATGCCGTCAAGTGTAGATGATTTTACGGGTATACCGATAACAGGAAGGGTGGTATTGGCTGCAACTGCCCCTGCAAGATGGGCTGCCTTGCCTGCGGCTGCAATTATTGCGCCGAAACCGTTGTTCTTTGCATTCTGTGCAAAATCCTTGGACTGCTCGGGTGTTCTGTGAGCTGAAAATACGTGAACCTCATAAGGAACTCCGTATTCCGCAAGGGTATTTATTGCTTTTTCAACAACAGGCAAATCACTGTCGCTTCCCATGATAATTCCGACTTTTTTCATGGTTATCCTCCTTTTATTGATATCATAAAAGATTATACTATATATTTATATATGTTTTCAATACTTTTTACATAAAAATTAAATATTTATATTACATTATTTTTGTTGTTACCGCCGAAACAAAATGTTAGCATTGACAAACCTTTTTACTGCATGATAAAATAATTTTTAATCGGAATTATTATTTTTCCCGGAGGAAATTATAATGTCTTTGGCAGAACTTTTTATTATAGCGGTCGGTCTTTCGATGGATGCATTTGCAGTTGCAATCTGCAAGGGTCTTTCCGTTAAAAAAGCCGGCATAAAAGAAATGGCAAAAGCAGGGCTTTGGTTTGGCGGATTTCAGGCACTCATGCCCGCAATCGGCTATTTTCTCGGTTCAACCTTTGAAAGCTACATAACTAAAATCGACCACTGGGTTACCTTTGTTCTTCTCGGAATCATCGGCGCAAACATGATCAAGGAATCCCTCTCAAAAGAGAATGAATGCGAGTGCGAGAAATGTGAAAACTCCATGAATATCAAGGAAATGTTCACTCTCGCCGTGGCAACAAGCATTGATGCTCTCGCCGTGGGAATCACCTTTGCTCTGCTCCCCGATGTAAACATCGGTGCGGCTGTAGGATTCATCGGAGTCATCACATTTGTGCTCTCGGCAGTCGGTATCAAAATCGGCAATATTTTCGGTGTAAAATTCAAGTCAAAAGCGGAATTTGCGGGCGGCCTTATCCTCATTCTCATGGGACTTAAAATTCTGCTTGAACATCTCGGTGTAATAAATTTTTAGTGAATAGTTAAAAGTGAGTAGTGAAGAGTTAATGACGGGTTTCACCCGTACCCAATTTAAATGGTTATAGGCGGAGCCTATCCTTAACTTTTCACTTTTCGTTCTTCACTTTTCACTCTGCAAAGGAAGTGAAACAATGCCCAGAAAAGACTCTCGCAACACAAAAATGAAGATAGTCAATGCCGCATGGGAGCTGTTTTATGAAAACGGCTATGAAAACACGACCATTGAGGATATCGTTGAACGTTCCGAAACCTCAAAAGGCTCGTTTTACCATCATTTCAGCGGCAAGGATGCACTTCTTTCAACTCTTTCATATCTTTTTGACGATAAATATGAGGCTCTTGAAAGCGGTATAGACCTCGACGGCGATGCTTTTCAGACTCTCATCGACCTCAACAGAGAGCTTTTCTTTATGATAGAAAACCGTGTTTCGCTTGATTTGCTCGCAAGAATGTACTCAACGCAGCTCATCACCGCAGGCGAAAAGCATCTGCTTGACAATAACAGAACCTACTTCAAGCTTCTGCGTAAAATCATATCCAAGGGTCAGCAGAACGGTATTCTCCGTTCGGATGTTTCGACAAACGAAATTCTGAAGGCATATGCACTTTTTGAAAGGGCGCTTCTCTATGATTGGTGTCTTTGCAACGGCAACTATTCGCTCTGCAACTATTCGCAATCGCTTCTGCCGATGTTTCTCGACGGTTTCAGACAAAAATGACAGTCTTTTTTTGTTTTATGTTTTTGTATAAATTTCAGTTTGTATTAAGAGCCTTGATTTTTCAAGGCTTTTTTCTTTTGTTTTTTATTTTAGTATGAACTGCATTCTGTAATTCAGTCTGTATTGAATATATGTTCATTTTCTGTTAATATATTATTTACAGCACTTTAAAAAAGAAAGGATTTTGATTTCTATGACACCTCAGATTGCGGCATTTATCGTTTACTTTGCGGCAGTTCTTGCAATCGGTCTTGTTTTCTTCTTAAAATCGAAGGGAACAGGCGAAAAAGACTACTTTCTCGGCGGACGCTCAATGGGTCCCTGGGTAACAGCTCTCAGCGCACAGGCTTCCGACATGAGCGGATGGCTTCTCATGGGCTTCCCCGGCAGCATCCTTGCTTTCGGCATGGGTCAGGTATGGATCGGCATCGGTCTTGCTCTCGGCACAGCCGCCAACTGGATTTTCATTGCACGCAGACTCCGCAAATTCTCACAGGCTGCAAACGATGCAATCACCGTTCCCCAGTATCTTTCAAACAGATTTCTCACAAAGAGCCCTGCTCTTCAGATAATCTGTGCAGTTGTTTTTCTTATCTTCTTCACCATCTACGTTGCTTCAAGCTTCGTTGCAGGTCAGAAGGTTTTCATTCAGGTTGTTCCTCAGCTTGAAAGCAATCCCAACATTGCGCTCCTTATCTTTGCCGCTATTATTATTGTTTATACTTTCCTTGGTGGCTTCAAGGCTGTTTGCTGGACAGACTTCTTCCAGGGTCTTATGATGCTTGCAGCTCTTCTTGCAGTTCCCCTTGTTCTTGTTTTTGTAAAAGACCTTGACTACAGCGTGTTTGAAACAGTCGAAGGCGGTGTTAACCCCCTCAATCCCTTCGCAGCAAGCTGGCAGGACATTGCATCGGGTCTTGCATGGGGTCTCGGCTACTTCGGTATGCCCCACATCATCGTAAGATTCATGTCAACAAAGAACTCAAAGGTACTCAAGAAGTCCGCTACAATCGGTATTGTCTGGGTTGTTCTTTCGCTCGGTGCAGCTATTGCAATGGCACTTCTCGGCAGAGGCTACGCAACAACTCAGGCGCTCGTTGACGCAGGTCAGCAGGAGCTTGTTTTCGTCGCTCTTGTTCAGGATATCTTTAACGGACCCTGGGCATTTGTTGCAGGTCTTCTTCTTGCAGCTATCGTTGCAGCAGCAATGAGTACTGCAGACTCACAGCTCCTCGTTGCTTCATCATCCTTTACAAG
>JAZSNQ010000015.1:0-3905 GCA_045536515.1 Acutalibacteraceae bacterium | reverse complement strand
AAAATTGATTCTGTTTGGTGATTTTATGATTGCTTTACTTTCTGTTTTAAAAAAAGCCGTTAATTCTGTGAAATTTAACGGTGTCGTTAGTGATTTTTATGATAATTCCGTTGCAGAAACACCTCCGATGGGTTGGTCAAGCTGGAATCTTTTTCGTAATAAGATTAATGAAAATCTTATTTATGAAACTGCCGTTGCACTTAAAAACAGCGGTCTTGCTGATTGCGGATATAAATATGTAAATATCGATGATTGCTGGCAGTCATCTATGAGAGATAAAAATGGCAGACTTCAAGGAGATTTGTCGTCTTTTCCTAACGGTATAAAGAATCTTGTTGAGAAAGTTAATTCGCTCGGACTCAAACTCGGTATTTACAGTTCCAACGGAACACTTACTTGTGAAGATTTGCCCGCAAGTCTCGGATATGAAGCGGTTGATGCAGAAACATTTGCCGAGTGGGGTATTGAATATTTTAAATATGATTTTTGTCATAATGTACCTGTTTCAACCTCTGCTCCGAAAATCGGCGGAATTACAGTTACCGATCCCGCAACATATGAAGAAAAAGAATATTCTGTAAACGATGCCCTGTTAAGCGGTGATGCACATATTGTAAACGACCGACATCTGCGTTATGTTTCGGGACTTTCATCAAATGCAGGTTCTTGTGAATTCACAAACATAACCGTTGAAAAGTCAGGAGAATATATACTTACGGTTATAATCCGAAAGTCCGGCAGATATGAAAAACATCTTGATATCCTTGTAAATTCAACCGATATTTACAGAACTGACCTTCCTGCAACAAAATCTCCATCGCCGGATGGAAAACATCAGATAAAAATAAGATTAAAAGAAGGCGTTAACACCGTTAAGTTTTATAATTCCGTAGCTTCAAGGCAGGATAGTGCCGCTGTTCAGTATTCCGTGATGGGTAATGAACTTAAAAGAGCAACAAGAGAATATGCAGAAAAAAACGGAATCGAAGAAAAACCTATTGTATTTTCGATTTGTGAATGGGGAAAAAATTTTCCGTGGCAATGGGGTGCCAAGGCAGGAAATCTCTGGAGAACAACTCCTGATATTTTGCCCAAATGGTTTTCAATTCTCGGAATATATGAATTCAATGTTATGCTTTACAAATATTCAGGTCCCGGCTCATGGAACGATCCCGATATGCTTGAAGTCGGTAACGGAAACCTGACATATGAAGAAAATAAATCTCATTTCACGCTTTGGTGTATGATGTGTGCTCCTTTAATTCTTGGAAACGATGTCAGAAAGTTTATCAGACCTGACGGAAGCGTTGATGCCGACAATCCCGTATATAAAATCCTGACAAATAAAAAACTCATAGCTGTTAATCAGGATTCGCTCGGAATTCAGTGCAGGAGAATCAAGACCAACGGTGCTGAGGATATTCTTGTTAAACCTCTTCAAAACGGAGATTTTGCTATTTGTTTATTCAACAAAGCTAATTCTCTTACAAGGATGGAATGCTCACTGAAGAGTATTGCGGATTTGCCGTTTATCTGTGCTTCATCTTCCGGTGGTTTTGAAGCAAATGAACTTTGGAATAACGAAACAATTACGGTGTTAGATAAAATCGAAACAACTGTTCCGCCTCACGGTGTGAAAATATACAGAGTAAAGGTGATATGACATGATAAAAAAAATAATTGATAAGTTTTCCTTCGGAAACGGTGCAGGGGATTATACAATACCTCTTATAAGACTTGATGTTATGCCTGAAAATACTCCCGATGAACTCAAGTATCTGTATGATTTTTCCGTTGTTGACAACGGTCTTGATTATATTGGTCATCCGGATGCCATTCTTTTTAAAGACGGCAGAATTCTGCAGGTTTATCCTTCGGGTCACGGTAAAGGTGCTGTCAGAAGCAGAATAAGTACAGATGGCGGTCTTACCTATACTTCCGAAATTGAAAATCAACCGAAATCATGGGAGACATCAAGAGAAACTCCCACGGTTTACCGTCTTGAATTTTCAGACGGAACTCCCGATAAAATTATTCTTTTCTCAGGTAATCCTGATTGGAGAGACGGCATGGGAACTGTCGGAGGATTTAATTATTCTCTTTCTGATGATGAAGGCAAAACCTGGAGCGAATTTGAACTTGTTTTTTCTAAAAAGGATGATGTGACGGTTATTCCGACGGTTGCAATGGCTTCTCTGACAAGACTTAAAGAAAACGGGAAGTTTGTTGATAAGTGGATGGCATTCTTCCATGACCATTGGGGCGGTTTTGTTAATTATAAAACCATACTTTCTTTTGAAAACGGCAGAGCTGTGTGGAGTAAACCCGAACCTTATTTTTCAAAGCACAGAAAGATTGAAAAAAATGCTAAAATGTGCGAAGTTGAGGTAATTCGTTCAAACGGCGGAAAAGGTGATGAGCTTTGTCTTATTGCCAGAAGCAATAACAAGCGTTATAATTCATTGATTTCATTCTCAAAAGATGAAGGAAAAACATGGTCAGCACCTGAGTTTGTACCATCTGCACTTAACGGTGAAAGACATAAAGCCGATTATCTTCCCGACGGCAGATTATTCATTACTTTCCGTTCCATTGAAAGAAGCAAAAAAAGAATAAAAACCAATTATGAGGTTAAGGGCAGAAATTGGTACAGCGAAGGATGGATTGCCTGGGTCGGAACTTATGATGACCTTAAAAACGGCAGAGAAGGTCAGTACCGAATCAAGCTTGCACACACATATCTTAACAATCAGACAGAACCTTGTATAACTGCAAACGGAGATACAGGATACTGTGGAAATGTTGTTCTTGATGACGGAACTGTTGTTACATCAACATACGGATGTTTCGGGGAGAAAAATTCCGACGGTAAATATAAAACATATGTTGTTTCCAAGCGAGTTAATCTTTCGGATGTTGATAAATTAATAAAATAAATCATAGGAGGAATATATTATGGGACTTATCAAAGCAGGAATAGGTGCACTCGGCAGTGTGCTTGCTGATCAGTGGAAAGAATTTTTCTACTGTGATTCACTTGAGAACGATGTTCTTATGGTTAAGGGACAAAAGCGTATAAGCGGACGTTCATCCAACACCAAGGGCAGCGACAATGTTATTTCAAACGGTTCGGGAATTGCAGTTGCAGACGGTCAGTGCATGATTATTGTTGAACAGGGTAAGGTTGTGGAGGTTTGTGCCGAACCCGGTCAGTTCACATATGACAGTTCAACAGAACCCAGTATTTTCTCGGGAAAACTTGGTGATTCTATCAAGGAAACTTTTAAACTTATCGGCAAAAGATTCACATATGGCGGTGATACGGGTAAAGACCAAAGAGTGTATTATTTCAATATGAAAGAAATAATGGATAACAAGTTCGGTACTGCCAATCCGTTTATGTTTGAGGTTGTTAATAAAAGAATAGGCATGAGCAGAACCGTTCAGGTAAGATGTAACGGTATTTATTCATATAAAATCACTGATCCTATTCTTTTTTACACGAAAATAGCAGGCAATGTTTCCGACGAATTCAGACGTGAAGAAATAGATATGCAGCTTAAAACAGAGTTTATTTCTGCTCTTCAGCCTGCATTTGCAAAACTTACAGAGCTTGAACTTCGTCCCGCACAGATTCCTGCTCATACAAATGAATTAAAGAATGCTATGAATGCGGCTCTAAAATCCGAATGGACAGACCGCAGGGGTATTTCCGTTGAATCGATTGCACTTAATCCCATCACCCTCACCGAAGAGGATATGAAGAAAATCAATCAGATGGAAGATGCCGCAACAATGGGCTCAAATCCGTTTATGATGGCAGGTAGAATGACAGATGCACAGGCAAACGCAATGGAAGCTGCAGCAAAGAATGAAGCAGGCGCAATGACAGGCTTTATGAAGTC
>JAZSNQ010000286.1:0-15507 GCA_045536515.1 Acutalibacteraceae bacterium | reverse complement strand
GGTATAAAGCGTGTTGAGCATACGGTAGCTGTTCTTTGTGACAAGAGTTCTTCCGTCTTCACCCATGCCGCCTACTGCTTCTGTTATCCACATCGGGTCGCCGCCGAAAAGCTCGGTGTATTCGGGTGTGCGAAGATGGCGTGCAATACGAAGCTTCATAACAAAATCGTCCATAAGCTCCTGAGCGCCTTCTTCGGTAAGAACACCGTTTTCAATATCACGCTCAATATAAATATCAAAGAAAGTGCTCACTCTGCCGAGTGACATTGCCGCGCCGTTCTGCTCTTTGATTGCGCCGAGATATGCAAAATATGTCCACTGAATTGCCTCGCGTGCATTTGATGCGGGCTGACTGATGTCAAAGCCGTACATTGCCGCCATTTCCTTGAGATAGCCGAGGAAAGCAATCTGCTGGAAAAGCTCTTCATCAAGACGAATCTGCTCTGTGTTGAAAGCCTGATTTGTAAGATCGTTTTTGTCCTTTTTCTTTTCGGCAATAAGTCTGTCAACGCCGTAGAGGGCAACTCTGCGGTAATCGCCGATAATTCTGCCTCTGCCGTAAGCGTCGGGAAGACCTGTTATAACGTGGCATTTGCGTGCCTGACGCATTTCGTCGGTATATGCACGGAAAACGCCGTCATTATGGGTTGTTCTGAATCTGAATTCTTCTTCAACCTTGCGGCTGAGTTTATAGCCGTATGCTTCACAGGCCTGACGAACCATTCTCATGCCTCCGAATGGGTTAACGCCTCTTTTGAGAGGGCGGTTTGTCTGCATACCGACAATAATTTCGTTGTCTTTATCAATATATCCGGGTGAATAGCTTGTGAGAGAGGAAACCGTTGCGGTGTCAATATCAAGAACTCCGCCGAACTGACGTTCAAGGGCAAAAAGAGCCTCAAGCTTTTTCATAAGACCCTTTGTTCTCTCGGTAGCGCCCGAAAGGAATTCATCAGAGCCGTTGTATTCCTTGTAGTTCTGCTGAATGAAATCGCGAACGTTGATTTCGTTCTGCCATACACCTGATTTAAAGCCTGTCCAATTTTTGTGTTCCATATGTAATTACCTCCTTTAAAGGATTAAAAAAACAAAAAAGGGCTTATTCAGTTTAGCAAAACTGAATAGCCCAGACGGTCGGCATATTATACTTTAAAAAAATTAAAGTATACGTTTACATTCCCTTGCGGTTATCCGCTGTTCCGTCAGTCATGTAAACTTTGTATTTTCATTATACAGAAAGACAGGGGATATGTCAATCAAAAAAATCACCAAATATTGTGTTTATTATCACAAATAAATAGTCAATGTTGTGTTGAAAACAGAAAAAGAGGGATGAACGTGCATCCCTCTTTGCTCTTATTTAATCCACTTTTCAACCGCTGCTTCAACAAGAAAAACGGTTTTTTCAACAACAGCCTTATCACTGTCTGCAAGATTGAGAAGGGGAGCTCTGACTCCGCCGAGGTCAAGACCCGAAAGCTTTTTAAGAGCTGCCTTTGCAACTGCGTACATATTGCCGTTTGCCGAACACATGGTGTAAATAACTTCGTTTATGTCATTCTGAAGCTTGCCTGCGTTTTCAAAATCGCCTGCTTCGAGAAGTGCATTGAGTTTCACGAAAAGCTCGGGCATAATGCCGTAAGTGCCGCCGATACCGCCGTCTGCACCGATGAGTCTGCCGCCCACAAACTGTTCATCCGGACCGTTGAAAACAACAACCTCTTTATTGTTGATTGCAGCTTGTCTTTTGAACATCTGGATGTCCTGAATGGGCATTGATGAATTCTTAACGCCGATAACTCTGGGATTTTTGTGCATTTCATCAAAAAGACCAAGAGTGAGTGTAACCCCTGCAAGCTGGGGAATGTTGTAAATAACAAAATCGGTGTTCGGTGCCGCTGCGGAAATATCGTTCCAGTATTTTGCAATTGCTCTTTCGGGCAGTTTGAAGTAAATGGGAGGAATTGCAGCGATAGCGTCAACTCCGAGAGATTCCGCATGGCGTGCAAGCTCCCGGCTGTCTCTTGTGTTGTTGCAGGCAACATGAGCAATAATTGCAATTCTGCCCTTTGCAACCTCCATAACAGCTTCAAGAGTCTGCTTTCTTTCTTCAACGCCCAGATAAATGCATTCACCCGATGAACCGCCTACATAAAGACCCGAAACGCCTTTGCCTATGAGATATTCAACATAATCCTTTGTTGCCTGAACTGAAACATTGCCTTCGCTGTCGTAGCAAGCATAGAAAGCGGGGAAAATACCATTGTACTTATTAAGACTCATGATTATACCTCCGTATATTACATTACTGCATTTTTTCCTGTTTAACCTTATGGTCAACGATGTGGCGTTTTGCAAGCTCTGCAGTTACTTCTTCAAGACTGATACCCATTTCAATCATCATAACGGTGATGTGATAGAGTAAATCGGCGATTTCATAGACTGTTTCCGCTTTGTCGCCGCCCTTTGCGCCGATAATAACTTCGGTGCATTCTTCACCGACCTTTTTGAGAATCTTGTCAATTCCTTTTTCAAAAAGATATGTTGTGTATGAACCTTCTTTTTTATTGACCTTTCTGCCGACGAGCATCTCATAAAGTCCCTCATAGGAAAATTCTTCTGTTTCGGGAGCAACGATATCTTCAAAGAAGCAGGTTTCGCTTCCTGTATGGCAGGCGGGGCCGTTCTTTATAACATCAATGAGAAGGGTATCCTTGTCGCAGTCTGTGCGGATTGAAACAACCTGCTGTGAGTTGCCCGAGGTTTCGCCTTTTCTCCAGAGCTCTTGTCTGCTTCTGCTCCAGAAACAGGTTTTTCCTTCCTTGATAGTGATATCAAGGCTTTCTGCGTTCATATATGCAAGCATAAGAACCTTTTTGCTGTAGTGGTCCTGAACGATTGCGGGGATAAGTCCGTCGCTGTTGTATTTAAGTTCAATCATATTTATATCCTCATCTCTATGTTGTTTTCGTTAAGATAACGCTTCAAATCCATAATATTGACTTCCTTGAAATGGAAGATTGATGCGGCGAGACCTGCGTCTGCACAGCCTGCTTTGAAAAGCTCAAGGAAGTCCTCTTTTTTACCTGCACCGCCGCTTGCGATAACCGGAATTGAAACAAGGTCGCTGATTTTTTGGAGCATTTCAAGGTCGAATCCCTGCTTCACACCGTCGGTGTCAATGCTGTTGACAACCAATTCACCTGCGCCGTTGTTTTCGCCCATTTTTGCCCATTCAAGAGCATCGATGCCCGTGTCGATTCTTCCGCCCTTGCTGAAAATATGGAATGAACCGTCAACACGCTTGATGTCCATTGAAAGCACGACGCATTGATCGCCGTATTTCTTTGCAGCTTTTTCAATGAGTGACGGGTCTTTTATTGCACCCGAATTCACCGAAACCTTGTCTGCACCGCATTTAAGCACTCTGTCAAAATCATCAAGAGTGTTGATGCCGCCGCCAACGGTCAGTGGAATGAAAATTTCCTTTGCAACTTGAGTGAGTGCATCCGTGAAAAGTGCTCTGCCTTCAAAAGAAGCTGTTATATCATAGAAAACAAGCTCATCTGCACCGCTGTCATTATAGAAATGAGCAAGCTCAACGGGGGATGCAACATCTTGTATTCCTTCAAAATTAACACCTTTTACAACTCTGCCGTTGCGCACGTCAAGGCAGGGGATTATTCTTTTTGTTATCATTTATTTTACCTCCGCCGCTTTAAGTGCATCTTTAAGAGAAAGCTTGCCTTCATAAACAGCCTTGCCGACAATTGCGCCGTAAATGTTCATGTCACGAAGCTTTTCGATTTCGTTTACAAATGTTATACCGCCCGAAGCAACGATGTCAAGACCTTTTATTTCGGAAAGCTCACTGTATACTTCAAGATTTGTTCCCGAAAGCATACCGTCTTTTGAAATGTCGGTGTAAATAACCGTTGCAACGCCCGTGTCACGGAGCTTTTTGCAGAATTCAACCGATTTGACGCTTGTTGTTTCCTGCCAGCCGCTGACCGCAACAAAGCCGTCCTTTGCGTCAACGCCTACTGCAATTGCATTTCCGAATTCCTTAACCGTTTCTTCAACGAAGGGATAGTTACGAATAGCCGCAGTGCCGAGAATAACACGCTTTACGCCGAGAGAGAGGTAATCCTCAACTCTTTTCATATCTCTTATGCCGCCGCCGACTTCAATGAATAAATCCTTGATTTTTGCGGCTTCTCTGATTGCCTCAAAGTTAACGGGTGCACCGTCTTTTGCACCGTCGAGGTCAACCATATGTAAATTTGTTGCTCCGTCTTTCATGAATTCAAGAGCCATTTCGGCGGGAGAGTCGGCATAAATCTTAACCTGATTATAGTCGCCCTTGGTAAGACGGACTACCTTGCCGCCGAGTATATCTGTTGCGGGAAATATCTGCATAATATCACCTTATATTTCTGAAAATGCTTTGAGAAGTGCAAGACCCTTTGCACCGCTTTTTTCGGGATGGAACTGCATTCCGTAAACCGAACCGCTTTTTACAACTGCAGGCACGGCAACACCGTATTCCGCAAAAGCGAGGGTGTTTTCAACACAGTTTCTTGCATAGAACGAATGAACAAAATACATATAATCACCGGGGACAATGTATTTGAAAATCGGGTCATCCTTTGCAAGGTTTAATTTATTCCATCCCATGTGGGGAATTTTCAAATCTTTGGGAATCTGACCTTCAAGCGCACCTACATAGCCTTTGATGAGTCCGAGACCCATGTGTGCGCCGTATTCAAAGCTTTTTTCAAAAAGAAGCTGCATACCAAGGCATATGCCGAGGATGGGTTTACCTTTTTCTGCAAGCTCACAGATAAGCTTGTCCATGCCGCATTCGCGAAGCTTTTTTGCCGCATCTCCGAATGCACCTACGCCGGGAAGTATAATTTTATCCGCTGCCGCAATTTCTTCCTTATCGCCCGTTATCTTGCACTCAATACCGAGACTTTCAAGCGAGGATGAAAGAGAAAAAAGATTGCCGCAACCGTAATCAATAATTGCAATCATTATAAAAGTCCTTTCGTTGACGGAATTTCACCGCCGAGGGTCAGATCTTCAAAAACAGCTTTGCAAAGTGCTCTTGAAACTGCTTTGAATATGCCTTCAATGATGTGGTGGCTGTTTTTTCCTTCAAGCTGTTTGATGTGAAGAGTTATATCGCTGTTTCTGACGAATGAAATGAAAAACTCTTCGATAAGTTCGGTATCCATACCACCGACTGCAGGTGTAGGAATCTGAACATCATAGTTGAGATATGCTCTGCCGCTGATGTCAACGCTTGCGAGAATGAGGGTTTCATCCATAGGCAAAAGAATGCTGCCGTAGCGTGAAATACCTCTTTTTTCACCGACTGCCTTTGCGAATGCCTGACCGAGAACGATTCCCACATCCTCAACGGTATGGTGATAGTCAACGTGTGTATCGCCGATGCATTTAACCTTCAAATCCATTCTGCCGTGACGGGCAAAAAGCTCAAGCATATGGTCAAGAAAACCGCAGCCTGTATCAATTTCATTTTCGCCTTTGCCGTCAAGATTGAGCCAAAGATCTATATCGGTTTCGTTTGTTTTTCTTTTGATTTGGGCTTCTCTCATGTTAACCCTCCGTTATTTCTTTAATCGCACCGACAAGGGTCTGCATTTCTTCAATGCTTCCGATTGTTATGCGAAGATAATTGTCAATCTTTGCTTTGTTGAAATATCTGATGAGAATACCTTTTCTGCGAAGCTCAGCCGCAAGAGTTGAAGCGGGGATTTTGTTATGCGATACAAAAACGAAGTTTGCCTTTGAATCCGTGGATGTGAATCCGAGCTTTTTGAGTTCTGCTACGGTGTATTCTCTGTTTTTTACTATCTGAGCAATTTTATCGTCATAATATTCATTGTCCGCAATTGCCGCTGCCGCCGCCTTGATTGAAAGCGTGTTGAGGTTATAGGGATTGAATGAATATTTGAGCTTGTTGAGGTCGTCGATGATTTCTTTTGATGCGATCCCGAAACCGACTCTCAGACCTGCAAGCGAATGGCTTTTTGAAAATGTGCGTGTAACGAGCAGATTATTATATTTTTTTACAAGCTCCATGCAGCTTTCACCGCAGAATGCCATATATGCCTCGTCCATGATAACGATGTTATCGGGATTTGAGGCAATGATTTTTTCAACATCCTCAAACGAAAGAGCGAGACCCGTCGGGGCATTGGGATTTGCAATAACAATATTCTTGCCTTTGCCGATATAGTCGTTTACATCAATCGAAAAATCGTCTTTGAGGGGAATTTGTTCAAGGTCAACTCCGAAGATATCCGCATAAACGGGATAGAATCCGTAGGAAATTTCGGGGCAGCAGAGTTTACCGCCGTTGCCGCAAAAGCCCATAATTGCAAATGCAAGCACGTCATCCGAGCCGTTGCCGCAGAATACCATATCGGGTGTAACTCCAAATTGCTCGGCTATTGCATTGCGAAGCTCTTTTAACTCGGGGTCTGAGTAAAGATTGAGTTTGTCTATAACAGCCTCACTCAGAACCTCTTTGACCTTCGGCGAAGGGGGAAAGGGTGATTCGTTTGTATTGAGTTTTATAACTTTTTCGTTAACCTGCTCACCGGGAGTATAAGGAACAAGCTTTTCGTAGCTTTTTGAAAGGAATCTGCTCATGGGTTCACCTTATTTCTCAAATCTGATTGTAGCACTTTTTCCGTGAGCGTGGAGTCCTTCACGGTTTGCAAAGAGAACAATATTGTCCTTAACCTTGCCGAGTGCTTCTTCTGTATAATAAATGTACTGTGATTTTTTTACATAGTCGTCAACCGAAAGGGGAGAGCTGAATCTTGCCGTGCCCGATGTGGGGAGAGTATGGTTTGTGCCTGCAAGATAGTCGCCTAATGCTTCGGGAGTATTTTTGCCAAGGAAAATTGAGCCGGCATTCTTGATTTTATCAAGAAGTGAAAACGGGTCATCAACGCATACTTCCAGATGCTCGGGGGCAATTTCGTTTGCAATTTCAACGCCCTGTTCAAGGTTATTGGCGATGATAATTTTGCCGTTTGTTTCGATTGAGGTTCTTGCGATTTCTTCTCTGGGAAGAAGGGGAATCTGCTTTTCAAGTTCATCACGGACTGCGTATGCAAGCTCTTCGCTGTCCGTAACAAGAACTGCGCTTGCGAGCTTATCGTGTTCAGCCTGAGAAAGAAGGTCGGCTGCAACAAATGCGGGATTGCAGGTGCCGTCTGCAAGAACAAGAATTTCGCTCGGACCTGCTATCATGTCGATGTCAACAAGACCGTAGAGCATTCTCTTCGCTGTTGCTACAAAAACGTTACCCGGACCTACCACCTTGTCTGCCTTGGGTACGCTCTCGGTACCGTATGCAAGAGCGGCAACAGCCTGAGCACCGCCTGTTTTGATTATTGTATCAACTCCCGCAATCTTTGCGGCGCAGAGAATTGCCGAAGGAATGTTTCCCTGCTTATCGGGGGGAGTAACCATTATGATTTCGCTGACACCTGCGATTTTGGCAGGTATTGCATTCATAAGCACGGTTGAAGGGTAGCTTGCAGTGCCGCCGGGTACATAAATTCCTACCTTTTCAATCGGAGTGATTTTCTGACCCGAAACAGTACCGTCGCCGTTATTGATTTCAAAACCCTTGCGAAGCTGTTTTTCGTGGAAATTCCAAATATTCGCCTTTGCCATTTCAAGGGTTTCGATAAGAGCTTTATCTTCGTTTTCGTATGCGGCATCAATTTCTTCCTGAGTAACACGGAGATTTTTGATGTCCGCACCGTCGAATTTAAGACTGTATTCCTTGAGTGCCTTGTCACCGTTTTCTCTGACGTTTTTTATGATATCGGCAACAATTGCTTCAACGCCGCTTTCAAGCTTTATGTCACGGGTGAGAATTTCGCTTTTTTCGGCGTTATCTATGTTGATAATCTTAATCATTTTGCCAACTCCTTTTTGAGCTTTTCCATAAGAGCATCTATATCGTTGCCCTTGAACTTATAGGAGGATTTGTTTGCAATAAGTCTTGCGCTGATAGGCATAATCTGCTCATAAACGCGGAGATTGTTTTCTTTGAGAGGTTTGCCCGATTCAACAATATCAACGATAACATCGGAAAGACCGAGGATGGGTGCAATTTCGATTGAACCGTTGAGCTTGATAATTTCAATTTCACGGTTGAGTGAAATATAATAATTCTTTGCGATATTAACAAATTTTGTTGCAACTCTCAAAGGACGGTCAAAATCCTCTGTATAGTCATTCGGTGCCGCAACGCACATATTGCACTTTCCGAGATTGAGGTCAAGAAGCTCATAGATATCGAAGTTGCCTTCTTCAAGGATATCCTTGCCTACAACGCCTATATCCGCCGCACCGTGAGCAATGTAAATTGCAACATCCGAGGGTTTTACAAGAAGATAACGCACGCCGTTTGCTTCGTTTTCAAAAACAAGCTTTCTGTTGTCGCTGTAAATTTCGCTGCAGTCATAACCGATTGATGCGAAAAGCTCATAAACCTTATCGCCGAGTCTGCCTTTGGGCAAAGCTATATTCAGCATGCGGATACCTCCCTTAATGCACCGTTTTTAAATGAATAAACCGTTTTTGCCTTGTATCCGTCGGGAATTGTGTGTTCGACTCTGACGGAAAATCCTTTTTCAACAAAGCTTTCAACGAGCGAAAGAAGAGAAACGCTCTTGTCTGCCGAATCGAAAAGAATAAGTATGTCACTGTCGTATTCACGGACTTTTTTGTAGTAGAAATTAAGATTGTCAAGATAAACCGCAAAACCGATTGCCTGAGTGTTTTCTCTGATTTTTCCTGCAAGCTTATCGTATTTTCCGCCCGTAAGAACAGCAGAAGGTGCTTTTTCGACATAACCCTGGAAAATAATTCCGTTATAATATTCGGTGTTGTTAAGAACCGAGAGGTCAATCATGAGCTTATCTGCAAGTTCACTTTTTTTGAGAGAGGAAGCTATGAATTCAAGCTCTGCACAGGCAATTTTCATTTCTTCATTGCAGGCAAGATTGCAAAGAGCAGGAAGAACATCGGAGATTTTTCCGTTAACGGCTGCAAGAGTTGCGAGAAGCTCTGTTTTTTCTTTTCTAACACCGCATTTTTCGCAGATTGAACGAAGATCGTGAATGTTCTTGCCCTTTATGCAGTTAATCATATCCTTCTTTGTGTTTGCGCTTATATCAAGCTCCGCAAGAAGAGAGGGGATGAATGCCATGTGAGAAACGCAGAGAACGAAATCCTTGTCGATGGTTTTGAGACTCTTTGCGGCAAGCATGAGAACTTCCGTGACAAGATATTCGTCAATCTTTGCACCGAGAACTTCAACACCCGTCTGCTTGATTTCTTTATAATCCATTGAGCTGTCTGTCATTCTGAAAACGCTTTCATTGTAGTAAAGCTTTGTGAGCGAACCCGAAAGCTTTGCGTTCTTTACAATTGACAGAGTTATGTCGGGCTTGAGTGCCATAAGTCTGCCGTATGAATTGTTGAATGCAAGAATACCTTTGCCCGAGAGGAAATCTCTGTTGTCACTGTAAAAGCTGTATTCCTCAAATTTTGCCATTCTGTATTCTTTGTAGCCCCATTGCTTATAAAGCATTGAAAGCTCATATGTAAGGCTGTCCTCCTTGGACAGCGTAGCAAGAAATTCGTCCATAATAATCTCCTATAATTTTTCAGTATACCGACAGTATACCACACTTCATCGTATTAGTCAATTAGCGATTTACCACGCTAAACCAAAATCTTTTTTTGTGTATTTATACAAGTTGAACAAATCAGGGAAGTCGCGGACTCAGAATTCATCGGTGAACTTCTTGAGGCATTCAAAACTTTCTTCGCTGATGACGTGTTCGATTCTACAGGCATCAACCGCCGCACGTTCGGGACTTACGCCGATTTTTACAAGCCAGCTTGTTATTGTTTCATGTCTGCAGAAAATGTGCTTTGCAACTTCAAGACCGCTTTCGGTGAGGGAAATAAGTCCGTTACTGTCTGTTGTAATATATCCGTGTTCTCTTAGATTGCGCATTGCAACGCAAACGCTGGGTTTTGAAAATCCGAGTTCCGTTGCAATATCAACAGAACGTACAGAACCTTTCTTTTCTTTGAGCATAAGTATGGTTTCAAGATAATTTTCAGCGGATTCGCCCATTATCATTGTTTTCACCCCGATTTTTTTCATAAGTCTATATATAGTAACATAATATTATAATATTTTCAACAGAAAAATAAAAAAAGAGCTGTTGCGGCAGCTCTTTAATCTTTATCAAGGACGGTACATAAGTTTTTCATAGTTACCCATAACTTCGGGAACAACATTGATATTTATTTCTCCGGGTTTATCTTTACCGCCCCAATAGACGGTAACAATTCTGTTGTTGTCGTGATATTCATATTCAACAATACCGCTGCTGCTTATTTCTTTCACCATATTTCCGTTTTTGTAGACGTACTCTGTGATTTCGTTGTTTCCTTCTGATGAAGTCACGGTTTCTTTTACGATATTTTCGTTTTCATAAACATATTCTGTGGTTTCGTCATAGGAATAACTGTCAACAATATTGCCGTCATCATCGTACTTTGTGTTTGTTAAATTGACGGATTTTTTTGTGATTTTTCCGTTTCCGTCGTATTCATAATTATAAACATAATGATATAAATAGGAGTTTTCCGAGTCCCCCGATAATTCGGTTTTTTCAGCAACGTTGCCGTTTTCATTGTAGATGTATGCGGTTTCGTTTTTTGTTCCGTGACTTTCCGTAACATTTTTTATCAGTTGACCGTTTTCATTGTATTCGTTTATGCTTGTTCCTGTAACCGTGTTTTTCAGATCGCCGGATCTGGTTGTTTCTTTGGTCAGAAGACCTTGTGAATTATATTCAAATTCATATGTCATGTAACGGCGCAGGCTTTCTTTTGCTCCCGTATAAACGGATATTTTTTTGACGTTTCCTTTTTCATCGTAAGAATAAACAAATCTTTCACAGCCGTCATCGATTGTTCCGTCCCACAAGGTGTGCTGAATTTCGGTTATTCTGTTTTGCTCATCATATTTATAATAATCGTTGTCTGCACCCCACGGACAGTTTTCGGAGCTGACAAGAAGTCCTTTTTCGTTGAAGGTGAAGATTGCCTTGTGTTCATTTTCATAAGGTACTTCGACAACTCTTGAAAGGTTTTCCTCTTTTTTTGTGAGGGGAACTGTGATTTGCTCCGTAACGTCAGTCGGCTGTTCGGCGATAACGGTTGTTTGTTCAATTGCCTGAGTTGTTTCGGGAACGGAGGTTGTTGTTTCATTTGAGGTTTCGCCTGAACAAGCGCTGAGGAACAATATGCCCGAAAGAGAGACCGCCGCAATGATTCTTTTTGCGTGTTTTTGCATATAATTTCCTCCTTTTATGATTAAATTATACTACTGTTTTAAAATGATTTCAAGTCGAAAAAATGCGAATGAATAGTAAATTCAAGGCATTTTATATAAAATCCCCCGAACATCGCATTCGGGGGAGGGCTCAGACTCAATTATTCGGAATGTCTTTCATGTTTCCCATAACATCAAGGGATACACTTGTTTCAATGGAATATATGCTGCCGTCTTCATTGTAACTTGTTTCTTTTGTTATATTTCCGTTATCAAAATACTCATAGGTTGTGGGATATTCATCGCCTTCGCCATACGATTTTGTCATTCTGCTGTTTTCGTATTCGTAGTATTGCACAGCTTCAACCTTTTTGCCGGTAAGCAGGCCGTCAATCACTTCTTCTGAATCGTGCCAAATCTTCTTTATCATGTTTCCGTCGGAATCATATTCATAAGAAATTCTTAAGAACACCTTAAGAAAAAGAAAATCCCCCGAAATTAATCGGGGGAAGCAGCGTTAAAGCGAAATATAATTTTCGAGTTCTGCAAAATTGCCTTTTGCTTCGTCTGCGGAGTATACATCGGTAATATAAACCTCTCCGTTTCTTGCACGGGAGAATTTAACAACATTTCCTTCGGCAAAGTATTCATATGTTGTAACATATTCTCTTTTTCTTGTGTCTGCGGAGTTTACCGATTTGGAGGCTGTCATTGTTTCTTTTTCGAGAATGCCGTCCCGGTATTCATAAACCGTGGTTCTTGTTTCGGTGCCGACTTCTCTTATAAGCTTTGTAACAAGACCGTCGGCGTTGTATTCATGTGAGGTTTCATTGGTTATATCGCCGTTCTTGCTTTTTGTTACGGATGAAAGAACAAGACCACTTTCATTATATGTATAAACAGTTTCAGAAACATTTTCTCCTGTGGCGTTTGATAAAGTTTCTTTTATTTTGTTGCCGTTTTCATCGTATTCATAATTAACGGAATTGACTGTCTGTGCATCTTCAAGCTTGGTGTAACCCTTAAGACTGCCGTCATCATTATAGTCAAAATTAATATTGATATCATCTTCTGTAATTTTCTCGATTTTTCCGTCTTTGTTGTAGGTTATTTCAAACAAATCGTGCTTTTCGAGAATATTCCCTTCAAGGTCGGTTGCGAAACGCTTTGTTATCTGACCGTTTTCATTATATTCATAGCATTCGTAATATTCATAAGTGACTTCCTGATTGTCATAAAAAAGCTTTTCTTTTTCAATCAGACCGTTTTCGCCGAAAATGAATTCTGCAGTAAAATCGTCAACAGCAACTTCAACAGTCTCGTTTTTAATATCTGTTCCGTTTGAGGGTTTATCGGAACACGCACCGAGGAAAAGAAGCGATGCCACAGAAAAAAGAGCAACGATTTTTTTTATGTTATGTTTCATGTTTTTGTCCCCTTCAAAATATGTTGATTAAATTATAACTGTTGCGGAGATAAAAATCAAGTGCAAATTATCCGTCAACCATAACACCGGGAACAGTACCCACTATAACCGTCTGCGCAACGCAGAAGGTTGTTTTAACCGTCTGTTTTATTCTTTTGCCCGACATTGTGAGAATAACCGTTGTTTCAACATTCAGCATAACGCTGTGCTGTGTCTGGTTTATACCTGCACTCGCAAAAACATTTTCAAAATCACTTTGTGTTGACGAAGAAAAGCCTACATCAACATCAACATAGGGTCCCCATCCCGAAAAGAGATTGATACCGCTTGCAGTACCGAGAGAAACGGTGATTTCTGTTTTATCCATGCTGTTGAATTCGTCGTTTATCGCATTTGTCACACGGGCTTTAAATAAATTCATTTTCATTATATCGGTTGTTATACCTGTCACAGCATTGTTATCCGCAAAATTTATGCTGACTATTTCCGAATATGCAGGCGGATTTTCAGAAAGGATTTTTTCAACGGCGGAGTTGATTGTTTTTGACGAAATTGCATATGCTTCAAGTGCCGCAAGGTCATATAAAGCAGGTCTCAGCTTTGCATCGATAAGTAAAACAGAAATCAGAAAAGCGATTAAAATACAGACAGCCTTGTAAATCCATGAATTCCTTCTGTAATAAAACCGTCTGCATCTCATACATACCACCTCATTCTATTATATGAGACGATGTTCCTTAAATTGTAAGAAATTTGTAAGAATATGTTAACAATTATTCAAAGATTTGTAATTAGAATATAATTGAAAGTGGGGCTGATACCGTGAAAAAAGAATATAAAGAAATAATCACAGGTGGCATTGCGGTAATTATGATTGCTGTGTCATGCTTTGTTTCGTATGAAAAATTCGGAACGTTCAATCCGATAAAAGCAGGAATCGGTTTTGCAAAGGTCCGGATTTTCGACGAGGATTATGCCGAGGTCAGCGATTCTCCGAGAGTTATTCTCACAAGCCCCGAAAACAGCATGGAATTATTCACTCAAATAATTGAGAGCGAAGGCTATGAGTATGTTGAGCAGATGGGTTCTGCACATTTCATTGAAAAAGACGGCGAAAGAGAAATAGTAAATTCAAATATCAATAAATATATCGGAAGATGGTCGTGGCAGAAATGAGGATAATTCTTTATATTTTAACAGCTGTATTCCTGACGGTTTCTGCCTTTGTTTACACGATTCAGGAATGTGAAGATTTATACCTGCTAATCGGAAATACAAACGGTGATATGATTATGCGCACCGCTTTGGCTCTTGCTGTTATCTGCCTGATAATTATAGCTGTTATTGCAATTGTTAAAAAAGAAAAACACAGAATTGTGAAATCTGTTATCTGTTTTGCAGTTTCAGGTGCAATGCTTTACTGTATCGGAATTTCGGGCTTTTTAAGCAGACCATATACATATTATGATTTTACTTCTCCCGACGAAAAATATACGGTTATTGCAGGGGAGTGGTCATGGCTGCTCGGCGGCGGAGTTAATTTCTATGAAAGAACAAATCCGTTTTTCGTCAAAAGAATCGGAAATTTCTCGACCGATGACGGATATGAACCGATAAAAAACAACGATTATTCCGTTAAGTGGTTAGAAAATGAAATGATATTTACGGCGAACAACGGAAATGCGGTGTATGAAACTTTAAATATTGTTGCAGGAAATTAAAAAACGGTTTGCAAAGGAATGATCCGATGCAAACCGTTTTTGATTTCAGGTTTAATGATTATTCAACAATTTCTGCGTCAGGTGCGTTTTTCTTGACACTTGCAATGCCGTTTTCACAGCTTGCCTTTGATTTATAGCCTTCGGAAGTGGCGATGATTTCGCCGTTCTTTGCTTTAAGACGGAAACGGAATTCACCTGCTTTGTCTGTGTAAAGCTCAAACTTAGGATGCTTCACTGCTTCAACAGGCTCAACTGTCTGATCTTCGATTTCACCCACGCAGTTATTCTTAACACTTGCTACACCGTTAAGACAAGCGGCTTTTGTAGAATAAACCTCGGAGGTTGCAATAACTTCTCCGTTGCCTGCCTTGAGGTCGAATTTGAATCCTGTTGATGTTTCTCTTACTACGAACTTGCCCATGATTTCACATTCCTTTCCATTTTTAACGCTTTAAAAGCTATTTTTATTATATCGCAAAATAAAACCGTTGTCAAGAAAACAAAAAGTGTTATTCCGTCTGATATGCACCTCTTGCAAAGAGAATCCACTTTGAACGGTCAAGAGGATTTACACCTCTTCTCGGGTTGATATGTTCAAGTCCGTCACGGCATTCTCTGTAGCCGTAAAACGATTGCGAAAGAACGGCTTTTCCCGAAGAAATAACTGCAAGTTTTGCAGGAAAATCCATTGATGTTGCAACGGGAACAATCGCTTCAAGCGTTACAATCTGCGAATGAATAACGGGAGAATCGTATTCGCCACCCATTTTGATTATCTCAGAAAAAATCTTTCCCGAAATCTCCTCGGGCGCGGTTATTCTTATTTTGAGCAGAGGCTCAAGGATTGTTGAACCGATTTGTGAAAGACCGTTCATGAATGCCATGGGTGTGCAAACAAAAAAGTCAAGCGGATGGGTATGTATAGTGTGATGTTCACCGCCGAC
>JAZSNQ010000224.1:0-3576 GCA_045536515.1 Acutalibacteraceae bacterium | reverse complement strand
ACCGAAAATCCTTTTTCAAAACCCGAGTCGGCAAAAAGCTGTTTTGACTCATAGCCCTTCAGAGGAATGTTGAAAACAGAAGAAACTGCGAGATAAAACATAAAAAATAAAGATAAAATTTTTGTAAACATAATCATCACCAACTTGATTATATCATTTATAAAAATAAAATCAAGATTATATTGACTGCACTCAAAACAAAGTGTTATTATATATACAAATAAATATGTAAAGGTTCAAGACCATGAATTGTTATTCACAAACCGCAAAAACGATTCCCGAATTCATGTCGCTTGCCAATGCAATCAGAAAAACCCGTCTCCCCTGCGGAGTTACGGGGCTTTCGCACATACACAAGGCTCACGTTATCGCTTCGATGTGTATGTGTCTTATGCAGAAGGCAATCGTTGTTGTTCCCGATGAGGCAACGGCAACCCGTATGCGGCAGGATTTAGAGGGCTTCGGAGTGAATGCCCTGCATTATCCTGCAAGGGATTTTTCGTTCCGCACTCTCGAAACCGTTTCAAGAGAATATGAACACGCCCGTCTGAAGGTTCTCGACAAGATGCTTTCGGGCGATTACGACGTTGTTGTTTTGTCGGCAGAGGCTTCAATGCAGCTTACCGTTCCCCCCGCCATGCTCATGAACAGCAGCTTTGCAATAGAATCCGGCGAGGATTATGATTCCGAAGAACTGATACTAAGCCTTATGAAGTGCGGCTACACCCGAAGCGAACAGGTTGACGGTGCGGGTCAGTTTGCACTCCGAGGCGGAATTCTCGACTTCTTTCCTCCCGATTCAAAACAGCCCTGCAGAATCGAATTCTGGGGCGATACCGTTGACAGCATTTCGTTTTTCGACCCCGAAACCCAGAGAAGAACGGACTCGGTTGACGAAATCCGCATAACACCTGCCCGTGAAATTCTCTGTTCTTCCGAAATGCTCACGGCACTTATAGAAAAGCATATTGCGAAAAACAAAATCAAGGGCGAGGCTCTTAAAAATCTCAATGACGATATAACAAAAATGAATGACGGAATCCGTCTTTCATCGCTCGATAAATATCTTCCGCTTATATATCCCGACTGCTGCAGTATTTTTGATTATGCCGAAAAATCAATGCTTTTTGTTTGCGAAAGCTTTGCCGTAAAAGATAAATTCAACAGCGCATCAACTCTTCTGCTTGAAACCGTAAAAGGTCTTTTTCAGGACGGCATTCTCTGCAAGGGTCTTGACTGCTACGGCATAAGACTCAATGATTTGTTCACGTATTACGAAGATATGGGTGCGGTTTATCTCGACAATCTTCCCAGAGGAAGCTTCGACACACCCGTAAAAGAGCTTGTCACATTCACCGCAAAGCAGATAAGTCCGTGGAACGGCACACTCTCTGCGGTTGTTGACGACCTCAACGCCGTAAGGCAGAGACTCGGGCATTCCTGCGTTGTTCTTGCAGGTACGGATAAAGCGGCAAAAACTCTTGCGGATGACCTTGAAAACGAGGGAATTCCCGCACTTTTTTGCCCCGTACCCCCTGCCGAATTCCCCGAAAAAACAGTTTGCGTTCTGCCCGGAGGATTTTCCGCAGGCTTTGAATACCCCAATGCAAAATTCACTCTCATAACCTACAGAGCAAGAACCGTCACCAAAAACCGTGTTGCTTCAACCAAAAGAGGCAAAAACGCCTTCAACAATCTCGATGAGCTTCACAGAGGCGAATATGTTGTTCACTCGGCACACGGTATCGGTATTTTTGAGGGCATACATACCCTTGAAGCCTCGGGCACAACAAAAGACTATATCAAAATCCGCTATGACAAGGGCGACAATCTTTATGTTCCCGTAACACAGCTTGACCAGGTTTCAAAATATATCGGACCAAAGAGCGACGATAAACCGCTGAAGCTCAACAAGCTTGGCGGTAAAGACTGGCAGAAAACCCGTTCAAGGGTCAAAAGTGCCGTCAAGGATATGGCGAAGGAGCTTATCGAGCTTTATTCAAAGCGTATCAGCCTCAAGGGTCACGCATTTTCGCAGGATATTGATATGCAGAACGATTTTGAGCGACGTTTTGAATTCGTTGAAACAGACGACCAGCTTCGCTGCATTCACGAAATAAAAAAGGACATGGAAAAGCCCTATCCCATGGACAGACTTCTTTGCGGTGATGTAGGCTTCGGTAAAACGGAGGTTGCACTCCGTGCTGTTTTCAAGTGCATAGCCGACGGAAAACAGTGCGCAATCCTTGTTCCCACAACGATTCTTGCACTCCAGCATTATCAGACCATTCTCCGCCGTTTTGAAGGATTCCCGATTGAAGCAGGTATGCTTTCACGTTTCTGCACAAAAAAAGAAATTGAAAAAACTCTGAACGGACTGCGCAGAGGTTCGGTTGATGTTGTTGTGGGTACTCACAGAATCATATCAAAAGACGTTCAGTTCCGCGACCTCGGACTGATTATCGTTGACGAAGAACAGCGATTCGGCGTTGCACAGAAAGAAAAACTAAAGCAGAATTTCCCTACCGTTGATGTTTTAACATTGACCGCAACCCCCATTCCGAGAACACTCAACATGGCGATGACGGGAATCCGCGATATGTCTGTGCTTGAAGAAGCACCGCAGGACAGACTCCCCGTTCAGACATATGTTATTGTGCATAATATGCCCGTTCTTGTTCAGGCAATGGAGCAGGAGCTTCGCAGAGGCGGTCAGGTTTACTATCTCTACAACAGAGTTGAGGATATCGAGAAAAAAGCGGCGGAAATCAAGGCGATGATTCCCGATGCCAATGTGGGAATCGGTCACGGAAAAATGACCGAGGATGAACTCAGCGAGGTCTGGCGCAGACTTCTTGAGGGCGAAATTGATATTCTCGTCTGCACAACGATTATCGAAACGGGCGTTGATGTTCCGAATGCGAACACTCTCATCATTGAAAATGCCGACAGAATGGGTCTTGCCCAGCTTCATCAGATAAGAGGCAGAGTCGGCAGGTCGTCGCGCCGTGCGAGTGCATATTTTACCTTTACAAGAGGAAAACAGCTCAGCGAAATTGCAACACGCCGTCTTGATTCAATCAGGGAATTCACCGAATTCGGTTCGGGCTTCCATATCGCCATGCGCGACCTTGAGCTGCGCGGTGCAGGCAATGTTCTCGGTGCAAATCAGCACGGACACATGGAAACAGTCGGCTACGAAATGTATGTCAAGCTTCTTGAACAGGCGATAAGCGAGGAGAAGGGCGAAAAATCCGATGTGCCCGAAAAAGACTGCGTTATCGACCTTCCGATTGATGCGCATATTCCCGATGACTATATCGAGAGCGTGCCGCAAAGACTTCAGATTTACCGCCGCATTGCCGACATCAGAAACGATGACGACGCTTCGGATGTTATTGACGAGCTTGTTGACCGTTTCGGAGACCCGCCACCGTGCGTAGAAGGTCTTATCAGAATTGCGCTTCTGCGAGGCAAAGCCGCATCTCACGATATCTATGAAATTACCATGCAGGGCGATAAGATTATTTTCAAGTCGGAGGCCAAGCGGTCTTAGGAAGACAATACAGCTTTGCA
>JAZSNQ010000222.1:0-7337 GCA_045536515.1 Acutalibacteraceae bacterium | reverse complement strand
CAGTTGTCAAAGCTCGGTCTTATCGACGATAAGTCATACACCTGCACCTGCTACATGGATGAAGTAGGCAACGTTCCCAAGAAGGGCGAAGTTCTTTCATGGGCAGAATCATCAGCTGTTGTTTATGCAAACTCCGTTCTCGGTGCACGCTGTAACAGAAACTCCGGTATCATTGAACTTTTCGGCTCAATCGTCGGCAGAGTTCCTTATTTCGGACTTGTTACCGATGAAGGCAGAAAGGCAACATGGATTGTCGAAGTCAAAACAACCAAGAAGCCCGAAGCTCAGATTCTCGGTTCTGCTATCGGTATGAAGGTTATGGAAGATGTACCCTATATCAAGGGTCTTGATAAATGGATAGGCACAGAGCTTGACGGTGACACAAAGGCATATCTCAAGGATTTCGGTGCAGCAACGGCTTCAAACGGCGCTGTAGGTCTTTATCATATTGCAAACCTCACTCCCGAAGCAGTTGAACAGGGCGAAGCTCTTATTGCGGAAGGCGCACAGGTTTATGTTGTTGACGATGCAGAACTTGCAAGAGTTCAGGCAAGCTATCCCGTTATGTGGAAAGATAAGAACGCAACACCCAAGCTTTGCTTCGTAGGCTGCCCCCATCTTTCACATGCACAGCTCATTGAATGGACAGATAACGTTGTTGCAGGTCTTAAGAAGAACGGTCTCAAGAAGGTTTCAATTCCCACCGTGTTCACAGCTGCTCCCGCGGTTATCGAAGAATTCAACAAGACTCCTTATGCTGCTAAGCTCAAAGCAACAGGTGTTGTTCTCAGCTACATTTGTCCTCTTATGTATATGAACAATCCTCTTTGCAAGAAGATGCCCGTTATAACAAACTCAAATAAGCTCAGAACATACACAACCTCTCGCTACTACAGAAGCGAGGAGATTCTTGATATCATCACAAAGGAGGCAAAGTAAAATGAAACAGTTTAAAGGACGTCCCGTTGTTGCAGGTAAATGCACGGCAACCGCACTTGTTTCCCACGGCGGTTTCAATACTCTTGCTTCATTCCAGAATGCTCTCCAGTTCGGTGATAAGGAAGCAAAATGCGGCGACCAGAACAATGCCGACCTCTACGGCAAGCCCATGGTAAATACCGCCCTCTGCCTTCCTCAGACAATCGGTTCAACAACAGGCGGCATGGTTCTCTACTGTGCAAACGCTATGAAGAGAAACCCTACCTGTATGCTCTTCTCGGAGCATATCGACTCACTTGCCTGCGCAGGTGCAGTTCTTGCTGCAGTATGGACAGATGAACCCATGGTAACAGTTGACTGTCTCGGTCAGGAATTCCTTGATTATGTTAAAGACGGAATGAAAATTACTGTTGCAGAAGACGGAACAGTTTCCGTTGAATAATTGTATTTTATTTGCCGCGGACTTCGGTCTGCGGCTTTTTTTGGTTTCAGAGTAAAAAAATTACAATAATTTGTATAAATTCCGAGTTCTTATTTTGGATAAGGTTAACAAAAATTCCCAGATTTAGGAAAAATTTGTAAAAAGCACTTGAAATCAAACGTCAGAAGATATATAATCTGTTCCTACACGGAACAAGAAAGGGTGAAAATACAGATTATGTATGTTCTGACAAAGGAAAGCAAACTGATAGAAGATAATTATGTGCTTCTGTTCGGTATAGCAGATGAAAGCCGAGATTTCGGTGATTTTACTGATGATATGGCAAAAGCTGTGTGGTTTGTTGATTTGCTCAATTTCCATTATGTTGAGCATGTTCATGTGCATGATATCATTGAGGATATGTTTTATTAAGGTGCAAAAAATTTTTCTCTCTATTGACAACACCGTTCTAATCTGTTAGAATAAGATTGTACTAATGCATTAGAACAGATTGTTTACTCGTATAAAAAGGGGGAGATAAAAGATGTCAACACCGAAAATTTTTGAAAGTGAATACCGTTTTTGTCTTATTCTGTGGGAACATGAACCCGTAAGCAGCCGTGAGCTTTCCGAGCTTTGCAAGGAAAAACTCGGCTGGTCAAAAACAACAACCTATACCGTTATAAAGCGTCTTTCCGACAGGGGAGTGCTGAAAAACGAAAACACGGTTGTAACTTCGCTTGTTTCAAAGGACGAAGCGCAGGTTTCCGAAATTGATGAGCTTATGGAAAAGAAATTTGAAGGATCGATTCCCGCATTTATTGCCGCCTTTGCAAGAAGCCGTAAGCTTTCGGATAAGGAGATTGCCGAGATAAGACAGATTATCGAGCAAGGAGGTAAGTGATATGAACACCTTGTTTCTCGATTTTCTGAATATCAGCATAACTGCAAGCTATATAATTCTTGCCGTTATACTTGTCAGACTTATTTTCCCGAAATTACCTCGTAAATTTATATGCATTCTCTGGGCGATTGCGGGAATAAGACTTGTTCTGCCGTTTTCTCTTGAAAGCGTTTTCAGTCTTATCCCGAGCGCCGAAACCGTACCTCCCGATATTGTTATGTCGCACAGTCCGACAATTCAAAGCGGTATACCCATGCTTAACAGCGTTGTCAATCCCGTTATATCAAATGCTTTTGCACCCGATGTTTCGGAAAGCGTCAATCCTATGCAGATTCTGACAGGTATCGCATGGAATGTGTGGATAATCGGTATTGCCGTGCTTTTGGTTTACGGCATCGTCAGCTATTTCAGAGTCAAGAAAACTGTTTCCGATGCGGTGCTTTTAAACGGTAACATATGGCAGAGCGAAAAGGTTGTTTCGCCGTTTATTCTCGGCATTATAAAGCCTAAAATCTATATTCCCTACGGGATGGACGGAGAAATAAGAGACCATGTTGTTGCTCACGAAAATGCTCATCTCAAGCGCCGCGACCATTGGATAAAACCTCTCGGATTTCTGCTTCTTGCGGTTTACTGGTTCAATCCTCTGATTTGGGTTGCGTATATCCTTCTTTGCAAGGATATTGAGCGTGCGTGCGACGAAAAGGTTATTTCACAGATGAGCGAAGAAACGCGCAAGGACTATGCCTCGGCGCTTCTCGAATGTGCGGTCAACCGCAGAAGAATAGCCGCCTGTCCACTTGCCTTCGGTGAAACGGGACTCAAAGAGCGTGTCAAGGGTATAATGAATTACAAAAAGCCGGCATTCTGGGTTATTGTAATCGCTGTTATTGCCTGCATTGTTGCGGCTGTATGCTTCCTCACAAATCCGAAAACACCGGCTGAATATACCGAGCTCGGTTACCGTCTTAACATCACGGAAGAAATCTACACAATGACAACTCAGCTTCCCGATAAAACGGAGAAAAAGAGCTATAAGGTCGGAGAAGGTACAAAAGGTGAGCTTTCAAACGGAACAAAGTTTGAAATCACCGAAACCAATTTACAAACGGGCGAATTGACAATCAAATTCAGCGGCGAACCTCTTTATACTTTGGCGGAAACTTCCATAGGAAGCGAAAATAAAAAATGCGGTCAGCTTACTCTTAACGAGAACACTCCGCATATGCTTTTTTCTGAAATCGAAAGTCCTTACAGAGAATATACATTTGAATTCGTCAAAACCGAGGACCTGGAAACCGCAATTTCCGATGCAATAATTCAGACTCACCGAGGCGGCTACAAACTCGGCACTTACGCCTGCGAAACCCATGAGATTTTTGCGACGGAAGCATCCGGTCCTGCCGATAACAACAATATCGAAACCGTGACCGTTTATATGTGGGTCAACTACGGCGAATATATCAAATACGGCGATTCGCTTGTGGAAATAGGCGGAAGTGCCTGCCCGACGGTACTCACATTTGAATGTATTGACGGCAAATATAATCTCACCGAATACTGGACAGCAGAGGACGGAACAAGATATGTCGACTCAATCCGTGAAAAGTATCCGAAAAATATTGTCAGCGAAGTTCTGAGTTATAATTATGACTCTAAGTCACTTGATAAAAAAGCGGAAGCATATTTTTATGACAACAAGAAATTATATTCCGCAACAAACTACGGCAATGTGACTGCAGAGGTCGTCAGCTATAAACTTGATACGGGACCCAAAACCGACAAGGAAGAATTTGTGAGGATTGAATGGTATAACCAATCCGAAATAACCCCGTTTTCTTACGGAACTACTTATTATATCGAAAAATTCAATCCCGATTTGCTCGGCTTTGAAGAGTATAAACCGACTGAAGAACCAACCTTCACCGCCCCTGTGTTTTATGTTGAACCCGGTCAGAAAAGAGAACAGTGGTATGACCTCGGAGCATATGATTTTTCGCAGCCGGGATATTACCGATTTGTGACGAATTTCAATTTTGACGAAATGGACAGAGAAGGCGTTGCGATAGTTGATTTTACGGTCGGCGACATTGCACTCGAAGAAAGGACTCCCGAAGAATTAACAACACAAGCGGTTTTTGCCGATAATGATTTCAAGGCTCTTTTCAGCCGTGTCGGATATGCTCAGAACGGAACGGATATAATAAACAAATTTGCCGAAAAAGCTATATACACTCCGAACAGCGGCACGGAGCAGATTCCCGTTATCAGATTTGATTCCAGAAAAGAGCTTGACAGCTTCATCAATGCCGCAAGAAAACCGTTTCGTCTTGACGGCGATTGGGAAAAAGAGCAGTCATTCCTTGAAAATACGAAAGGATATACCGAAGAATTCTTCGAGGAGAAAAGTGTTGTTCTTGTTAAATTAACCGAGCCGAGCGGTTCTTTCAGGCATAAGGTGAATTCCGTAACGAAGAAAAACGGAATTGCCGAAATATCAATAAGCAGATTAACCACTGAGCCGTTTACCGACGATGTGGGAGATTGGTTCATAACAATTGCCGTTGACAAAAGCTTTCTTTCGGATTGCAAGAGCATAACCGTCAGCAGGGGAAAGGACGAAAATCTGAATTCTCAGACCGAAAAACCCACCGCCGCATCGGGTGAAACTTTGAATTACATATCCGATGTGTGTTTTGTGAATTATGTTGAAGACGGCGAAAGCATCCTTATGAAATATGCCGAAGTTCCGATGTGGTCGCCTTACAGCAGTACAGAACATCATTCGGTTGCGATGTTTGAAACATTGCAGGGTTTCAATGATTTTTATAATAAAACCCAGAGCAGTTTTTCTTATGATTCATATAACGGATATCCCTCGGTGAATCAGGCAAGGGCGAAATATACAAAAGAGTTTTTTGAAGAAAACAATCTTCTTATTGCCTATATTCCCGAGCCGAGTACCGATATAAGACTTGAGGTTATGTCCGTTGTAAGGCATCAGACCCTTCATATTGAAATAAGAAGAAGAGTTCCCGATGCCTGTGACACGGCGATGGCGGGATGGTTTGTGGTTGTCGGAGTGAATAAGGCAGACATGAAAGAAAATGATTTGGCTGTTGCGAGCATTGCCGAAACAATAAGCGGTGAACCGATTTTCAGAGATAAGAAAACAGAAGCGGGAACAGTATCTTATATAATGATGTCAAGCAATGCTTATGTAAACCCGTATCTTGACCTTATGATGGGCAACAGATTCCATTTCTTTATCTCACCTTTTGACAGTCATTATCATACGGGTAATTACCGCTATGATAACGATAATCTGATTCTTGAAACGGATGACGGACTGTATACCTATGTTTTCAGAAAAGATGGTGATAATCTGGTTTTTGTTGCTGACAAATCCTCTGAAATCCGGAAATATAAGTCGTCGGCAGAATCTGCACCCGTTGCAGCCGTCAAAGACGGAGATGTTTTCGTGAAAGTATAAAAACAAGGCAGGATTCGTTTTGAATCCTGCCTTGTTTTTATTCGTATCTGGCTCGTTCGCCGCCGATATATTTTGCTCTTGTTTTTGCGGCGTTGAGCTTTGCTTCACCGATAACATTGTTTTCAAGCCTTAAAGGAACTGCAACTCTTTTAAGATGCATACCGATGAGTGTGAAACCGATATCAATTCCTGCGTCAGCCCTGATTTCTTCAACGGCGGCAGGGTTTTTCATTGTGTGCCATGCCGCAGTTGCAAACGAACCGCCTGCACGGGGATGGGGAACAACGCAGACCTTTTCAAGTCCGAGTTTTTCAGCCTTTTCGCTTTCAATGATAATCGCTCTGTTGAGATGCTCACAGCACTGTGCAGCAATGCATATTCCTTTTTCGGAGAAAACGCTGTTAAGTCCGTCAAAAATCTGCTGCGCAACCTCAACCGTTCCGCTTGTGCCGATTCTTTTGCCGATAACCTCGCTCGTTGAGCATCCGATAACAACAACATCTCCGCTTTTAAGCTCTGCTTTTTCAACAAGCTCCTTTGCGGCAAGCTGCGCCTGATTAAAATTATCCTGCATTATGATTACCTCTTTAAAAATGAGTTTATTGTTTTGTTTTTTTCAATGGCGGTTGTGACCGCAATTCCTGCAATTATACCTATGATACCCTGCATAACGTTTGAAAAAATGCTTCCTGCTGCCGCAATGCCGTAGCCGAGGATGATTGCCTCATAACCGAAATATCCGAACACCATTATTGCCTCTGCAACAATACCTCCGATAATTTTACCAATGAACGGATTTTTATTCAAAGCTTTTACAACAAAATATGCTGCAACCGCCATAAGTGCTTTGATAACGAATGTTGCGGGTGCATACTGCATATATCCCGAAAGAATATCGGCAAGTGCAGAGCCGAGACCTGCCGCAAGTGCGCCGTAAACGGGACCGAGAATAAAGCCTGAAAGAAGCACAAAGCAATCTCCGAGGTTGAAATATCCGTTTGTGGCAGGCGAGGGGATTTTAACAACAAAGGTTGCAACGCAGATTATCGCAGCCAATAAAGCCGAAACTGCAAGCCTCTGCAATTTTTTCTGTTTCATTTTTATCATCTCCGAAATATAATTATAATCCAAAACAAAAGATATTTCAAGGTGTCGTTTATTGTGATTTTTAACATAAATATTCAATTGTTATCTTGAAAAAATGGATGCTCTGTGATATAAAATAAATAAACTCTTTATTTTTAGGAGGTACTATGAAGATTAAAGCATATCACAAGGATTTGGGCAGCCTGCACATAGGCTGTGAAGACCCCAGAGCATATTTCATTCCTTATCAGACTGAAGAGGCTGCTCTTTCGAGCAAAAGAAACGAATCGGATTATTTCACAAGCCTTTGCGGCGAATGGAATTTCAAGTTTTATAACTCATTTGAGGATATCGGAGAGAATTTTCTTAATGCTGATTTTCCGGACACGATTCCCGTGCCCAAGTGCTGGCAGACTCAGCTCGGCAAGGGTTATGATGTGCCTCTTTACAGCAATCTTTTCTATCCCTTCCCCCTTGACCCGCCTCATGTTCCC
>JAZSNQ010000197.1:0-6685 GCA_045536515.1 Acutalibacteraceae bacterium | reverse complement strand
GCCGTAAGGATATTCAATGAGCTTTATATCCCCAAGGCATGGAGCGAAATCAACGATGCGTTCCTTTAATACTAAAGAAAAATTGAGTGAACAGAGAAAATGAATATTAAAAAAACGGCGATAGCCGTGCTTTGTGCTGTTCTGCTTTTTGTCAGCGGAGCAGTACCGGATGCGTTTGCCGACTGGTATGATGATATCAGTTCGGGCGAATGGGTTGAAATTAAAGGAAAGAATTTTGTTGCTGACACTTTTCACGGTGTAAAGGCTTTATATAATGAAGGCGGACCCACTCTCTATTGCAATGAGCTTGTTATCCGTTTCTACAAAGAGGCATACGGACTTGATGTTTCCGCAGGAACTTCGGGAATATCCATGAAAACCGAAGGATATAAATTCGTTACCCCCAAAACTCCGAAACCGGGCGACGTTGTTTATGTCAGTGCTGCAATGCGCGGCACCTCCGACCACTGGGCAATCGTCAAATATAACAGAGGCGACCGTCTTGTTCTGTTTGAACAGAATGTTACAAACGGCGGCAAGGCAGGCGTTGAAAGAACGCTGAAATATCCCTCGGATTCGTATTTGCTTTATACTCCCGTGAGTACGGGCGAGAAACCCGACCCCGTTCTCAAAGGCACATCATCAAAGCCCCAGACCACGGAAAAAACAACCGAAAAAACCACCGTTACGACAACTGAAAAGACAACGGTAACCACCACTCAAAAGCCGACCACCACAACAAAACCCACGACCACCACAAAACCGACAACAACAACTACGAAACCCACAACAACCAAGCCGACCACAACGAAACCCGTTACAACCACAAAAGTCACAACAACAAAAAGACCCTCAACAACGGTCACGACAACCGCAACAACATCCGCCGTGACTTCCACAACGCAGACCACTCTTCCGATGTCTGAAACATCAACGTTTGCGGTAACATTCCTCAGCATCGAAATAACCGAAAACTATTATTCGGTCATGCAGGAATACACCTCGGAAGCTGCCGAAGAAACAAATTCTTCTCAAACGGGCAAAATCGTTATCGGTGCCGTTTGTGCGGCGCTTGTGATGGGTATTGCGGCACTTGTTGTTTTGATTATCAAAAAGAAATAAAAAACAAAGAAAGGGGCGGGCAAATGAGAATCAGCGAGCGATTTATTCAGGAATTGCAGGATAAAATCGACATTGAGCAGGTTATATCGTCGCATATCAGTCTCAAACGCAGAGGCAAAAATCTCGTCGGACTTTGCCCGTTTCACAATGAAAAAACTCCTTCATTCACCGTTTATCCCGAAAGCCGTTCATTTTATTGCTTCGGCTGCGGTGCAGGCGGCGACGTTATAAGCTTTGTGCGGCGAATGGACAACCTTGACTATGTTGAAGCGGTCAAGGCTGTGGCGCAGATGGCAGGCGTGCCGATGCCCGAGGACGGCTATGATGATACTCTTTCAAAACAGAGAATGCGTCTGCTTGAAGCAAACCGTGAGGCGGCAAGATTCTATCATACCTGTCTTATGGATGCAAAAAACAAAGAAGCTCTCGATTATTTTCTCAAAAGGGGACTTTCGATAAACACAATCCGCCGTTTCGGTCTGGGATACGCACCCAACGATTGGTGCGAGCTGATAAACCACCTCAAAAGCAAGGGCTTCACGGAGCACGAGCTTGTGCTTGCAAACCTTGCACGCCGTTCCGATAAAAACGGCAGGGCAAATTATTACGATAATTTCAGAAACCGCGTTATGTTTCCGATAATCGACCTGCGCGGCAACGTTATCGCATTCGGCGGCAGAGTCATGGACGATTCAAAGCCGAAATATATCAACACCTCGGACACGTTGGTCTATAAGAAAAGCAACGGCGTTTTTGCCATGAATCTTGCCAAAAACAATAATGATAACAAGTTTATCCTTGTTGAAGGATATATGGATGTTATCGCACTTCATCAGGCGGGATTCACAAATGCAATCGCCTGTCTGGGCACGGCATTCACAAATGAGCAGGCTAATCTGCTTTCTCGCTACGCCGAAGAAATCATTATCTGTTATGATAACGATGAAGCGGGCAAAACCGCAACGGCAAGAGCACTCGGAGTTCTGGGCAAAACGGGTCTCAAGCTCAGGGTTGTTACCATGTCGGGCGGCAAGGATGCCGATGAAATCATAAGAAAACACGGAAAAGAAAGATTTGCCGACCTTCTCAAAGAAGCTTCAAACAAAACGGAATACCGTCTTCTTGAAGAAAGAAACAAACATAATCTTGCAACCGATGACGGAAAGCTCCGTTTTCTTATGGCGGCAACTCAGGTGCTTGCAACCTGCGGAAGCATTGAGCAGGACATTTACGCAACCCGTCTTTCAAACGAACTCGGAGTGAGCATTGAGAGCATAAAAGCCCAGCTCAAAACTGCGGCTGTCCGTCAGAAACGGATGGACGAAGCAAAAAAACGCACCGAAACCGCAGAGATGCTGCTCAAAAGCAACGAAGATAAGAATAATCCCGAAAGAGCAAAAAATCTCGGAGCCGCAAAGGCTGAGGAAACACTGATCGCCTCATTTCTGCGGAATCCCGATTTTTATAAAAAATTAAAAGAAAAAATTTCTCCCGATGATTTTGTTACCGCATTCAATCGCAGGATTTTTGAATGCCTTATAAAAGGTCTTGAAAGCGGACTCGAACCCGATCTGAGTATGTTTTCCGCAGACTTTACTCCTGAAGAGATGGACTCGGTAACAAGAATATCGCTCATCGCTCCGAATCTGAGCAACACCCTTCGCGAATGCGAGGATTGCATAGCGGTTCTTAAGAATCATGCCGCCGCTTCAAAGGTGACGGATGCTTCCGAACTCAGCGACGAGGAATTTTTAAAAGCATTTATGAAACAATAATTTACAGGATGTGATTGTATGGAAGTAAAAGAATTAAAAGCACCGTTCAAGGCTCTGGTAGAAAGAGGTAAGGCATCGGGCAAACTGACCACTCAGGAAATCGATACCGTCATTATCGAAATGGACCTCGATATCGAAGAGCTTGACAAGCTCTATGAAACCCTCGAAGCAAACAACATCGAAATCGTTGACGACCTTTCAAGTGCGGCAATCGAAAACTTTGATGTTGACCTTCCCAAATCGCTCGATATCGGCGGCGGAGACGATAAGGGCATGACAGTTGACGACCCCGTTAAGGTCTATCTTAAGGAAATCGGCAGAGTTCCCCTTCTCACTCCCGAAGAAGAAATCGAACTCGCTATCAGAATTTCCGATGATGACCAGCACGCAAAGCAGCGTCTTGCAGAGGCAAACCTTCGCCTTGTTGTAAGCATTGCAAAGCGTTATGTGGGCAGAGGAATGCAGTTCCTTGACCTCATTCAGGAAGGCAATCTCGGTCTTATCAAGGCTGTTGATAAGTTCGACTACACAAAGGGCTTCAAGTTCTCAACCTATGCAACATGGTGGATAAGACAGGCTATCACAAGAGCCATTGCCGACCAGGCAAGAACTATCCGTATTCCCGTTCATATGGTTGAAACCATCAACAAAGTAAAGAAAACCAACAGCCAGCTTCTCCACAAGAACGGCAGAGACCCCTCTGCGGAAGAAATTGCGGCTGAGCTCGATATGCCCGTTGAAAAAGTGCGTGAAATCATGCGCGTTGCTCAGGAGCCCGTTTCGCTTGAAACACCCATCGGCGAAGAAGAAGACAGCCATCTCGGCGACTTTATTCCCGACGATGATGCTCCCGCACCGGCAGATGCGGCTTCAATGCTTCTTCTCAAAGAACAGCTCAACGAGGTTCTCAAAACCCTCACTCCGAGAGAAGCAAAGGTTCTTGCTCTCCGTTTTGGTCTTGAAGACGGACATCCCCACACTCTTGAAGAAGTGGGCAGCGAATTCGGTGTTACCCGTGAAAGAATCCGTCAGATTGAGGCAAAGGCACTGCGCAAGCTCCGCCATCCCAGCAGAAGCAAGCGCCTTAAGGATTTCCTTGATTAATTTAATTAATCCCTTTCTGCTTTATTCAGTCTTTGTTTTGCATATAATATAGTTGTAAGCACCTGTTTTATGTTGACAAAATAAACAGAGTTGCTTATAATATATTTAGCGGGTGTATCTCAGCCCACAAATGAGAGATTTATTCAGTGAGCTTCTCTTGGCTCTAAACAAGAAAGTTACAAGTGAGTGTTTCGCAGCTCATAAGTGCGGGCATAATTCAGGGACAAGAAATTCTTGTCCCTGTTTTGCGTGAAGGGAAAATATGGATAACATAAAAATTTATGAAATTAACAATGACTATATAGATTATCTGGTGCCGTTTGCGCCGCATTTGTTCAGAAATAAAAAACAAAACCAACAAAATGAAAGAAAATATATTGGTGTTGTTTTTCACATTAACGGTCTGAATTATTTTGCTCCGCTTTCGTCATTCAAGCCCAAGCATATGCAAATGAAGGAAGGTATTGACTTCCTGAAAATTAAAAATTATGCCGTTATCAACCTCAACAATATGTTTCCTGTTCCGTTCGGTGAATGCAATTATGTTGATATAAACAAGACAAAAGACCCTCACTACAAAGCATTGCTTCTTGCTGAATACAGATACATAAAATCAATTCAGGATAAAATCAGAAAAAACGCTTCTACCGTTTATAATCATAAAATCAAAAACGGTAACTCAACTGCTCTCGCCAAAAGATGTAATGATTTTTTGGAATTGGAAAAAGCTTGTAATAATTACAAAAATGTCTGAACAGAACAACAACCCCCGATTTTTTGGTGATTCAAAAAATCGGGGGTTATTAAAATTCAAGTTATCTCTGAACTCTGCCGGAACCGTCGCCGCCTGCAAGTTTTTCAACTTCGGCAACGCCGATTCTGTTGAAGTCGCCTTCGATTGAATGCTTGAGTGCCGATGCCGCAACGGCAAATTCGATTGCGCTCTGTGTATCCTTGCCCGAAAGAAGAGCATAGATAAGACCGCCGCCGAAGCTGTCGCCGCCGCCTACTCTGTCAACGATATGAAGGTGGTATTCCTTGGAGAAGCAGTAGTTTTCGCCGTCATAGAGCATACCTGCCCAGTCGTTGTCGTTTGCGGAAATCGAAGAACGGAGTGTTATTGCAACCTTTTCAAAACCGAATTTGTCGGCAAGCTGTTTTGCAACAGACTTGTAGCCCTCTTTGTTGAGCTTTCCGCCGTAGATATCCGTATTCTCGGCTTCAATTCCGAAAACATCCTTTGCATCCTCTTCGTTTGAAATGCAGACATCAACATATTTGCAAAGCTCGGTCATGGCTTCTCTTGCTTCGGCTCTTGTCCAGAGCTTGCCTCTGTAGTTGAGGTCGCAGGAAATTTTAACGCCCTTTGCCTTTGCGGCAAGACAAGCCTGCTTGCAGATTTCAACAAGATTTGCGCCGAGTGCGGGTGTAATGCCCGTGAAATGGAACCAGTCTGCACCTTCAAAAATGCTGTCCCAGTCAAAATCCGAGGGGTCTGCTTCCTGAATCGCGGAATGCGCTCTGTCATAGATGCACACACTGCCTCTCTGTGAAGCACCTTTTTCAAGGAAATAAATGCCTACTCTGTCGCCGCCTCTTACGATTTTGCTTGTGTCAACGCCGAAATAGCGGAGTGAATTCACAGCCGCCTGACCGATTGCGTGAGCAGGAAGCTTCGTTACATAAACGGACTCCATGCCGTAGTTTGCAAGCGAAACGGAAACGTTGGCTTCGCCGCCGCCGAAGGTTGCCTGCATCTGGTCATCCTGAAAGAAACGGTAATATCCGTTGGGGGCAAGGCGAAGCATGATTTCGCCGAAGGTTACTACTTTTGCCATTATCCTCTTGCCTCCTTAACGATTTCAACCGATTTTTTGCAAAGGTCGATGATTTCATCCCACTTCTGATTGTCGATAAGGTCTGCGGTTACCATGTATGAACCTCCGCAAGCTGCAATAACGGGGCATGAAAGATATTCGCCGAGATTTTTAAGCGAGATACCGCCCGTGGGCATAACCTTGAACATGGGGAAGGGTGCGCTCATCGCCTTTATTTTTGCAAGACCGCCGCTTTGCTCTGCAGGGAAGAATTTAAGCACGTCAAGACCGAGTCTGTATGCAGTGTGATAGTCTGTGGGAGTTGTGCAGCCTGCATAGATGGGGATATTCTTGCTCTGACAGTACTTAACGATTTCTTCGTCAAGACCGGGTGTTACAATGAACTTTGCACCCGCTTCGATTGCTTCGTCAACCTGCGAGGTTTCAAGCACGGTGCCTGCACCGACAAGCATTTCGGGCACGTTATCGCCCATGAGCTTTATTGCTTTTGCTGCACCTGCGGCACGGAAGGTAACTTCCGCAACGGGTACGCCGCCCTCTACGAGTGCCTTTGCAAGAGCAACAGCATCTCTTTCGGGATTATTTAACTTGATAACCGGCACAACACCGATTGACATTATTTTTTCTGAAATAACGTTCATGGTTTTCTCCTTGTGTAATGAATAATTAATAATGAAAAACTAAGGGACTGCGACACTGTTTATATATTGCTCCGCAAAAACTGATTTTCTCTCCCTCAGGGTCTATGACCCAGCCGCTGACGGCGGCGGTCCCCTCTGTCTGCTTCCGCAGACATCTCCCCACACTGTGGGGAGTCACCCTCGTCAGAGGGAGCCTATACAGCAA
>JAZSNQ010000001.1:0-11866 GCA_045536515.1 Acutalibacteraceae bacterium | reverse complement strand
GGATTATCGTTTATTCCGTGAATAACTGGAATTCGTATGTGAATCTGCCTTCCGCTTGACAAAAAGTATTCGATATTATCCTTAACCGGTTTGTTTGAAACACCGACCCATTTTCTGTGCATTTCATCATCAAAATGTTTAAAATCAACAATAAGATAATCAATATATTCCGCAACATTTTTTATTGACGGAAAAGATGCATTCGATTCAATGCAAGTGTTTATTTCGGCAGATTTGAGTTTTTTGAGAAGTTGAATAAGCTCATCGGACTGAACACAAACTTCTCCACCCGTGAATGTAACTCCGCCGCCGTCAAAAAACATCATTCTGCTTCTGATTATCTCATCAAACAGTTCATCAACCGAATAATCTTTTGCATTTAAATTATCAAGAGGAATGCTGTCTGCATTTGAGCACCACTTACATCTGAAATTGCATCCCTGCAAATGATAAACAAGTCTGTTTCCGGGACCGTCCTGAGAATAATTAAATCCCTTTTGCAATATTTTCATGACACGCCCCCTTTATATTTGTTAAACTAATATTACAATTTTAGGTGTAAACTGTCAACAAAAATTTGGGATCATATGTATTTATTTTATATTGTTGACAAATTTTCATCATTATTATAGAATAAATTATATTTTATAAGAGAGTTGATTTCTATTCAGAAACTTCATTTCAAAAAAATTGATTCAACAAACAATTACGCCAAAGAAAACATCAGCAAATTATCTTTACCTGCACTTATAATTTCCGATGAACAAACTGCAGGCAGAGGCAGAAGAGGCAACAGTTTCTTTTCACCGAAAGACACGGGTCTGTATATGACTTTGGTTTTCAAAGAAAAATCAAATTCCGAAATGCTGACTCCTGCCGCCGCCGTTGCCGTATGCGAAGCTTTGAGTGATATTGGTTTAAAGCCCGGAATAAAGTGGGTAAACGATATTTTTATAAACGGTAAAAAAGTTTGCGGAATTCTGACTGAAAGATATCTGCATAACGGTGAAGTATATATTATACTTGGAATAGGTATCAATATTACAACCTCCGTTTTTCCCGATAATCTTCCGTATGCAGGCAATATCGGCGTTTCTTGTGATAAATACGAACTTGCAGACACAATTTCAGACAGGATTCTCGGTTATACAAATAACACTTACGAAGCCCTGATTACTGAAAAATACCGAAATTTTCTATTTATAATCGGAAAAGAAATATCATACAGCAAAAACAATATTTTATTCCGTGCAACCGTCAAGGATATCAACGAAAAATGCAATCTTATCGTAACTTTGCCCGACGGAGATAACGATATTCTTTCATCGGGCGAAATATCAATAATAATATGAGGTAAACCATGAATAACTTTAAAAAAATATCAGCTGTAATTCTTGTTTTATGCACTTCAGTCGCAATTTTCACTTCATGCACAAATGATAAATCCAAGTTAACGGACGATAAATCATCAACATCCGTTACTGAAGAAGCCGTAACTGAAATAATTACAAATGAAGAAGGCGAAACATCTGTTATTGAAGTTACCGATAACATAACCGATATAAAATCCGATACCGGTAAAAAAGACGAAACAATCACAATTAAAGAAAAAGTAACCGTTGAAGTTACAGATAAAAAAGGAGATGTTTCTGTTTCGGTTTCGGAAAAAACGGTAATCATTCCGGCAAAAACAACTGTCAGAACTGTTCTGACAACCGTCAAGCAACAAACCGTTTCAGCAATAATCAACACTACTGTTCCTGCGGTAAAAACCACAAAAACCAACACAACGAAACCAACTGTAAAAACAACCGCTAAGCCCACCGTTAAACCGACAATTCAGACAACCAAAAAAGCCGTTGTCGATGATACAATCATTGAAAAATCAGTCGGAATTTCCATGCTCACAAAAACAGACCCTGTTCAGATTGGTAATCAGGCAAGCATTTTCATTCAGGGTACACCGGGCAAAACTTATTCAATTGAATTCTATGAAACCCCGTCTTCAACCGCAAATCTGACATCACTTGAAGATAAAAAAGCCGATGCAAACGGATTCGTTTCATGGACTTTTGAAATAAGAAACACTTGTAACCTCGGGAAAAGAAAATTAATAATCAAAGAAAAAAACACATCCAATTATCTTGAAACTTCAATAACCGTAAAATAAGGAGAGATGAACATGAAAAAGCACGGAATTTTCAAAACCGCAAAATACCCTCAGAGACTCTGTGATTATTACACGGCAGAAAACGGTCTTCTTGACAACAAAGCTTACTGTCTTGCAGAATGCGACGGTACGGTTTATATAGGAACGGAAAAAGGTCTTAACTACACCAAAGCAGACGGAACTCTCGGTTCTTTCCCCTGCCCGTCGGTAAAGGCTGCTTATTCATCAAACGGCAAAGTGTATTTTGCAGCAAAGAATATTATTTATACCGCAGAAAACGGAGAAATCAGTGAGCTTCAGACTCTTGACGAGGAAGTTATCTGCTTCAGCGGCACTGATAAGATTTATCTTATAACTCCCGATTGGCTTTATGTCCTCAAGGACGGAAAATTCGAAAAATATTTCAGAACAGAATCAAAACTTACCGACATAGCAATAACAGGAGATAAAATCAACGCCGCAACTTCCGAGTTCTTTATTGCAGTCAACGGAAAAAGAAAGCGTTGGATGAACATATGCCATGAACATTCATCCATGCCCGAAATAAAAATCAACTGCATTGAGCACGATTCAGATCTCGGCTTCACATGGCTTGGCACAGACAAGGGTGTTTATATTTACGACGGCAAAATCGGCTGGTACGGTCACAATGAACTGAACGCACTTCCCGAAGAAGAAATCTATAAAATCCGTTTTTCAAACGACGGCAGAGTTATCCTTTCCTCCGAAGCAGGTCTCATAATTCTCAAAGACGGCAAATGTAAATATCTTCCCGCCACAAGATGGGCTTGCGAACCGAAGCTCAACGATGCAATTGCAACAGGCGATGCAATCTGGACCGCTACAAATTCGGGTGTTACAAAAATTACCGAAAAGGACATGACACTTGAGGAAAAAGCCGATTACTGCTTTAATCTTGTTGAAAATTACTACATCCGAACAAAAGGTTATGTAACGGGTCTTGGCGGAATCGTAAACCACGATATAAGCACCGGCAAGCCCGGAATTTCCGATAACGACGGTCTTTGGACTCAATTATATATAGGCTCATTAGCTTATTGCTACGCCGTTACCAAAAATGAGAAGGTTCTTGAAGCAGCGAGACGATCAATGTATGCAATGGGATATCTTGCAAAAGTATCCGGCAAAAGAGGATTTACCGCAAGAGCCGTAAGATTTGAAGGCGATGAAAACTTCGGTGTGTTTGTTGACAGAGAAGGCTCGGAATGGCATCCTTCACCCGACGGAGTAAGCGAATGGCTCGGCGAAACTTCAAGTGATGAAATGGTCGGTCACTTCTTCGGATTCTCGCTTTACTATGATTTTTGCGCAAACGAAGATGAAAAAGAATATATCAGAGAAATCATTTGCGACATAGTTGACCATATGCTTGAAAACAACTATAAGCTCTGCGATATTGACGGACTCCCCACAACATGGGCAAACTGGGCACCCGACCAGCTTAACGGAAACTGTATGTGGCTTTGGGAGAAATGCATCAATTCTCTTGAAATGCTTGCGTTCCTTGATGTTGCATATCATGTTTCAGGCGAACAGAAATACAGAGATGAATTCATGCACCTTGCAATAGACGAGCATTATCTTATTAATGCCGCACAGCATAAGAAGGATGACGGTCATGTCTGTCATATTGATGACAACCTCGGATTCCTTACAACCGCAACAATTCTCCGCATTGAAAAAGACCCCGCAATCAGAAAATATCTTCTCATGGGACTTCGTCATCATTGGGAATACGAAAGACCCGAACATACGATTTTCTTCAATCTTGTATGCAGTGCATTTTCCGACGAACCCTGTGACCTTGATATTGCAATAAAAGAGCTCCGAAATTTCCCGCTTGATTTTATTCGTACGCCGATTATCAATTCAAAGAGAAAAGGTCTTGTTTACGATACAGAACAGGAAAAATGGGGCGGACGACCTCAGCTCAAAGAAGCTCTTGAGGCTGACGAAAGAATCATTCATTATAATGACAGCAATATGTTCAGGGTTGACGAAGGAAATGCCTCGGTTGCATCATGTCCCAGCACATATCTACTCCCCTATTGGTTCGGAAGATATTACGGTCTTATTGAAGAAGCTGAATAAAAAATTTCACCGCATCAATCTTCACGATTGGTGCGGTGATTATTATTCATCAGAAAACAATTTCAAAGAAATCTACATCAAATCCGTATTTATTTATAAGGTCATCATATACGCCGATGTTATTGAATAATGCGTAAACAGTTCCGATGAATCTGATAATCGGATTATAAATCGGAGAAATCTTATCGGGATGACCGCCATCCTTGTCTGTTTTTACAATTGTGTATTTATTAAAAGCATCATTTTCGCCTTTATAGTAAGAAGAAACTGTGATTGAATCTTCTGTAAAATCAAGGATGTTATAAATTTGTCTGTCATCGGGAGTGTTCCATGCGCCAATCCACTCATCGTTAAGACCGATATCGTCATCATCTCTGGGTCTTGTGATTGACCCTGAAACCATATAAATTGTGCCTTCGGGGTCAGTCATTGTTTCTGCAAAAGGCTGAACGGATTTCTGATTGTAGAGTACATTGGTAACTGTGTAATAATGGCTGTGTCCGAGAAGAACAAGGTCGATTCCGAACTCATCGGCAATAGGTGCCCAGAGAAGACGGAGAAGCATATTTTCGCTCTCTCTGTGAGGAAGTCTGCCGCTGTAAAGGTCATGATGTGCCATCATAACCTTCCACTTTGCGTCGGGATTTGCGTTAACGGCTTCTTTAACAAATTTTCTGTGGTCAATACCGCTGGCGTTGTTTGAATCAACAACAAGGAAAAGAACATCGCCCTTTGTGAACCAATAGTTTCCGCCGACATAGGATGAAACCATTGCATCGGTCTGCTCATTCGGCTTGTTACCGAATGTTTTGTATGCAACGCCCTTTCGGTCATGATTGCCGATTGTTGTGGCAACGGGAATATTCTTCACGGCAAGTGCAGATGAAAAAGCTTTATATTCGCTCTGCAGACCTTCGCTCGCCTGATCGCCCGTGGAAAGAATTATTGAAATATCATTCTTTTTAAGAGCAGTCTCGGTAATATCATTAAACATTCCCGCAGTTCTTACAAGCTCTTCATTCACGCCTTCGGTGTCATTTTTATCAAAACTTACATGAATATCAGTCATATACAGTGCGGAAAATTCATTCGGATTCTCAGCTGTTTCAAATGAATATACATTTGATTTAAATTCACCGCTTACGCACTGATAATAATATTTTTCACCTTTTTCGAGACCGGTAATTGTTACTCTGTTCGCAAAATCACGGTCATATGTTTCGACGGAATCACCTGTAAAGGTTTTTGAATCAGAAAGGTCAATATTTTTGCTGAGTTTTACTTTGGGTTCGGTTTTTTCTGAATAATACCATGAAACATTCATTTCAGTTTCATCGCTTCCCGGGAAAAGAATAACACCGTTGTCATATTCGGTTGCCCATAACGATTCCCATGTGATATCTGCAGCAAACGAAGGTGTTATCGCAGTAAGTGCAATTATCAATGCAACAGCAAGAGATAAGGCTCTTTTTGAAACAGTTTTCATCACTATTCTCCTTTTAAATTTTTATTTATTCTATAACAATATACCTGAGATGTCAATAATTTCATTTATTATATATCACTATTGCAGTTCCGTTTCCGATTGATATTTCCGAACTGCAGCCGATAAATTCATTGCTGACTCCAAGAGGAAAAGAATTGGATATTGTTGCATTTTCAAGCGTATATTTCAATCCTTTTATATTTACATCTGTGCACTTATCCGAATGCGAAAAAACGGAAATATACCCTTTGTATTCATCCGAAAAAGCAATTGAAGAATTATGCAAGGCAGTTATAACAGTTTTACCGTCACGGATATATGCTTTGATACCTTTTTGAGAAAGTGAAACAATGAGCTGAATATTGGCAAGTGTGTGGTCAATTCTGCCTCCGCAGGCACCGTAAATATAAAACTCAGAAAACCCCTTCTCTATTCCGATTTCGGCCGCAGCATACATATCGGTTACATCTTTAACCGGATTCAGCTTTATAACATTTTCGCCTTCAGGTATATCGCCGAGTGAATCAAAATCTCCGATAATTATATCGGCTTTAACACCAAAATCAACAAGATATTTTAATCCGCCGTCTGCAGCAATTACAATATCATCATTATTCTTTGTAATATTGAGTTCATTGCATTCACCTGCACCGACAATATAACAAACACCCATAAAAATCACCTCATTGATTATATATTTTATCATTTATTATTTGATTGTCAAGAAACTTAATTGACAATATTATTTTTTGGATTTATAATTTCAGTATTAAAATCAGGAGGTAATTATGGATAATATCAAGCCTGTTATCGAACTTGAACTTTACATTATACGTCACGGTGAAAGCATGGGAAACATCGGTTATAACGGAAGAACGGATTTAACGTTAAAGGAAAGCGTTGACCCTGTTTTAAGTGAAAAAGGATTGAATCAGGCAATTGCCGCAGGCGAGTTTCTCTCCGAAATAAATCTTGATGCCGTATATTCAAGTGCATTGATGAGAGCAGTAAGAACTGCAGGCGAAATAATAAAAAAACAGCCCGTCGAAAAAAATCTTTTTATTCATCCCGTTTATACGGAAATGGGAATACCCGAAGAATATCATGCCGTTTCTCTTGATGAACTTCGTTTTCTTTGTCCGACCGCTGTTATTGCAGACGGAGTCGACCCGAATTCAAAACTCATGGAGTCAACCGCGGGAAGCGATGAAAAAGGGCTTTTTGAAAGAGGTGCACGAGCAATTGAATATCTGCGCTCAAAATATAAGAACGGAGAAAAAATTGCAGTTGTTTCGCACGCCGCTTTTATAACATATATGGTATTTTATATTATGGGATACACCGAAAATGTCCCTACTTTTGATATTGATTTCAATAACACGGGAATAACAAAGGTAAAATTCTATAAAGAAGGTACAAACAAATACGGCGACATTGTGTTTGAATACATAAATTATACCGCACACCTATTGAATATATAAAGCAAAATTCCCGTACCGCTTTAGGTACGGGAATATTAATTATTTCATCATGCTTGCAACTTCTTCTGCGAAGTTGTCTTCTTTCTTTTCGATGCCTTCGCCCTTAGCAAGACGAGTGAAGCCTGTTACTTTGATGTCTGCGCCAAGTTCCTTAGCAACCTGTGCAACGTAACCTGCAACTGTACCGTCAAAGAGGTCTGAACGAACGAAAGTCTGATCGAAGAGACAGATTTCCTTGAGTTGTTTCTTGATACGGCCTTCAACAGCACCTGCAAAAATCTTGTCGTTCATGAATTCTTCTTTGCCTGCTACTGCAAGATTTGCAAGAGTAGCGATTGCTTCCTTTGAAAGGAAGTTGAAGAGGAAGTTGTTGTTCTTCTGTTCTTCATAAGCAGCGATATCTTCATCGCTGAAGAGTTTTTCGCCGCAAGCCTTTTCAAAGAGCTTCTTGAGAATAGGCTTGGGAAGTGATTCGGGTTTATTGAGTGAGCTGTCGATTGTGATGGACTTCATCTTAGCGAGTTCATCAGCTGAAATATCTTCCTTGCTGAGGTATTCGGGGCTCATTGCTGCAACCTGCATAGCAATGTTTTTACCCATAGCGATGAATTCAGCACTTTCAGCGTCTGCGTTTGTGTCAAAACTTACGAGAACGCCAACCGAACCGCCGCCGTGGATGTATGAAACAGCTGTTCCTTCAACAAGAACAAAACGACGAAGCTTGAGGTTTTCGCGAATCTTGAGGAAGAGTTCCTGAATTGAATCGGCAACTGAAAGTGTACCGTCTGAAATTGTTGTTGCAAGAAGAGCATCGAGGTCAGCGGGCTTTGCTTCAACAACAGTCTTTGCAATCTGATTTGCAAGAGCCTTGAATTCGGGGCCGTTACCTACGAAGTCTGTTTCGCAGTTGAGTTCAACAAGAGCCGAAGCGCTGCCGTTTGAATAAAGACCGATAACGCCTTCTGCTGCAACTCTGCCTGCTTTCTTAGCTGCAGTTGCAAGACCCTTCTCACGAAGGATTTCAACTGCCTTTTCCATATCACCGTCAGCTTCTGTAAGAGCTTTTTTGCAATCCATCATGCCAACGTTTGTTTTTTCTCTGAGAGCCTGAACGTCTTTAGCTGTAAATGCTGCCATTATATTATTCCTCCTCTGTAGCTTCTGCTGCGGGAGCTGTCTGCTCGCCCTGTCTGCCTTCAATAATAGCATCTGCCATTGCGCCTGCAATAAGCTTAACAGCGCGGATAGCATCGTCGTTACCGGGGATTACATAGTCAACTTCGTCGGGATCGCAGTTTGTGTCTACGATAGCAACGATGGGGATACCGAGCTTCTTAGCTTCGAGAACAGCAATTCTTTCTTTGCGGGGGTCTACTATAAACATAGCTGCGGGCTGCTTCTTCATTTCTGTGATGCCGCCCATGAACTTTTCGAGCTTTTCGATTTCAAGGTTGAGCTTTGTTACTTCCTTCTTGGGAAGAAGATCGAAAGTACCGTCAGCTTCCATAGCCTTGAGCTGAGCAAGTCTCTTGATTCTCTTCTGAATTGTGTTGAAGTTTGTGAGCATACCGCCGAGCCAACGTGCGTTAACATAGGGCATACCGCAACGGATAGCTTCTTCCTTAACGGAATCCTGAGCCTGCTTCTTTGTGCCGATGAAAAGAACTTCGCCGCCGTCTGCAGCGATTTCACGGATGAACATATAGGCTTCTTCGAGCTTCTTTACTGTTTTCTGAAGGTCGATGATGTAGATGCCGTTACGTTCTGTGAAGATGTACTCAGCCATTTTGGGGTTCCATCTTCTGGTCTGGTGTCCGAAATGAACACCTGCTTCAAGCAATTGCTTCATTGATACTACTGACATTTGTTTTTCCTCCTAAGTTAAAATTTGTATCTAATGTCAGATACGAACCGCCGCAAAGCCTGATATTACAACGGATTATGACATCCGCACTCATAATAAAAATAGCTCTGCGTGTGATTTGCTATGGAATTATATCACAATGTATCCGGAAATGCAAGAGAAATTTTTACTTTTTATTGTTTTTTAAAAAAACTCCGCAAAAAACGGAGTTTTGATATATGAATTATTTGGTACCGAAAATTCTGTCTCCCGCATCACCGAGACCGGGAACAATATAACCGTGGTCATTAAGATGAGAGTCAAGCGCACCGACAAAGATATCAACATCGGGATGTGCTTCTTTAAGAGCATTGAGTCCTTCAGGTGCCGCAATAATACACATGAATTTGATTTCCTTGGGGTTGCGCTTTTTAATCTGAGAAATAGCATCAATTGCCGAACCGCCCGTTGCAAGCATAGGGTCAACAACGATAACTTCTCTTTCTTCTATATCCGCAGGGAGTTTGCAGTAATATTCAACAGGCTGGAGAGTTTCGGGGTCTCTGTAAAGACCGATATGACCTACTCTTGCGGAAGGAACAAGAGCGAGAACACCGTCAACCATTCCGAGACCTGCACGGAGAATGGGAACAAAAGCAAGTTTTTTACCTGCAATAACCTTTGTTTTTGCAACGGCAACGGGAGTTTCAGTTTCAACCTCTTCAAGTGGAAGGTCTCTTGTTGCTTCATAACACATAAGCATTGCGATTTCGCTGACAAGATTGCGGAATTCCATGGAACCGGTGTTCTTATCTCTTAAAAAAGTAAGCTTATGCTGAATGAGAGGATGCTCCATTATAACAACTTTTGCCATATTGATTACCTCCGTTAATTAAAATCTTTCTTCAAGCTCGGTTATCTGAGCAATTCTTCTTGCGTGACGTTCTTCACCGCTGAAAGGTGTATCAAGGAAAATATCAACAAGCTCAATCGCCTGCTCGGGAGTTACAACTCTGCCGCCGAGGCAAAGTATATTGGCATCATTGTGAAGCCTTGTCATTTCTGCGGAAAACTTGTCCGAGCAGCAGCAGGCACGTATTCCCCTCACCTTGTTTGCGGCAATCGAAATACCGACACCTGTTCCGCAGCAGAGAATACCGAGTCCACATTCACCGCCGACAACACCTTTTGCTGTTTTTTCGGCATAAACCGCATAATCAACCGAATCAGCCGAATAAGGACCGTAATCCTTATATTCAATTTTTCTTTCCTCAAGGTGCTTTATAATTGCCTGCTTGAGTTCAAAACCTGCATGGTCGCTACCTAATGCTATCATATCTTATTTCTCCTTATTAATTCTTATTTTCAATTCTCGTTCTGCCTGGGGAAGTCTTAAGTAAACGGGAACAAGGTTTGCGGAAGAGGAAAAATTTTCTTCATTATTTTTCGCCGCAAGTGCCGCACCGTAAGCTCGCTGATATCTTCTGTTTTCTCCGGAAAGAACAACATTGTTAAGTTTATCTTTGAAGGCGTTGTAACAAATTTCCGCTCCGTCACCCGCAAGATATATCTTTTCATCATAAGATGAAAGTTCATTGCAAAGCTCATCTATTGATACAGCCTTATCTTCACAAAGTCTGGTTACTTTTGAATTTTCACATCTGAACAATGCCGTATAAACCTGATTGCATCTTGCATCCATGGAAACAGAAACAAGACAGCTTTCGTCAATAAAGTTATAAGCTGCAGATTCAAGCGTAGAAACACCTGCACAGGGCTTATCATTACAAAGTGCAAGACCTTTTACAGCCGCAACACCTATACGGATTCCCGTAAATGAACCGGGACCCGCATTAACGCAGAATACATCTATATCATCAATTTTCATATCAGCCTGGGTAAGAGCATTGTCAATCATGGGCATAAGTGTGCGACTGTGAGTAAGTCCGGCATTGACAAAGCATTCGCTGATTAATGTTTCACCGTCTGTTACGGCAACGCTTGCCGTTTTTGCAGAAGAATCAACCGCAAGTATTTTCAATGAGTTCAGCTCCAATTATTTCTATTTTTCTTTCATCGGGATTATCGGTTTTAGTAATTGTCACCCTGACACAATCCTCGGGCAAAATCGCTTCAATATTCTCGCTCCATTCAATAATCAGCGTTGCGCCCGTGTCAAGATAATCGAAATATCCCGTGGAATAGAGGTCATCCCATCCCGAAATCCTGTACATATCAAAATGATAAAGTGTTCTTCCGTTTCCGCGATATTCATTGACAAGAGCAAAGGTAGGACTGCTCACATCGGCATGAATATCCATTCCTTTTGTAAACCCACGGGTAAATGCCGTTTTTCCTGCTCCGAGGTCACCGAACATTGCAATAACGGAACCGTATTTGACGGATTTGGCAAGTGTATATCCGATATATTCTGTTTTCAACAAACTGTCAGACATAAATAGCGCCATAAAACTCACCTTTTCATTTTATAACATAAAGTTCTGTTTATTTAAATAAACAACAATTATTACAACATTAATAATGATTATAACGACACCAATAAATCAAAGACATAGTAATAATATTTATAGATCTTGACCGGATTTGTAATAAACCCCATATAATCGGTATGGTCCATTGATTTTATAACCGGCATAATATTCCAGATGCCGGGTTCAATATTATCGGCATTATAATCTTTAAACGGTTCTCCTTCGGGATGTTCACTTTTTTCGGTGCTGACTATCCCGTCATTGACAAACCACAACTCATCA
>JAZSNQ010000062.1:0-3961 GCA_045536515.1 Acutalibacteraceae bacterium | reverse complement strand
CGCATCGGAATCCTTTATAGATGCTTTGGCACTTGCAAACATTTCGTTGCCCGATTCCGTAACATACATTGGCGGAAACCCTTTCGGTGGAACAGCTTTTTTTGACACCCCTGCTAACTGGACAGACGGAATACTCTATATGAATGACAAATATCTTATTTATGCAGGACATTGGGAAGATATTTCCGGAACCTACGAAGTTAGAGAAGGAACGAAGGTTATTGCCGGAGGAGCTTTCGGAACTTGTGATTTGACAAGTATCACCATTCCCGCAAGCGTTGTTTCCGTCGGTGAAGCAGGATTTGGATGTGAAAACCTTTCTGAAATAATTGTTGCAGAAGATAATGAATATTTAACAAGTGTTGACAACGTTCTTTTCACAAAGGATTTGAGCGAAATAATTTCTTATCCGCATGGTAAAAAAGAAACAAGATATGAAATTCCTTTAGGTGTTGAAAAAATTGCCAAATCTGCATTTGAAAGCACATCATTAGCTGAAATCATCATTCCTGAAGGAGTGAAAGAAATAGATGAATGGGCTTTTTGCGCAAATCAGAATCTTCTGAAGATTGACCTTCCCGAAAGTCTTGTAAATGTTGGATATTCAGCATTTTATTACTGTACCGCTCTTGAATCGGTAAGCTTCGGAAGTAAGTTGCAGTGCATTGATAAAAATGCTTTTTTAGATTGCGAAATTAAGGATGTCTACTATAACGGAACAGAAAAAGATTGGAAGAATGTTATTGTTTTAAGCGGTAACGATGCATTGCTTAATGCTGAATTCCATGCATTGCATATAGAACTTGAAGCAAACAACATTATAATATCATATCCTGCTGACTGCTTTGATGAAGAAGTGACTTTCTCTATCGAAGACCTGAACGGAACTTCGGACGAAATAGCAGGCGGTATCTATGATACTGAAAATCGCAAACGTATCGGTTTATACAGCATAAAGCCGCTGAACGCAGCTTCTGAAGTTGTTCAGCCCACAGGCAAGGTTGAAATCAGACTGCCGTTCACAAAGGTCGAGGAAGAAGACGTAACATATATCATTTATCATGTGTTTATGGATGGTGTCCGTGAAAAGTTTACAACCAATCCTAAGGCTGCAACAGATAAGCTTCTTCGTATCGTTGACGGATATTATGTAATTGAAGTTGATCATTTCAGTGAATTTGTAATATGTGCTGAACTCAACGAAACAGGTTCCGAAACCGCCGAAAAAACAGTTGCCTCAATCTCAATCGCATCTCTTCCCGCAAAAACATCATACACATATAAAACGGATAATCTTGACCTTTCCGGTATCGCTCTGATCGTTACATATTCCGACGGAACGACCGAAACAGTAACAGACACTTCAAAAATGAATGTTTCGGGATTTGATAACAGTAAAACCGGCAAGCAGGCCATTACCGTTGAGTATGAAGGCGTATCAGCAAAATTCGATGTCACCGTTTCATATGCTTGGTGGCAGTGGATAATCAGAATTCTCCTTCTCGGTTTTCTTTGGTATTAATTTAAAAATCAAAACCGCTCATTTTTGAGCGGTTTTGATTAATTGAATTCCGAGTTTATGGCAACTGAAATAAAACGATACAGGGATGGTTAATATGGAACAATATCAAAACAAATTTGAAAATGCACCTGAATATACCGAAAGCCTGCACCTGCCTTACGACAATACTGAAAAGAAAGAGGTTGCTTCAGGCAACGCCAAGGCTTCTTTTGCAGATTGCAAAGCAACATTTGATTATCTTAACGACTTATTAAAAAACGATCGTGACAGTGTCAGATTTGCGTATTTTCTGTGGAAATTAAATATAGTAACCCGTGCTGCTGTTCAAACGAACGATGTAGAGATCAGCTATAATGTCGGTGTGAATTTTTGTGATAACACCGATACTTTTCCGTTTGCTCAAACAACCGAAAAACGGTCACGCTTGCAACAGTTTTGCTCCAAACGACTTTTTTCAGACGATAAAGTGTTTACTTTTAAAATTCCAACTTCTTTACAGTATGATACTTTATGTTCAAACAATTGCAAAATGTATAATCCAAACAGAGAAGGTCCCAAATTTTGTCCTTATGCAATTTGTTGTATTGTAAATGAAATCGCAATAACAATGAACACAGACCCTGAAAGCTTGTTCGAAATTTTATCAAATAACAGTCTTTTTAAATTTGAAAATGCATTTTCACAAGCCAATACGGTTTTACCGTTCCGTTTAAAAAGCTCGCTTTATGATTTTTTTACATTTGATTCTAATTCACTTTTAGCTGCCGCATCATTAATTGCCTCGAATCTGTTTTTACCCGTAAGCATCAGAGAAGATGGCATTGTAGATTACAAAACATACCCTTTATGTCTCTATTCCAACAGCAGCACAGTCAATTCTATCTCTGCTTTCTGGAAATCACCTAACAATCACAAAACATACAGGATAAATGCTACTGGTGAGGAAATCTACAAAAAAAGAACGAGTGAAAAATGCAGAAAATGTGATTTTGACCAGTGCCCCGATAAGGTTGCCGGTTCAGTATATTGGATGGCAAAAACGGAAGGTATAGATCCGATTGCTTTAGCAATGGAATTGGCGATTCATTCCACTGAAAAAGATTTAAGTTTGAATGAAAACGCTGCATACCTTCGTTATTTGCAAGTAATCGATAAGTATCCGGTAACTCCTCAAGGCAAAAAAACTTATAAGAAAATGCTCTCTTATATTGTTAATCACTGTAAAACAAACAACAAACTATTTCTCCCCCTTAATCTTGTCATATTCTCTTCTGACGAAATCGTTTCTGAAGATATAGGAAGTGAATTTGTGAATGCGGTATGGTATTTTAATTACTTGCCGTCTTGTGTTACCCATCATATTTCGATAGCTAAAACCGGATTATCAGAACTAATTGAAATTATCAACAAAACTGAATCAACTGCAGTGTTTAATATAACCCAGTTTGAACTTCTTGAACAAAACCCAAACTTTGTTTATGAATTACCGAAACTTGTGCAGGTTATTAAAGAGAAGGAAACCAACATTATCATCATTCTCAGAGGAGAAAAAAGCAAGCTAAATACATTTTTGCAGAAATACCCGAAATTATCCACGGTTTTTTTGCATCAAATTGAAGTTCTCGATATGCCTGATAAAGATATTGTTTATGAGTTGATGGATAAACTTGATTGCAATTTTATCGTATCTGATGTTGTTAGGCAAAAAATTTCCGACTTTATTCAATTGGATTATCCGAATTCACATTTCAAAAATTTAGAGTATGTAGATGATTTATATACAAAAATCGCATTTAATCACTACGGAGCTCAAATAGGTAATGACAATATCATTCATGAAAACGATATACCTTACCTTGAACCTCCCAGACCGGAAAGTGATATTTTTGCTGAATTAGATAATCTTACCGGTCTTGCACAAGTAAAAGAAACCTTGCATAACATAGCAGATCTTGTAAAGTTTAATCTGAAAATGAAGAAAACAGATTCAAGTCACGGTTTGCATATGGTCTTTTCTGGTAACGCAGGTACAGGCAAAACGACCGTAGCAAATCTTGTTTCCGAAATTCTGTTTAGCATAGGATTTATAAAGCAAAACAAGTGTGTGGTATGTTCAAGTCAGGACTTAGTTGCAGGATATGTAGGACAAACAGCAATCAAAACCACCGAAGTTTGTGAATCAGCTTATGATGGTATTTTATTTATTGATGAGGCGTATATGCTCAATCCATATTCAGGGAACCAAACAGATGTCTTTAAAGAAGAATGTATAGGAACTCTTATTCAGCAAATGGAAAACAATCGAGACAGACTTGTTGTTATTTTTGCGGGATACGAGCAAGAAATGAAAGAGTTTGTTGCTAAGGCAAACACAGGTTTAGCGTCAAGAATATTTGAAACAGTTTTATTCCCTGATTATTCTGTAAGTGAATTGCTTGC
>JAZSNQ010000203.1:0-2192 GCA_045536515.1 Acutalibacteraceae bacterium | reverse complement strand
CCATTTGAAGCTTTGCGATTGTTGTTTGTGCAACACCGAGCATAGCTTCTGCACGGTAGCCATTCTTCCATTCGCAGTAGTCCATTGTTTCGTTGCCAATTTCTGCGGGAATAACTCGTCTTAAGCCGTAAACACACATTTCGAAGATTTCTTCAATACCCATCATTGGCAGAATAATATGCTTTTTCTGGAAGTTGTTATTGATTGAACCTAATCCGAAAACAGTCAACCACAGGAAGTCAGTCCAGGCATCTTCGAAAATCCACAGAGCCTTTGTTGAAAATCTCTTTCTGAGAGGCTCGACGAAGCTGTAGCTGATAAATTTAATCGGGAAGGCAGGAATACCGACAATGGTTTGCCAGGTGATAGAGCCGATAACGTCAATATAGAAGTTCGCTCGGCCTGTGCCGACAGAAAAACCGTTGAAAAAATTTGAAAGCACACAAATAAACATAGGCTTATTTGTGATGATAGCTTTCAACCCCTGAATTACGCTCGGTTTCTTAATGGTCTGCGCAACTCTTTCTCTTGTGGTGAGGAAGAAATAAAGGCAGAATACAGCACCGAGAACTGCAAATGAAACACCGAAGGTTGCGAAAAGCTTGGGAAGCTTGATCTTAATCTTGTTGTTGATTACAAGGTCATAGATGATACCGAAAATCTGCCTCGGAACGTCTTCGACGAAATGCGACATCAGATTAGCCGTCGCAATGAGCCTCGAACGGTCCAATGGCTCCGGTGTTATCGTTGAGCCGAAGCCTGAACGGGCAATGCCGGTAAAGGTGTTGGCGGTTTCGGTGATGATTGACATTGCAAAATAGAAAATCCATTTGGGAAGGTAATCTCCCGGTGTATCGGGGAAGATAAAGGGAATCATCCAATACCATAATCCCAAAATAGTGAGGGGAAACTGAGCGAGAAGAAGATAGGGTCTGAATTTACCCCAACGGGTTCTGGTCTTTTCAACAATAACGCCGATAAACGTATCGTTGAAAGTGTCCCATACAGTTGCAACAATGTTCTGAATTGCAAGATAGCTGAAATCGATTTTGACAACATCATATATGTATCGCTCTTTGAAATCGTTGATATTCAGGCTCTGAGCAGTATCCTCAAGAACATAAGCAACAGTTTCTTTTATGCCGACAAATCGTCTGTTTTTAAGGAGAACGGAATTATCGGTAGTTTCAACAATCTCTCTTTCTGTTGACATAATTTCACCCGACTTTCTGTAATTTTAATAAATAGTTGTTTGAAAATTTTAACGGTTTTTGCTGCAATGCTGATCAGAACAGAGTCTTCGTGCCTGCGTTGTATTCCCACGGAGTAAAGGAATTATGTTTTTCTTTTTCAAGTCAATCATTCTCAACGGCTTTCAGCCATTCACCGGCAATAATCATATGACCCGCTATGGTGGGATGAGTGCCGTCCCAGATAAAATATTCCATTCTCGATCTTTCTGCATTTTCTTTGATTTTTTCATAAAGAGGAACGAAAATGCAATTGAATTCCTCGGCAACGCTCTTTGCTGCCGCCCTGATTCTTGCGTTTGCCGCCTCACGGTATGCAACGGAATCCTCAGGGTCACTGCTGTCGGGTCTTTGGAAGGGTCCTTCAACACCGTCGGGATGCGGTGTGAATTTATAGGAACAGTCCGATTTATCAAGCGGATAATAAAACGGCTCACATACTATGATTTTTATACTGCCAAGCTCATTTCTTGTTTTTTTAAGAATTGCACGGAGATTTGTTTCATAGCGCTGTGCCGCTTCGTCGGGCGTGATTCCGGCGAAATAGCCGTGTCCGCCGTCGTTTGCTCCCACAAGAATACTTAAGACGGTCGGCTTGTTATCGATAACATCCTCCTGCCATTTTTCAAGAAGTTCCTCTGATCTCTCGCCCGAATAGCCTTTGTTTATGAATTTGGGCATATTCTCCGAATTTTCAAGTGCAAGCTGCGATGCAACTATATACTGATAACCGTGACCCATAATGTGATTACAATCCATGCACTTGCCTCGGTTTCCGTCAGTTATGGAGTCACCCGAAAACAGCACAACATCATTTTTGCTGAGCTTCATAAAGGAATCCTCTCCTTCTTTCTCATCTGTCAGAAGTGTATTAATGATTCGGAACATACTCCTTGTATTTAAATTTTATCATTTTGTATAGAAAAAATAAAGGTCATTATT
>JAZSNQ010000207.1:0-20273 GCA_045536515.1 Acutalibacteraceae bacterium | reverse complement strand
AAGCTGTATTGTCTTCCTAAGACCGCTTGGCCTCCGACTTAAGGTGTAGGGCTTGTTGGAGTCCGGTGAGTGGCGCGAAAGCGCAATTTGAGTGGTACCGCGGGTTAGATTTTTACTCGTCTCAAAGCAATCGAAAAAATTGCTTTGAGACGTTTTTTTATTTTTCTCTCAAAGCAAATCCGACGAAAGGAGCAAAAATATGGACTACAATTTGAAAGAGGTAGCAGGCAGAATCAAAGATCTGCGCGAGGCAACGGGCTTTTCTCAGGAAGAGCTTGCAAAGCTTACAGGTGTTTCGGTTGAGGACTATAAAATCCTCGAACAGGGCGAAACAGACTTCAGCTTTACATTCATCTACAAGTTCGCAAAGGCTTGCGGCGTTGAGGTTGTTGACCTTCTTGAAGGCAGAAGCTCAACTCTTACGTCTTTTGCAATAACAAGAAAGGGCGAAGGCCTTAAGATTGTTAAGAAAAAAGGTTTTGTTTATAATAACCTTGCACCCAAATTCAAGGATAAGCTTGCAGAGCCTTTCCTTGTTAAATTCCCATATCTTGAAGAAGAGCAGAATGCTCCCATAAAACTCAGCTCCCATAACGGTCAGGAATTTGACGTTATTGTTAAGGGTTCACTCAAAGTTCAGGTCGGCAATCATGTTGATGTTCTTAATGAAGGCGACTCGATTTTCTATAACAGCCTTATTCCTCACGGCATGATCGCCGTAAGCGAAGGCGGATGCGAATTCCATGCGGTTGTTCTTAATCCTCAGGACGGACAGGTCAGCGAGGAATATCCCGAAATACCTTATGTTTCAACAAAGTCAACAACTGCAGAAAAGAAATCAAAGACAACTGTTGCCGATAATTTTATTGAATCATATTATGATGAAAACGGCGTATTTAACGGAATTTCATTCAAGAATGAAGACAAATTCAATTTCGCATTTGACTGTGTTGATGAAATTGCGGCAAAAACACCCGATAAGCTTGCTATGATGTGGGTAGGAAACGATAAATCCGAACGCAGATTCACATTCAGCGACATGAAGAAATATTCCGCAAAAACCGCTAACTATTTTGAGTCACTCGGAATCAAGAAGGGTGATACGGTTATGCTTGTTCTCAAGCGTCACTACCAATTCTGGTTTTGTATGCTTGCTCTTCATAAGATCGGTGCAATCGCAATTCCCGCAACAAATCAGCTTGTTGAACATGACTTCACATACAGATACAAAGCAGCAGGCGTAAAAGCAATTGTCTGCACCGCAGACGGAGATGTTTCTGTTGAAGCGGAAAAGGCAGCCGCTGAATTCCCCGAAATGATAAAAATTCTTGTCGGCGGCAAAAAAGACGGCTGGAATGATTTTAATGTTGAAATGGAACGTTTCAGCACTCATTTCTTCCGAAACGAAAACACACCCTGCGGCGACGACCCCATGCTTATGCTCTTCACATCGGGAACAACGGGTTATCCCCGTATTGCAACTCATTCATACAAATATGCTCTCGGTCATTATCCCACAGCAAGGCACTGGCATAATGTTAATCCCGACGGCCTTCATTTCACAATTTCGGACACAGGCTGGGGTAAGGCACTCTGGGGCAAGCTTTACGGTCAGTGGCTTTGTGAAGCAGGTGTTTTCACCTATGACTTTGACAGATTCCATTCCGATGATATTCTTCCTCTTTTCAAGAAGTACAATATAACAACATTCTGTGCACCTCCCACCATGTACAGATTCTTTATCAAAGAAGATTTGTCAAAGTATGACCTTTCTTCGATTGAATATGCAACGACTGCCGGTGAAGCTCTTAATCCCGAAGTTTTCAATCAGTTCAAGAAGGCAACCGGTCTTACCATCATGGAAGGCTTCGGTCAGACCGAAACGACTCTCTCAATTGCAAACTTTGTCGGTTCAACTCCCAAAATCGGTTCAATGGGTAAGCCCAGTCCGCTTTATGATGTTGTTGTTCTTGACCCCGACGGAAATGAATGCAAAACGGGTGATACCGGTGAAATCTGTATCCGCACAAAAGATAACGCTCCCTGCGGTCTGTTTATAGGCTATTATCTTGATGAAGAAAAAACAAACGATGTATGGCATGACGGCTATTATCATACGGGCGATACTGCAACAATGGACGAAGACGGCTATCTCTGGTATGTCGGACGTATTGATGATGTTATCAAATCATCAGGCTACCGCATCGGACCCTTTGAAATCGAAAGCGTAATTATGGAGCTTCCCTATGTTCTTGAATGTGCTGTTACTCCCGTTCCTGACGAGGTAAGAGGTCAGATTGTCAAAGCGTCTGTCGTTTTAACCAAGGGAACCGCAGGCACGGATGAACTCAAGAAAGAAATTCAGGAATACGTTAAAACACATACTGCTCCTTACAAATATCCCCGAATCGTTGAATTCAGAGATGATCTTCCCAAAACCATCAGCGGTAAAATCCGCCGCGTAGACATCAGAGCAGGTAAATAATGAACTATTAATCCCCGTGATTTTGGATTTTGTCAAAATTTCGGGGATTTTTTAACAGACCAAATTGCCTTTTGGTTCGTCTTATAGATGAAGAGGTGATTGGTATGGAAGAAACAAGTGCAAATTATCGTCGGTACGTCGGCACAAAAGAAACGGTTGCATACATTCTTGATGATATAGCACAAAGCTTCAATATTGAAACATACAGGAATTTTTATATTACCAATATTCTGAAAATCGGTCTGAATTTTCAAAAAACAACCGTTTTTATAATGGGTATGTGGGATATTATCAACGATTTGCTTGTTGCCTCAATTGTTGATAAAACAAGAACCAGATGGGGTAAATTCAAGCCGTGGCTTGTAATATATGCCGTGCCTGGTGTAGTAATCAGTATTTTGTTTTGGCTTTTGCCGAATTTTTTTTCGGGAAGCGGTCTTTATTATGCACCGAAGCTTGCTGCATATCTTGTGCTTCAGCTTTTGTATGACCTTGCCCACACAATCATAACAATAGCCAGAACCGGTATGACCGCAACAATAACACCAAGCATTGCGGAACGCACTTCGTTAATAACAAAAGCAAACTTTCTTTCGGGATTTGTGGAAAAAGCACCGCAGATTGTTATGGGTTTTCTTATGGATTTTGTTGACAGAGGTATTGTTAAAATCGGAATTTCCTCTCTCTATGTTTCGGCAGGCGTGACGGTTACCGTTGTTTCGGGAATACTTGCTTTTATTTATTCTCTTGTTGCACGGGAGAGAGTAATGCAGAATGCAGAGAAGCCGAGTGTCAACGGAAGTCTTAAGGCGGTTTTTACAAATAAACCTCTTCTTCTTATTGTTCTTTCGGAATTTCTTGGTGCATTCAGTCTGAACGGTGACTTGAATCTTTATTATCGAGATGTGTTAAAGCTTTCTTCAATGACAACGATTGTGGGAATTCCGGGTGCATTTGTTTCTCCTGTGAGTTATTCCTATGTTTCGTGGGCAAGAAAAAGGTTTTCAACCAAGCTTCTCTGGATTGCAGGTTCTCATGTTGATAATCTTCTTCTGTCAGGCGTTTTTATTGTCGGCTGTTTCAATAAGAATTATAAAAAACTCGGGGCGATGATTCCTGTATGGATGATCAGAGAAACCTTATGGATGATGTTTTACGGAATAATGAAAGTTATCCCTGCTGAAATGAAAAATGAAGCTATTGACTACGGTGAATGGAAAAACGGTTATCGAAGTGAAGGTATGACGGGGGCTACAAAAGAGATTTCATCAAAGCTCGTCAAAACCTTTAAGGATACATTGCAAACAGCTATTCTTTCAAAAATAGGCTATGTTCAGGGTGCTGCATTCGGAACTCAGAGCGAAAAAACTGAATTCGCACTTTTTGCCATGTGCACAATTGTTCCGATAGTTACCGGATTATTAAGCATTATTCCAAAGCTTTTTTATGACCTTAGCGGCGAAAAGCTTGAAAGAATGTATGAAGAACTCAACAAACGCAGAAAAATCATGTCTGAGCAGGAAAACAAACTTGGAAGTTTACAGTGGTGATTAAATGAAAAACAATATTTTTAACAGTAAAAGTAAAGCAAATAAAATATTATCTTCAGTGACTTCTGCAACATTGTTATTTTTGACAGTATTGTTTGTTATTTTTAATGTCATATATGACAAAGTTATTTTTTTATCTTTGGCAATTACCTTCGGAACGATGTTTTATCATTTCATTATGAGAGTTGCCGTGGGTTATTTTGTTACAAAGTATTTCGTATGCTTTTTGAAACCCGATTCGTTTTGGTTCAGGACAAAATCATTTGAGAAAAAAATATACAGGATTTTGAAAGTTAAAAAATGGAAACCGTTTATGCCTACCGCCGCCCCTGAAAGCTTTTCTCTCAAAAACTATACACCCGAAGAAATTGCAGTTACGATGTGCAGTTCCGAGTTGGTACATGAACTGAATATTATTTTGTCTTTTTTACCGCTGATTATGGCTGTTCCGTTCGGTAAATTTTCTGTTTTTGTTATTACATCAATTGCAGCAGCACTATGTGACCTTCCGTTTGTTATTATGCAGAGATTTAACAGACCGAGAATGCTTCGTTTTGCAAAAAGAAAACAATAAAAAATTCCCCTGCGGAAATCCGGTTTTGCCGGATATTCTGCAGGGGATATGTTATTTGGGTTATTTTACAACTTCAAAGCCGGGGCAGTATGCCATGAAAGCATTTGTGAGTGTACCATAGGGAGCGATTGTAAATTCTTTGTTATCTGCTGCGATGTTGGCTCTTTCCTGAACCTTCTCTGCAAAATTCTCTGCGGTTGTTGTTCCGTTAAGAATATCAAAAGCACAGTAAACAGCACTCTTGAGAAGGGTTGTTGCAAGGGGGAAGTTATACATACTGAGCTTTGCCTTTCCTTCAGCTGCGGCTGCTTTTGCACTTTCGATATATGTTTTGATATCGCTTATCTTTTCGGGCTTTGCGATTTCGTAAACTTCGCCGATGCCGTTATATGCGGTGGGGAATGAGGGGCAAACATAGATAAGTTCTCTTTCGTTTGCAACTTCAATGAGCGTTGACTGAACGGAGCTGTCTGTTGAGAAAAGAGCAACATTGCTGCCGCTTATCTTTTCGTTGTTATAAAGTCTTGCGATTGATTCTCTGATATAAAGCTTTGCGCCCTTGATTCCGGATGAATAAATGGGGTCGACAGCGTTGTCATAAACATACTTAAGACCCTGAGTTTCGCATTCGTTTTTGAAAGCGGTGTTAAGCGCGGAATACATGGGATTGTTGGTGATATGACGGTTTATTGAGAAAACAACAAACTGCTCTGCGCCCTGTGTCTTTGCGGCGGCAACCGCATCGGCAGCAACCTTTGACCAGTCTGCACAGAAAACAAGATTGGCAAGAGAGGAAATTGTTTCGATTGATTCTTCGGGTTCGATGCAAATTGTAACAATTTCGGGGTTGACCGATTCTGCTTCACGAATTGCGTTCGTTGTGAACTGGGTTGCTCTTGCATAGATAATTGCACCGATTTCGGGGTTGGAAGCGAGTTCTTTTGAAAATTGCATAATTTCAGGATTGCCTGCACGGAGAACACGGCTGTCGGAATACTCTTTAACGATAACCTTTTCGGGATATTCAGCGGCAAGCTCCTGTGCTGCTTTGTAGTCTTCGGGATACTGTGCTTCGGGTGCAACAAGAATTGCAACCTTCTTTTCTGGTTCCGTCACTTTGTCCTGCTTATTATCTTTGCAGCCTGCAAAGGAAAAAACCAGCACGGCAATGAGAAGCACGGCAATGATTTTTGAGAACATTGTTTTTTTCATAATGATACCTCTTTTAGTTGTTTATTTTGCTTTTAAAGAAATCACGCAGGCTGTCAGGCTTGATGATCTCAATTTTATCGCTGTGGGTAAAAAGAATTCCGATAAGACTGCTGTCAACAACAGTCAGCATTTTTGCAAGGCAGTAACCCTCGCCTTCCGATTTTCTGAAATATACCGGAAAAGGAAAGCAATTGCGGATAAACTCAGCGTCTTCTTGTTTGAATTTTATCAAAATCCATTCAGGGTCGCGTGCATTGCAATAAATTTTTTCTTTTGTAAACATATTGACTGCCGAAAACAAATCTCCATCAAATTTTGCGGAAGAAGTTTCGGTTATATCGGCAGATTTGATTCTGGGAAAACTTACAAATTCTGCTTTGCCGGGTGTTTCGGTTCTTGTGAAAACAAATGCCGAAATTCCGTTGCAGGCTGTTATTTTTATTGGGTTTACAGTTAGTGTTTCAAACATTTCCGCCTGCGAAAAAGAATCGCCGATAACCGTTCGGGCAACAGTGATTTCAGTTTGCTTTTTGTCTCTTATTGCAATGCGTATATTATAAAGAGAATTGATGCAGGATTTTCTTTGAGGAAGACAAGCGCGGAAATGTGCTGTTGTGTCAAGGATAAGGTCAAGTGTTGCAAGACAGGTGTTTCTGCGAAGATAGTTTTCGATATAATTGCAGTTTTCTTCCGAAAGAAGAGGAGAAGAATAAACCGCTTCCAGAATCATGTTAATTGCCGCCTGCGAAAAACTTTTTGCAAGATAATAACCTTTTTTGGGTTTGTTCACCTGAATTATTTTTACGGGAGTTGTGTTAATAACCTTTATATCCGCAACAACATTTCTTTTTGAAGCCTCATAACCGTATTCCGTCAGCTTTTCACATATTTCTTCAATGGACATTATGTTTTGCTCATCGGAATACATCGTCATTATTTCAACAAGGCTTAAAAGTCTTGTTCTTGAACTTATTATTTCAGCCATAAGGCACACTCCTTCGGGAGATTAATACTTGAGAAGTGAATTGACTTCGAGAAGAGTGTCTTTGTTGATTTTGAGAACCTTGCGGTCATAGCTGTAGATGCCGTTAACCTCAAACTCAACGTCACTTACCTGAGTGTAAACCGTTGCACTCAGTCCGTTTTTGATAAGGGGAATAATCTGAGTTTTGTGAAGGAATTTATAAGCCTTTGAAAGAGCTTCGCTGTTTGAGAACATCACATAACCGAATGAACGTTTTGCATTCCATACATGGTCTTTGATGTTCCAGCTGTAGCCGCCGTATTCACTCAGAACAAAGGGTCTGCCCTTTCTTGTGAAAGAGAACGGGGGAGTAACAGGAGCGATATATCTGTGCACGCTCTTGAAATCGGGACCGTTCTGGTCGTGCCAGCCGCTTGCATGGTCAACGAATCTTGTGGGGTCGATTTCTTTGATTTTAAGACCGATTTCCTTTGCATTAAACTGTCCCCAACCTTCATTGAAGGGAACCCAGCAGCAGATCGAAACGCTGTTATATAGATTATCAATCATGCCCCAAAGTTCCTGACAGAATTCTTCTCGCCATTCGGGTTTATCGCGCTTGAATGCTTTATACATATTTTCTTTGCAGTCTTTCACATGGATACTGAAGAAAGGAAGTACACCTGCAAGAAGCTGACCGATATACTCCCCGCCGCTTATCATGTCTTGCCAGACAAGCATTCCGAGTCTGTCGCAATGATAATACCAGCGCAGAGGTTCTGCTTTTATATGTTTACGAAGCATATTGAAGCCGAGGTTTTTCATTTCTTCTATATCAAAAATCATTGCTTCATCGCAGGGAGGAGTAAGCTGGCTTTCGGGCCAATATCCCTGGTCAAGCAGACCTCTCTGGAAATAAGGTTTGTTATTAAGAGCAAGTCTGGGAATGCCTTTATCATCATTCATGATTGAATACTTGCGCATTCCGAAATAACTCTTGACTTCATCCTTTTCGCCGTCACAGTCAAGCACCAGTTCAAGGTCATAAAGAAACGGATTTTCGGGACTCCAGAGTTTTGCATCGGGAACGGGAATTTTGGTATCGGCTGAAATTTCGCCGTCAAAAACAATGTTGTTTCCGTCAAGAACTTTTGCAAAAAGCTTTCCGCCGCATTTGCAGGTATGATTAACCTTTAATCCTATAACTCCTTCGTCGATATCTGGAACAAGCTTGATATTTTCGATTCTGCAATAATTAACGGGTTCAAGCCATACAGTCTGCCAGATGCCCGAAGTTGCGGTGTACCAGAATCCCTGAGTTTTGAGAATCTGTTTTCCTCTCTGCTGATGACCGTCGCTTGTGGGGTCATAAACCTTAACAACAAGCTCATTTTCACCGTCTTTGAGAACGTCTGTTATATCAAAAGTGAAGGGGTTATATCCGCCTGTGTGTTCACCTATGAGACTGCCGTTTACCCAAACCGTGCACTGCCAGTCAACCGCATCAAAATGAAGAAGAGTTCTTTTGCCGCTGAATGCGTCGGTAAGTCTGAACTTTCTTCTGTACCAGAGTCTTTGAGTGGGAAGCAATGGTTTGTTGACGCCTGATGCTGCGGATTCAACGGAGAAAGGAACAATTATTTTTCCGTCATAAATTTTCGGACATTCAGCTTCTGCACCGGTGATTGAATAATCGTATTCACCGTTGAGGCAGAGCCAGTCTTTTCTTACAAGCTGAGGTCTTGGATATTCGGGGAGAGGACAGCTTTTGTCAATGCTGTCATACCATCTTGATTTCAAATCGTTCATAGCAATATCTCCTGTATGTTAATAATAAATTGTTTCAAGTCTTAAACTTCCGTTTACATTAACGGCATAACCTGTTATTACGCAGTCCTTGCCTTTTTCATCTTTAACGGTAATTTCAAGTTTGTATCTGCCGTCGGATTCTATTGTTGCGTAAACAGACGGTGCAGACCAGTCAAGATTATAGTATTCGCTTTCTGTATATTCCGTATTGAAGTGAAGCTTTCCGTCAATATCTGTATATTTATCTCCGATAATTTCATCCACGGATTTTTCGGAATAGATTGAAGCCATCTGTGTTTTTAAATCTGCAAGGGTTTTGAATTTTTCTGAATTGACGGGTGCAAAAACGACTCCGATATCGTTTTTTACCGTTTTTGTTTCGTCAACGGGGAGATGATTCTTTATAAAAACATCATTAACAAATCCTGCATTTGAATTGACAAGAATGTTTATAAGCGTCATTTCACCTGCACCGACATATGATTCATAGTTTTCATCGTTCAGTTCAACAGGTTTGTTTTTACCGGTATTATCCGAACAGGCTGTGAAAACAAACAGAAAACAAAAAACAAGTGCAATAATCTTTTTCATATCTTTTCTCCCAAGTATTTATAGTCTATTTCATTATATATAAAAACATCATAATAGTCAATCATAAAACAACAAAAACACCCGAACCTTTCAGATTCGGGTGCAGAGTTTATTTGATTGCAATAACGGTAACTGCGGAGATGACCGCCTGAATCATGCAGAAGCGGAAAATAACCTGAGTGTTTGACCAGCCTTTATTCTTTCTGAAGTGGTCGTGAAGCGGAGTGCGGATATTTTTGAATGCGTTTTTCATTTTAAGGAATCTGATAAGCGAAACCTTGACGATGCCGAGGAGACCGTCAAGACAGAGCATGAAGCAAAGAGGAACAACAAGAAGGATGTTACCTGTTTTAAAAATGCAGATGCAGAGGAAAAGTCCGAGTGCTCTTGAACCTGCATCGCCCATCATCATTGTGCTGGGTTCGGCGTTTTTCCAGAGATAGGGGAGAAGGGTAAAAATCATAATAACGATAAGATACATCATTCTGCTGTCACTGACTTCAAGAACCTTCATTGCGCCGAGAATTGAAATGAGCGAAACGATTGTGAGGCTTCCGCAGAAACCGTCAATGCCGTCCGAGCAGTTTGTTGCATTAATGAGCATCCACACAAGAACAGCGGCAATAATGCCGAAAAGAACGGGTGGTATGTTAAGAGTCATTCCGAAAAAGCTGACGGAAAGCATATCGGGGTTGAAATAAACGAAGTTTGCTGCTGTGAGAGCTGAAATAACAAGGTCAATTGCGCCTTTTTTGTATTCACCCCAGGGAATTTTTGCTTTGTCATCAAGATATCCCGAAAGCATACCGAGGAAAATAAGTATCAGATAAAAATAGTATTCAAGAGCATTTTTAAATTCTCCCGAACCGATGGGCGGACAAACTGCAAGAAGCGAAACAACAATAAATGAACAAACAAAAATAATGCCTGCGCCTCTTACTTTGCCTGCGGAAAGCTTGCCGTTGAAAGCAAACTCTCTGCCCTGGTCACGGGGAAGCTTATCCTTGAAAAGTGCAAGAAGAACGGAACAAATAACTACGGGCAGAATTACAACGCCCAGTGCCAATGTTTTTTCGGGTAAGAAATACATAATATACCTCCGAGTTTTTTTACTGCTGAAATGATAACACATTATTAATGATTTTTCAATATTTATTAATTGACTAATCTTATAATTGCTATTATAATTTTATTGGTGATAATATGAAAATTATGGCGATAGGTGAAATAATATTCGATATTTTTAACGGTGAGGCGGAAATAGGCGGTGCACCGCTGAATTTTTGCGCCCATTGTGCAATGCAAGGGGCAGAAAGCGCTCTTTTATCTGCAACGGGAAAAGATGAGCTTGCCTCGGATGCAAAAAATTATCTCGAAAAATTCGGAGTGGAAACTTCATTTGTTTCCGAAAATGATCATCCCACGGGCAAATGCATTGTAACTGTCAATAACGGTGTTCCGTCTTATAATGTTTTGAGACCCGTTGCTTATGATAAAATTGAAATTTCAGATGATAAACTTGAAAAAATCAAGGAATACAGCCCCGATATTTTTGCCTTCGGAACTCTTATTCAGCGTGATGAAGTTTCAAGAAATGCGGTTAAAAGAATTCTTGAGGAGTGCAATTTTTCTCATATTTTCTGCGATGTGAACCTCCGCCCCGATTGCTATGACAGAGACTCATGTCTGCTTTGCCTTGAAAATGCGGATATTCTCAAAATCAGCGAAGAGGAAGAACCGATTTTATCGCAGTTCGGTTTATATGACATAGGAAAAACCGAAAAGGAAACCGTTAAAAATATTTGCGGCAGCTTTGAAAATATAAAGCTTGTTTTGTTCACAAAAGGCGAAAACGGCTCGCTGATTTATGATGCGGAAAATGATGAGCTTTTTGATATTCCGTGTGCCGAAGCAAGCGTTGTATCAACCGTCGGCGCTGGTGACAGCTATTCAGCCGCATTTCTTTGCGAATATTTCAGAAGCGGTGATATACTCAAATCTGGTAAAGCAGGTGCAGAGTTAAGTTCTTTTGTTGTTTCTCACAGAGAAGCCGTACCGTGCAAATAAAAGTCAAAGCAGCGAGCCGAAACTCGCTGCTTTTTATTATATATTGTTCTTTTTACACCATTTTTTCAGCACAACGGTTAAAATAATACCTCCGATGATAAAAACAAATCCGATTAATGCATAGAAAAATGAAAAAAAGATAAAGCCGTCAGGCATATATCCGCCTGCGGTAAATAACGGCATGATTGCGCTTATCACCCGATACACTCCGATAAGTATAACCGCTATGCCGCAAATCCAGGCATATTTTTTAAAAATCTTTTCTGCGCCGTCGGCAATTTTATCCGTTAAATCATCAAATCTGCTGATTCGGTCTGAATATGCAACAGCCTCTTTTTTCGGTGTTTCATCGGGTTCATCCTCAGATATCATCCAGTCTGCCGTAACTCCGAAAATATCGCATAAAGATTTGAGCTTTGATAACTCGGGTACTGCATCGCCCGTTTCCCATTTGCTGATTGCCTGACGGGAAACACCTATTTTTTCGGCAAGCGTTTCCTGCGACATACCCGATTTCTTTCTGCAATAATAGATTTTTTCATAAAGCTTCATGCTGATTCCTCCTTTGATATGAGGATAACAAAAACCCGGTTGCGAAGCAATAAATCATAGCTTGCACTTACGCAACCTGCGGTTGCAAACAGCTGAATTATAATGATTTTTTACTTCACAACAATATCAAGCAGGGGTTCTCCCGCTTTTTTCATATATTCAAGAAGAATTGTGCGAAGCTCGGCTTTTGTTTGTGAAAATGCAGGATTGTCAATGAGATTTGTTCTTTCGTACGGGTCGTTTTTGAGGTCGTAGAGAAAATCCTCGGTATAGTATTCGGCAAAAGCCTTGTCCTCATTTTTTGCCGAAACGCTGTATTTCCATCTGTCTGTACGAACAGCTCTGCCTATCTGACTTTCGGAAATCTGCATAAACACACTTTCGTGACCCTTTTTATCGGTAAGACTCTTGCCCATGAAATGCTCGGGTATGTCAACACCTGCAATGTCAAGAATTGTTGCAGGAAGGTCAATAAGAGAAACAAGGTCATCAATCTTGCCGCCGCCTGTGAATGCACCGCCCGTTATAACGAGAGGAACTCTTATACTGTTTTCATGGCATGAACGCTTATATTCAAAGTTTCTTGTTCTGAAATGACAGCCATGGTCGGAAGTATAAATTATAACCGTGTTATCGTAAATTCCTTCATCCTTGAGTGTTTGAATGAGTCTGCCGAAATTTTCATCAACTCTGTTACAGCAGGCGAGATATGACGGCATCTGCAGTCTCCAGTCACCGAGTGTGCCTTTAAGGTCACCGGGTATTTCATAATCCTTGAACTTGTTTTTGAGACCTTTCGGAGATTCAAAACGCAGACGATCATTCTGATGGTGCGGTTCAAGCTGTGAAACAAATATAAAGAACGGTTTATCATGTTCTTTTTTTATGTATTCAATAGCATAATCATTGATTTTATCGGCTCTGTATCCCTTGAATTCGAGCTTATTGTTGTTTTCATCAAAAATATAGCCGTTATAACCGTGAGAAGTGAATTCAAGAACATCGGATGCTCTCCAGTAATCATATCCGCCTCTGCGCTCTTTCGGAGTGGGTTTTGTTGCAAGACGGTGTTCTTTGTCGGAAGCAAGATGCCATTTACCGATGTATGCGGTGTCATAGCCCGCTTCTGTGAGATAGTGTGCAATTCCTTTGGTATCCGTGGGAAGTGCGATATCATTTCTGTAGCAGCCGTTCTGTGTTGCATAAACGCCGCTTTGAAGGCAGGCACGCATCGGACCGCAAACGGGTTGACATGAAAATGCATTTTCAAAAAGAGTGCCTTCCTCTGCAACAGCATCAAGATTAGGAGTTACGGGAAGCTTCTGACCGTAACAGCCTGCAGAATCGGCTCTCTGCTGGTCGGAAAAATAAAAAATAATATTAGGCTTGTTCATAATTTTTCTCCTATCTTACGGATTGCAGTTTTTCAATTGCGTGAAGAATAAAATCCATCTGAGGACAATAGCCGGAAAGCTCGTTATAAAGCTTTCTGTATCTTTTACAGCCTCCGCCGCAAAGCGGTTTGATTCTGCATGAAGAGCAAAGGCTGTTTCTTTCTTCATCATGTTCAAAAAAATTTTTAAGACCTTTGCTGTTTAAAATATCATTAATGTCCGCATCGTTTATGTTTGCACATTCAAATTCGTCAAGACAATAAAAATCGCAAGGATAGCAGGTGCCGTCGGATTCAACAACGAGCTGTGCGTTGCATCTGCCGCTTGCACCGCATTGCTCTGCAACACCTTTTGTGAGAAGCGACAGAAGATTATCAAAATCCCTGACATAGAAATGATTGCCTTTTGATACCTCTGCAAACCACAGATTGAAAAGTCTTTTTTTGAACCTTGCAAGCTGTTTTGCGCCGAGACTGTAGTCCGATTTTTCACCGCTTAAAGAGTCAAGACAGTAAATCGGCTGAACGTCACGGAAGCCGTTTTCAATGTAAAAATCAAAAAGCCGTGAAGCGTCGGTTTTGGCTGTTATAACTGAAAGAATATTGAATTCAACACCGTGATTTTTCAGCAGTTCGATTCCGTTCATTGTCCTGTCGAAAGATTCGCTTCTGTATTTATCATGCAGAGGCTTTTCTCCGTCAAGCGAAACCCCGATAAGGAAGTTGTTTTCTTTGAAAAATTCACAAAAGTCCTCGTCAATCAGAGTGCCGTTTGTCTGAAGAGAATAGTTGATTATGCTGCCTTCGGTTTTATGTTTTTCTGCGGCTTTTACAAAATTCTTAAAGAAATCAAGTCCTGCAATCAGCGGTTCACCGCCTTGAAACATAAAGGTCAGCACGGATTTTTCTCCGCAGAAATCAAACATTTTTCTGATGAGGTTTTCCGATGTTTCGGGACTCATTATTCTGCCTGAATTTTTCTCTCTTTTCTCAGCTTCGTCGCAGTAAAAACAATAACTGCATTTCAGATTGCACAGCGATGAAGCAGGTTTTACCAAAGCGGTCATATGCCGCATAAAAGCACCTCTTTTGCCAATAGTAATTCGGGTGATGAAAATTGAAATTCAAAGAATACTTAATCTGTTTCGGTATCGGTGCGTTTGCCTACGGCTTGATTGAGGTTGCTGTAAGAGGCTATACGCACTGGACAATGGCGCTCACGGGAGGAGTTGTCCTTGTGATACTCAATGCCGTCAATAAGAACAAAAAACTTGGTCTGATTTCTCGGTGTCTTATCGGTGCGGCAGTTATAACGGGACTTGAATTCACCGTCGGTATGATAGTGAATGTTGGTCTCGGCTGGAATGTGTGGGATTACTCGGAAAAACCGTTAAACCTCTTCGGTCAGATTTGCCCGTTTTTTACGGTTGGATGGTTTTTCCTGAGCATACCTGCGTACTTTATCTGTTCGCAGATTGAGAAAAGACTCAGCTTGCACTGATATATTTCTTTATTCCTTCAACCGTTGCTGCAGCAAGGATATCTCTGTTGCCTGCATCCTGAAGCACCTGACATTCGGAAATGTTGGAAACGAAACCGTATTCAATAAGAATTGCAGGGCATTCCTCAACTCTTGTAACTCTGAATGCGTAGAAATCCGCACCGCGGCTGACTTTGCTCAGTGTACTTTCGGATTTTCCTGCATAAATCTTTGTTTTGTATGCATTTACAATACTTTCGTGCAGGGCTTTTGCAAGGGGCTGCGAATATGCTCTGTAATAATAAGCCGAAGTACCCATAGCGGATGCCGTGTTACTCGAGTCGCAGTGAACGGCAATAAACATATCAGGTTCTGAATTTCTGACTGCCGCATTTCTGTCGGTATAGCATACCCACTTATCCGTTGTTCTTGTCATTATGACCTTTGCTCCCTCTGCTTCAAGGAGGTCTTTGATTTTTGTTGCTAATGAAAGATTTATCTGTTTTTCAAGTCCGAAGCTTGACGATGAAACAGCACATACAGCACCCGAATCGAGTCCGCCGTGACCCGGGTCGAGCATTATGGTGTAGCCGCTTAACGAAGAAGCGGGCTTGTGCTTGATTGTGATAACAAGATAACCGTCTTTATCATATTCATAATGGAAGCCGTAGAATCTTCCCTTGTTTGCAAGCTCAAGGGTGAGGGTTACGGTTGATTTTGATGAATCCGAAGTCCACTTGCCGCCCGTACAAACACCGTTTGAAACATTGATGTTGCCCTCGGCATTTGTTGTGTCGCTGAAAACAAATTCAATTCCCGTGCAATTGAGCGATGAAACTCTTACGGGACGGCTGTTATAGTTTGTGTAGGTCTGCCCGAGAAGCTTTGCGTTAAAAGCAACAGGTCTGTTCATGTCGAGTTTTATAACGGTATTTCCGTTTGATGTACCGCTTGAAACAACTTTAATACTGTTCTTGGGCATAACATAACCGCTTTTAATGCTGACGTGATTGATTTTGCCCTCATTTCCCGATGCGAGTCTTTCTTCTCTGAATTCCTCAACTTTTATGCCTGATGAAAGAATATAGAATTTGTCACCGTCGAAGGTTGAGGAAGTTTTGACATAGTCAACCGTGCCTTTGAGAAGGGGAGAACAGTCGGGAACGGAAAATGTACTCGTTGTGTTGCCCGGATAAGCTTCAACATAATCTTCGATGATTTCGCAGATTGTAGCCGTTCCGAGACCGTAATTTTCGGTATAAAAGTATTTCTGCAGTCTGTCTTTGTCTGAAAGCGTAGGCGTTTGTTCGGTTGAAACCGAAGTGCCGTTTTCTGTTGTCTGTGTTGAATTATCCTGAAGTGAAGTGCCGTTTTCACTTGAAGAAATGTTGCTTCCTGATACCGTTTCGCTCGGAGCATCATTGGGCTTGAGGGTTGTGGTAACAAGCTTTGTGGTGGTTGTGGTCGGCTTTTCCGTAGGAGGCGGAGGAGGGATAACTATTTCATTTGCACTAACGGAAATGCTTGCGCCGTTCATTGTTTCGGTCAGACCGCTGTATTTTGCCGTAATTTTATATTTGCCGAGCTTCTGAACTTTATCCGTTCCTGCAGGCGCAGTGATTGAGGCGGTGAATTTTCCGAAATCCGATTCCTTATCGATGCTGTCGTCTTCATTTCCGCTGTCGGCAAGACTCATGGGATAGCTTTTGCCGTTCCATGAAACCGTAAGATTGGCTTTTTTATGTGCAACAGCAGATATTTCAATCATCATTTCACCGGGAACCGAAATATCTTCGGAAGGCGATACTGATTTGAGAAGCTTGATTTTGTAAGTTACTTCATACTTATAGGTTTTGCCTTTGTGTTCAAATTTAATAGTGTTTTTACCGGGAGAAAGCTGACAGTCAACGGAAAAATCGCCCGTTTTGGCAACCGACATTTTTTGTCCGTTGCAGAGAAGGTCATATGCGGGACTGCTTGTACCGCGGAATGTTACCGATGACTGTTCAACGGTAAAGCTTGTCTTGTTATGGTTTGTAATTTTGAATTCTTTATCAAGAAGATGCGTGTCACGCTTTTGAATGTAGTTGAGAACAATCTCCGCGCTTGTACCTGCAGCTTTTGAAATTTCCGAATATGAAGTGAATGCAAGCGCCCTGCAAAGCGACATATCGGCGGATTTTGATATGGTTTCAATCATTTTGGTGGCTTTTTCTGTTGAATAATTTGCAATACCTTTAAGGTCGTGGCAAAGCCAGAGGGGACTTGTTTTTTCATTCCACACGGTTTGCGCAGTCTCGAATGCGGAGTCTTGTCCGTTTTCGTGCATCAGAAAAACAAAGTCGGCTTGTCCTGAAGATGTGAGGCGGATGAGCGAATCCGATGCTTTTGAGCAATAAACGGGTTCGATTCCGATTTGCATGAATGAATCGGCAGTTTTTATTTTTGAACATATGTCGGAAATCGCGGAATCAAAAGTGCCGAGAGTTTCGTCGAGTCCGCTGAGTATTATGAAATCAAAATTGAATTCTTCCGTAAAAGCAACGGCATAGTCCGTTTTTTCGGAAATATCGGATCTGATGCCGAAATAAAGTCCGTTTGCTCTTGCTGTTTCAAGCAAAGCAGAAACTTTATCGGCATTTTCGGCATTCATATCGAATATTACCGTGTTAAAACCGATTTTTCCGAAATTCGCAAGGTCGGATGCGGATGCATCTGTGTATCCGGAATAAATTGCCGCTACAATTGAAGACGGGGTTTGAGTTTTGGGTCTTCCCGAAACGGGAACCTCGGTTGTTTCGGTTACGGGAACGGTTGTTGTTTCCGTTGTATTATTTTTTTTGAAAGTGTCGAATTTACCCGTTGCAAACATCGATGCGATTATGGCGATGATAACAACAAGAATTCCGATTATTGAGCCAATAAGCACTTTATCTTTCTTCATTTTTTGTCTCCGTGTTGATAACTTTTTTAAGGTTGTTTATTTCTTCCTCGCAGTTTTGCTTTTTCAGATCTCCGTATGAGAAAAGAACGAAACCGCCGTATTTATCGTTTTTTCGGCAGAAAAGGACCTGCATGGCAAGATTATTCTTTTTGCTTTGCCAGTCGTTTTTTTCGTTATCATTAAGATAACCGTAATTTTCATCGCATTTATATGCGGCGATTCCGCAGGCGAGTTTAACCGACGGATTTTTTTTGAGACTGCCCCATTTTTCAAAAGTTTCGCTGAAAGGCAGAGTTTCATGGTTAAAGCCGAAATAAATCTGAGGAATAATCAAATCCGCATATCCTTCTGACGATAACCATAGTTCGCAGTCCGCGAAAAGCTTATTCTTGTTTTCTTCGATTTTTGCCGACGGACTTATACTTACAGTCAAATCCTTGTTAACCGACTTTACCGCCGAATAAAGTGCTGCAACAAATGCGTTGACATTGATTGTTCTCCATTCGGAAAGCGAAAGTCTGCCGCCCTGTGACAGATAAGTGTCATATTGTTTTTTGTCAATTCTTTCATCGGTTGACGGATAAAAATAATCGTCAATATGAATGCCGTCGATATCATATTTTTCAATAATTTCTCTTACCCCGTCAAGAATCAGCCTGTGATTCGATTCACAGGTGGGATTATAATAAATTCCGTTATCGAGAATACAGATTTCTCCGTTTGTGTTTCCTGAATCAAGAATTTTTTTTGCAGGATTCTTTTCGCTCAATGCAGATACATCCGTTTTGGACGAAATTCTGAACGGATTTATCCAGCCGTGAACAGATATACCGTGTTTTTCTGCGCTTTTGAGCATGATTTCAAACGGGTCAAAGGGGAGAAAAGACCCCTGATTGCCGGCTATATATGACGAATACGGAAAAATATCCGATTTGTAAAACGCATCCGAAAAAGCTCTCAGATGAACAAACGCCGTGTTAAGACCGCATTTTTTTATGGTCTTAAACATTTTGTCTGTTTCCGAAAGATACTCTGTTTCGGTTTTGCCTGAAGCATTTATATGGTCATAGCATGAAATCCAGACTCCTCTCATTTCCTCGGAGTTGCTGCTTTCTTGCGTTTTTTCTTCTTTTTGCAGTTGACATGATGATAATAAAAGACATATAATCATCATGAAAGGCATGATTTTTTTCATAAAAATGTTCCCTTCATTGTTTGTCAACTATAATCTATTAAAAAGGACTGTTAAAAATGTCATTATTTTCAAAATTGCTTATTATTTACCTTGCTGTTATTTCGATTGTTGCGATTGTTATGACGATTGCCGATAAGGCAAAAGCCAAAAGAGATGCATGGAGAATACCCGAGGCAACTCTCATGCTTGTGGGGCTTTTCGGCGGTGCGTTGGCGATGTATGTCACAATGAAGACCATCAGACATAAAACAAAGCACAAAAAATTCATGATAGGTCTTCCGCTTGAAATTGCGTTTCATGCGGCGATTGCCTGCGTGTTGATTTTCGGGAAATTGAATATTCTTTAAAAGTCAGGCGGGATACGGATAGATCCCGCCCTTGTTTTTTTAAAGCGTACTTAAATCGTAGGGTGTTTTCTGATATACGAAATAGTTAAGCCAGTTTGTGAACAGCAGATTTGCAGTTCCTTTCCAGCTCATTTTCGGCATCATTGACGGATCGTCGCCGGGGAAATAGTTGAACGGAACTTTTATATCAAGACCTTTGTTTATATCTCTGAAATATTCTCTTGCCAGAGTTTCTCTGTCATATTCGGAATGACCTGTTGCAAAAAACTGTCTGCAGTCCATATCGGAAACGAGATGAACGCCTGCGTAGTCCGAATATGAAAGAATCTGCAAATCTTTGACAAGTGCTATGTCGCTTCTTCTGTTTTCGGTGTGTCTTGAATGAGGTACATAGAAAACATCGTCAACACCTCTCATGAGAGGATGATATGTATCGAGGCACTTGTGAGGGAATACTCCGAAAAGCTTTTCTTCAAGCGGATATTTCGGCACGCCGTAATGATAATACAAAGCCGCCTGAGCACCCCAACAGATGTGGAATGTTGAGTAAACATTCTTTTTGCTCCACTCGAAAATTTCGCAAAGCTCGTCCCAGTAATCAACCTGTTCAAAGTCAAGAAGCTCAACAGGTGCACCAGTAACGATAAGACCGTCATATTTTTTATGCCGGATTTCATCGAAGGTTTTATAGAATTTGAGCATATGCTCCTGAGAAGTGTTCTTGGATTTGTGGGACTTAACCTGAAGAAGCTCAATTTCAACCTGAAGCGGAGAATTACTCAGAAGTCTGAGAATCTGTGTTTCCGTTTCGATTTTTGTGGGCATGAGATTGAGTATCAGAATATAAAGCGGTCTGATATCCTGCTTCATTGCTCTTTCTTCGGTCATAACAAAGATGTTTTCCGATTCGAGAGCATGATGTGCGGGAAGCTCATTTGCTATTTTGATTGGCAACCGGTTCACCGTCTTTCAACATGAATTTTATATTTTGGTTCTTACCTTTCTGAGTGCAAGGCTTACGGGTATTGCAATAACTATCGCAACGATAATTTCGATAACGGCATTGATTCCGAATGCGGCGAGAATGTAGTTGGTCAGACCGCCGAAGTT
>JAZSNQ010000160.1:0-3478 GCA_045536515.1 Acutalibacteraceae bacterium | reverse complement strand
ATGCAGATTATTGATGTCTGCATTCGGGTGATTTTTTTGTTCAGTCAGACCGAGCAGATAATCGGTTGAAACGCCATAGAAATTTGCAAGTGTGACAAGATTGAACGGACTCATATCCTTGTATTCTTCGGTTTCGTATTTGCCAAGTGCAGATTTAGAAATGCCCGTTTTCTCGGCAAGCTGTTCGAGAGTCAGTTTTTGTTCTGTTCTCAAATCTTTTAATCGTTCTTGTATGGTTAATTTTAAATACATATTACCACTCCTTTATCTCAATTATATAGCATTTGCTGTCCGTTTTGTGGTACTTTGTGTCGATTTTTCGGTAAATTTACAGTTATTGAATGAAAAAACTGCCCTCACGAGGAGAGCAGTTAAAACATTTATGCATTATTTCTGGTTATTTTAATATACTCCGATGGTGTCATGTTATAAAACCTTTTAAACACCGTTACAAAATATGCCTGTGAAGAAAAACCGACTTCAATGCATATTTCTTTTGATGACCTTCCGTCAAGAAGCAGACTCTTTGCTTTTTCAAGTTTTTGTTTCAAAATATATGAGCTGAGATTTTCTCCGATTTCCCTTTTGAAAATCTGTGACAGATAATCTGCGGAAATTCCGCAATGCTCTGCAACGGAATAAACACTTATTTTTTTACAAAGGTTTTCGTTTATATGTTTGATACAGTTTCTTATATGTGGAGAAAATTCAGGCTGTTTCTTATTCTTTTTCACATCCTGAGTCAGTTTTAATATTTCAATACCGAGACACATAAATATTTCATTTTTGTCCGTAAGTGAATCAATCGTTTTAATAACTCTGTCCGAAAATTCATAGGCTTTGCTTTCGTTAAGTCCGCCTTGTATTGCATATCGGGTCGCAAGAGTGATTGCGCTGACTGCCATATATTTATGCTGCATCAACTCATTGTCAGACATTTTGCCCATAACAATAAGAGAATCAAGATTTTTGATTTGCATCATCAGCGAATCAATATCGCCTTGCTGAACGCAGGAAAACAAACGGATTTCTGCACTGTAAGGCGTGTGTTTTTCAAGAGTGTTTTTCTCTATCGTCTTGACAGTTACGAGTTCACCTATGTTCATTGAATCACATCTTTTCTTTCAGCTTTTTCATTTCTTTTTTCAGACGGTTATTGCATAAAACTTCCCAAAGCGGCATAATCAGACCGCCACCCAAACGGCAATGTGCTTCATTCATTGCACCGTAATATGCAACTCTGAAATCCGCATATTCGGATAATTTATGTTTTTGCTTGTATGTCTCGTACAAACCGTAAGCATCGCCCCACATATTGCGAAGCTGGAACAAATCATATTCTCTCTCTGCCCACATACAAGCGCAAGGGTCAATGAAGGCTGTGAGTTTTAATGTTTTGAGATCAGCCATTATGTTCATTATGTTGAGGTCGCTGTGAATGAGAACGGGAGATGAGTTTTCTTCGGGAAGATTATTAAAAATCTCAGTTGCTTCACAGAGAAGCTTCAAATTTTTCTTGCTGAACTTTCCTTTTTCGCTCAATTCTTTCAGACCGACAAGCCAAGGCTCCTGCTTTTCTTCTTTATAGTATTCAAGCCAGGTATCATATTTGGGATTTGATAACTCGCCGAATTTGTCATTTGTAACGCTGTGCCATTGGAGCATACCCGAAACAACATCATCAGCAAATTTCTGCTTCTGACTTTTACTTTTTAATAAGAACATCGGATTCAGTACATTCTGTCCTTCAACAAAGGTCATAGCTAAAATAGCCGTTTCTGCATCATCATAAGTAAAAATAACCTTCGGCATTTCTACGCTTGTGTTTGCAGAGAGGAGGTTGAGCTGCTGAGCTTCATCGTACTGAGAGCCTTGAATCCTGTATGCTTTGATGGCAATTGTTTCTCCGTTTGAAAGGACTGTTTTATAAACTCTTCCGTAACTGCCTCCGCCGATAAATTTAATATCCGAAACTTTCTTGTTGAGTTTTTCAGAAACAAGTTCAGGTATTATCGGCAATATATGTTTGTTACTGTTATCGAGAATCTTCATTGTTATTCCTCCGCTATTCTTCTTTTAACAATTCGGTATGCGGTTTTGCTTTCGGGTAAAAACGAAAACAGTTGGAAGCAATGGCACATACCTTCAAATTTATGAAGCTCGGCATCAATGCCAACGGATTTTAGTTTTTCATAAACTCTGTCGTTATCGCTTTCATCAAGCTCCGCAGTTCCGCATATCAGAGTGACATTCGGGAAATTTTCAAAACTGCCGAACAATGGCGAAATATATGGGACGGTTCTGTCAACATTAAGAACATACTTCGATATTCTTCTGAGCAGGTGAAGATTATCTTCAATCCTTTTGTGTTTTGCTATTCCGTAAAACGGGTCTGTGTATGCGTTTGTTATTCTTGAGTCGCCGCTTGATGTTGCATCTGCCCACAATGAAAAACAAACAATGTGGTTTGGCAGAGGAAAACCGTTATCACGAAGCCACAAAGATGATGTCATTGCAAGAGTTGCACCTGCGCTATCGCCGATGAAAACAATATCGGAATTATTGACACCTTCATTAAGCAGGTGAAGATAAACCTTTACAACATCGTGCATCTGCGACGGTAGCTGATATTCGGGAAATCCTCCGTAATCAACATTTATAACCATTGCACCGCAAAACATTTTGCTGTATTTTTCGGCAAGCCTGCGGTAAAAATCGTTCAGTTCGATTTTAAATCCGCCGCCGTGAATCATCAGTATAACTTTTTCTGTTTTACAATTACGGTTTAGGAGCTTTTCATATTTCACACCGTCGGTTGTATGTTTTGAATGTATAAAGTTTTTTGAGGGCTTGTATTTTGATTTTTTATCCTTCGTCAGCTTTGCCGCATTGTCGGACAGCTTTGAGCTGTCGGATAACGGTGAATGAAAAATCAAACGCAATGTTGACATAAATATTTTTGAAATCAGAGATTGTATAACATCACCCGTCTTTCTGATTGAAATTTTATCACAAGAATAATGTAAATACAATAATCTCACAATTTTCATATCTGCAAATCAAAATAATCAAGGAAATATGAAAAATGGTTTCAAAGAAAAACTGCCCTCACAGGAGAGCAGTTGAAAGTTTGATTTTTATTCATTTATAGTTTTTTGTTTTTCTTTCAGCATTTTATTGAGTTTTTTTGTATTTCTCTTTATTACGGAATAAATAACCGCCCAAATTGCAAGATAGCCCACAACAAAAATACCCGAAAAAACGAGAACGGGAATCCAACCCCAATCAAGCCAATCGTTGAGAAGATAAGTGGCTAAATAGCTGGCATATAGGACTGCGCCGTGAATCAGAATTGCAATCATCAGAGGCAACCGTTCAATTTGATAGACAGCATTCATACCACCTGCAACAAAAGCAAGGAGAGTTATTGAAAATATGCCGATGCAGACCTGAGTTACACTCAGTGTTTCAACAGCAC
>JAZSNQ010000289.1:0-4073 GCA_045536515.1 Acutalibacteraceae bacterium | reverse complement strand
GTTCATTATATCAGCCCCGAACAGGCAAGGGGTGACACAACAGACGACAGAGCCGATATTTATTCAGTCGGTGTTGTTCTTTATGAAATGCTTACAGGTCAGCTTCCGTTCCAAAGTGATAACTCCGTTTCGGTTGCTCTTATGCAGCTTCAAAGCGATCCCAAACGTCCCAGAGAACTCAACAGCAGCATTCCTGTCGGTCTTGAACAGATTGTTATGCATGCAATGCAGAAAAATGCAAAAGACAGATATCTTACTGCTGCCGAGATGCTTCTTGATATTGAAGAATTCAAACGCAATCCGACAATAAGATTTCAGCGTGATTATTTTGTGGATAACGACCCCACAAAGTTTGTGCCCAAAAAGCCATCATCTGCAGTAAGCACCGGAATTTCTCAGACTCCCGTTCAGGCACCCGTTATTCAGCCCGAATATCTTGATTATGAAGATGATGAAGAGGAAGAGCGTTCCGGCAGAGGCGGTCTTGTTGCAATCGGTGTTTCAATCGGATTGCTTGTACTTGCCTTGTTTGTGTTTATTTTCCTTTATTTCTTTACCGATGTTTTCCAGCCCGAAACACTCGAAGTTCCCAACTTCTTTGGAAAGAATTATGAAACCGAAATTGCAGGCTCCGATTATGAAAAAGACTTCGATTTCATTGTTGAAGCTGTATCAAACAGCTCTTATGAAGACGGAACAGTGTTCCTTCAGACACCTGCAAGCGGTACAAAAGTTAAACCCGAAAACAATGTTATAACTCTTTCTGTTGCAGATAACGCTCAGGAACTTGTTGTTCCCGATGTTATAGGTTATCAGCATGACCTTGCAAAAGAAACCCTTGAATCAAAGGGATTCAAAGTTCAGTCACTTCCCATTCTTAATCTTGTTGAAGATTTTGGTACTGTTATCAAAACCGAGCCTGATGCAAACACTGAAGTCAGCATTGATACAACAATCACGATTTATTTTGCAAGTGATGAAGATTTGATTCAGGTTCCCGATAACGCAGTTGGCTGGGATATAGAAATGGCAAAGGCCATTATTGAATCGGTTGGTCTGACTGTCGATGATGAAATCATTTACGAAAACAGTTCCGAAAACAGCGGTGTTGTTATCAGAACAGAACCCGAAGCAGGTGAAAAAGTTATTCAGGGCAGCAAGGTTAAGCTTGTAGCAAGTAACGGAATTCCCGAAGTGGGAACAGCAACGCTTACCCTTAATCTTCCTTCATCCGGAAGTACAAGAGGAAATTTTGAAGTCTTTGTCAATAATGAATCATATATTACCAAAACTCTTCTTATGGACGGAAAAGAATATTCAACTGAAATTCAAGGTTCAGGTTCGGATGTTTCCGTAAAAGTATATATTGACGATAAAGAATATTATACTTGCACAGTTGACTTTACAAAGAATCCTGCAGTAATCAGTGATGGCGTATATTCTTCATCAGTTATGCCTTCAACCCGCAAGGCGATGCCTTCTGTTACCGGGCTTTCATATGAGACCGCAGTTGCTCAGCTGAATGCTCTCGGATTCCATAATATAAAAAAAGAAGAACAAATAGTTGCTTCACCCAATGAAGTAAATAAGGTTCTTTCACAGTCACCTTCAGCTTCAACACAAGGCATTCTCGGCGTAACAACAACTTATCCTCTTGATACTGAAATAGTTCTTACAGTAGGAAAGAGTTTCGGATTATGATGCAAAAAGACGGAATTATAATTAAAGGTATCGGCGGCTTCTATTATGTTGAAGCCGCTGATGAGATATATGAATGTAAGGCAAGGGGAATTTTCCGCAAATCCGGTCTGAAACCTCTTGCGGGAGACAAGGTTCAGATAAGCATCAATGATAAGGCAGAAAATACAATTGATGTAATATACGACCGTAAAAACTTTTTAGAAAGACCTCCGGTTGCAAATGTTGATAAACTCTTTATAGTTTCTTCAGTATGTGAACCCAAACCTGTATTACTTATCATTGACAGACTTAGTGCCCTTGCAGTTACAAAAAATATCGAACCGATAATAGTTTTTACAAAAACCGACCTGGAAGATGCTTCCGAATATATTGAAATTTATAATAAAGCCGGCATAAAAGCATTCTCTGTTTCATGTATTAACTGCGACGGCGTTGATTCAATTAAAAATGAACTTAAAGGTTGCATAAGTGCATTTTGCGGAAACACCGGTGTCGGTAAATCTTCGCTGCTTAATGCAATTGATCCTGCCTTATCTTTAAAAACAGGCGAAATCAGTGATAAACTCGGCAGAGGCAGACATACCACAAGACACAGCGAAATGATTAAAATTGAAGGCGGTTATGTTGCCGATACACCCGGTTTTTCATCGTTTGATATAGATGAAAATGAAATTATATTAAAAGAAGACTTACCATATTCTTTTAAAGAGTTTGAAAAATATATCGGTGAATGTAAATTCACATCATGTATTCATGTAAAAGACAAAGGCTGCAGAATTATTCAGGCAGTCAATGATGGAGATATTCCCGCTTCCCGTCATGAAAGTTATTGCACAATGATGGAAGAAGCAAAAAATATTAAGGAATGGGAAATCCGAAAAAAGTAACGAAAAATATCACCGCAGATTATAATGTATTGAGTAAGGACTCAAGCTGATAATCGGGCGGTGATTTTTTGTGAGATATGACTCGAAAGGATCAATGTGCATTTCATTCGCTGTCGGAATGATTGTTTCTGCGCTGTTTCCATATACTATTGCCGTTTTAATCATATCTGCGGTGTTGATTCTTGCGGGCTTGAGCCTTTGCAGATATTGACGAAAGGGGATAGCTTTGATGAAAATTGTTGTTGTCAGAAGTCCGAAAGTTTTAGGCGGTTTGTTAAGATTGTTTTTCGGAATAAAAAAAGAATAAACAAATGAAAAAAACAATGGTGCATGCTGAAAAGGTAAGTTTTTCAAAGAAAATCTTTATATACAAAAGCTCTCCTCTTGGTTTATTCCAAGAGGAGAGCTTTTATGTGTTAATTAATATTCAAGCGAACCTTCAAAAACAAGTTTCGTTGAACCGGTGAGAAGAACACCGTCATCGCTGTAGTTAACTATAAGATCGCCGCCGGGAAGTTTAACGGTAATGTCTGCGTTTTTCTTGCAGAAACCGTTTTCAACCGCTGCCACTGCGGCTGCACATGCACCCGTACCGCAAGCAAGAGTTTCACCGTTACCACGTTCCCAAACTCTCATCTTAATGGTAGTTTCATTTACAACTCTGACAAATTCAGTGTTTACTCTGTGAGCAAAAATGTCAGCTTTTTCGAATGAAGGACCAACTTTTTCAATATCAATTGTATCAACTCTGGGAACGAAAACAACACAGTGAGGATTACCCATTGATACGCAGGTGATATTGTGAGTTTCACCTTTAATCTTAACAGGACAATTTATAAATTTATTCTGTCCGTCTGAACCGGTAACAGCATTTTCAAGGTCAGCCTTACCCATATTTGCACAAACAGAGCTGACTTTTCCGTTCATAATATAAAGCTCAACGGTTCTGATACCGCTTGCAGTTTCAATTGTAACTGTATCTGAGTCAGAATCAATATAGCCTTTGTCGTAAACATATTTTGCTACTGAACGGATTGCGTTACCGCCTTGTCTGCCTTCACTGCCGTCCTGATTGAATACTCTCATTTTAACCTGAGCAATATCCGACTTTTCAATAAGAATAACACCGTCACATCCAACGCCGTGATGTCTGTCACAGATGTTAACGCAAAGGCTTTCGGGGCAGGTGATGGAGTTATCAAAGTTTTCAATGATAACATGGTCATTGCCTGAGGCGTCCATCTTTGCAAAATTGAGTGTGCGTCTTTCAGAGCGCATATCATTGATATCAACAAGCTCTGTATTTTCCTGATTGAAACGGCTTGCAATGATATCAGCAAGAGCGTTTGCTGTATCAAGCGAAGTGATGCAGGTAATTGAGAGCTGAATTGCACGTCTCTGAAGTGCAATGTAATCGCCCATTGTTGTGTCATAAAGGGCACCTGTGTAAACAACATAATTAACCTTGCCGCTTTCAAGAAGCTC
>JAZSNQ010000044.1:0-2249 GCA_045536515.1 Acutalibacteraceae bacterium | reverse complement strand
TCTGCATTATCCTTGTTTTCAGGTTCCCACATACAAAGCAATCCGTTTTCTCTGTCGAGATACCATTCTTCAGGTGCAGAAAGTTCTTCAAGAACGTTGAAAAAATAGTACGGTGCATCGGTTTTGGTTCCGTAAAGACTGACAAACCTTGGAGAAAGTTCAAGAGTGTCTTTATCAAAACTTCCTACGGGAGTTGAAGCATCCGCCCAATCATATTTCCAATAGCCGAACATCCACACATCCTCAAGGTTTTCCCAGCCTGAAATTCTCTTTGCAAGTTCAGGATTCACTCTGTAAACATCGGATTCCGGGTTACGGATTTTATCCCAATCTTTAACCTCTGTAAGTGCTCCGTCGGATTCCTTGCCCAAACCTGTTTTTACAACCTCTTCGGTATAAAGATATTCATTATCGGGATATCTTGCAACGGTTTGTCTTATGTCATCAACGAAAAGCTCGCAATAAAGAGGTCCTGTGTAATCGCCGTCATAGTTATCTGCCGTATGGTAAGAGCCGATCGCATAAATCTTACCCCAATCATCGCTTGTGAGTGAATACGGTGCTTCTGTCAGGTCAAGAACCATAACATTTTCCTGAGCATCGGCAGAAAGTCTTTCTGCAATTCCGGGATAACTTTTCACATTTTCAAAATCGGAAGTATTAAGTGTTATACCGCCGTTGATAACAACCTCACCGTTATAACAACAGTAAGTTACGGGGCATTCCTCTGTGCCTGAATCCGCTTTGGTAAAGTTAAGAGAAGATACACGGTATTCACCCGCTTCGATACAGACGGTTATTCCGTTTTTGCCGGCTTTATCTGTATTTCTTACAGCTTCAACCGCTTTTTCAATTGTCAGAAACGGCGAATCTTTTGTTCCGCTGTTTTCATCATTGCCGTTTGTGCTGACATAAAAATCGCCGATAATCATTTTATCATCATTCTTTTCTTTTGATACTGTTGATATAGCAGGCACAGGAGCATTGTAATCTTCGTAAAGCATAACATAAATATGCGATTTGATATATGATTGACTTCCGAAGAGGAAACCGATAACAATAAGTACAGAGAGAACCGCTTTCAAAGCCTTGTTGTCAAATATTCTGAACACACAAAGCAAAGCTATAACAGATGTGATAATGAATGTGAGATACACGGGGATAACCATTGCCGCAAGCTCAAGCTCACCGCTGCCGATTACGGCATTTATCAAAAACATAAGTCCGATAAGGACAAGTGCAAAGACCAAAGCCGTCAAGACTGCATTCAATGCCGTTTTCTTTTTATCCGTTTTTTTACTCAGCGGTATCGAAAGCAATGCTCCGCCAAGGCAGACAACAAAGCCGAGAATAAACTGAAGCGGTGTATATTCAAAGCAGAGGTACTGCATATGGAAATAATACAATCCGACGATTGCAAAAGCTATGCCCAAAACAAGACAAATTGTTCCGGATATTTTCGCTTTCAAGGTTTTCTTCATAAAAATAAACCCTCCTGAAATCTGATTTATCGAACACATTATACCACCTGCACGAAAAAAAGCAACAGCTTTCGGGCTGTTGCTTTTGAAGTTTCAGTTTAACAAATCGGAATTTGTTGTTCTGTACAAAGCGGGAATCTTACTTAACAAACGCTCAAAGAACTGATGACATTGCGGACAGAGATCTTGAAAAAATGATAAAACACGTTGCCAAAATGCGGTAAGTGAGTCGCATATATCTTTTATGAAGCGCTCAAATTCAGTAAGGCGGTTGCTCTCGTCATAACCGTTTTTATCTTTATAGACACGAACATAGTCAATAAACCATTCAATAGGATAGTCATTTTCAGGCTCATCCCAACCGCTGAAATCAGAATTTATATACATAGACAAAATCATGCACATTCTGTATTGCGGTGATTCCATCGTCTGTGCCACTTCTTTTCCGTCAACATAAAAGGTTATTCCTTCGGGTCTCCAGTCCATAGCATAGGTGTGGAATTCATTAATATAGTCACTTGGGTCGCCATCCAATTCAACCCTGCTTACCCATTCGTCAAGATTGGGATCATCCCAAGCATGAACTTTGGGCTCAAACACTCCCGGAGATTTAAAAAAGGTTTCCAAGACATCTATTTCGCCATTCTGAACAGAACCTGTTCCGTCAGGAGCAGCATCATCCTGAGTGCCTATAAGCCACCATGAAGCGTATCCGCCGCCACCTGTGTCAGGCATTTTCATCCGTATTTCAAAATAGCCATACTGTGT
>JAZSNQ010000006.1:0-30919 GCA_045536515.1 Acutalibacteraceae bacterium | reverse complement strand
AGCAGCCGTTATGCTTCTTTCACACATCGGCAAGCAGGCTGAAGCAGACAAGCTTGAAAGAGCTCTTGACATCTGCATGTATGAAGAAAAGAAGCTTAAGATTACAGGCAGAGCAGACGGCGCAACCTGCGAAGATTTCGGCAACTACGTTATGGAAACTCTTACAACACTTTAATTTAAGTATGAACGCAATAATCCCCGAGAAGGCATCAACCTTTTCGGGGATTTATTATTTATCATTCTATTTCTTTCAACAATTCTTCTTCAACAATACCGACATATTCTTCGGTAACAACAAATCTTTCTCCGCCAAAATACAACCCGGGAGAATAAACTTTTTCATTTTTTGACAATGTATCAACAACCGTCCATTCATCCGTATAATATTCTCTTACTTTTATATCGGCATTTGAAACAGCATAATAGTTCTTTTTTGCATTTTCAGGTAAAATATATGATATCTCGGTACTCTTCATATACATATTATCGTTATCATCACAAGCAATTGTACATATCACTTCTTCAAGGTAGCCTTTAGTATACCATCCAAGATTTTCAAGAGCGTCATTTTGTCTTCTCAAAAAATCATTACCGGAACCATAACCATAACTTCCCGAAACAGCTCTGACTATATATAAACCGTCTTTCTCCCGTACATCACACATATACGGAATTTTATACTCTCCATCCAAAAACTCATTAATGCCGCACACAACCAGTTCACTTTCGGGAAGATAAATAAACCTGTAGTTATAACCATAATCTTTAAACGGACTTTTTTCGCTGTTTGCAATTACGCCGTAGCCTTCAAAATCATCCTTTTCTATTACACCTGCATCCGGACCGAAAAGCTTAATCAGATACTCATTTATATTAGAAATATCTGTAACAAAATACTCATGAAATTTTATTTCTACACTATAATTCATCATTTCAGATTTAGCTTTTTTACCCTGTTCACTTTCAAAATCATATCGTTCTAAACGGCAGTCAAATCTTGAGTAATTGCCGAGAAGCACATCATTTAAAATAACATTTGCTGACGAATCCCATTTATCATAATCTTCATAACCGAATTCCATCGGAATTATATCTGATAATTTTAAAAGCAATTCTTCATCAAACTTTTTCTCGAAATCGGTTTTATTGATTTTGTATCTGTATTCTCCGTCATCAATTATTATCTCGCCAGCCTTTGCATGAGTCACAGGCTGTGTAGTTGTTATTTCTTCTGTTAAATTTTCAGTTTCTTCGATTAAAGCATCGGTTATTGTTTCAGATGCATTTTCAAAAACAGTTGTTGTCTCCTCTTCATTTGAACGCTCTTTTGCACAGCAATTCAAAATTCCAAAAAAGAAACAAAAGATACACAAAACAGCAATTATTCTTTTCATATTTACACCTCCGTTTTTTCTTTAATTTAATTATAAAGCAAAGAAATTCAAACTGTCAAATTACAAATAATTACATTATCATTACATTTATGTAAGAAAAAACTCAACCCCCGAGGAATTCGGAGGTTGAGTAATTTTTATTTATTGATTATCGGTGTTATCACGGGCTTACCTTCGCGGTCAAGCAAAGGAGTAAGACCGCCTGCATAACCGTTGGCAACGAAGAGATAATTCACTCCTGTTTCTTTGTCAACATAAATCATCGCTCCGCCCAAATCCTGCGAATACACCTTTTCAAATCTTTTTTCTTTTGCCATTTCATTCACCTCAGCTGACAGAATAGTCGCTTGCTCTTTCAAGATGAGCATTGTCACCGTAGCCTTTGAGCCTGTAAACATTATCCCTTGAAGGGCAGAACATTTCGAGAGTGCCTCTCTTGCCGCCGCTTACCATGAGCATAAAATCCGTGATTGCGGGAATCAGAAGCGAGAAATATCCTTCATGGGTAACAGAATTCCACATTGCAAATGCAAAGGTGGCACAGTTCCCGATAAATCCCCAATAATTGGGATATGAAAGAATTTTGTTGCTCAGTATTTCAAGCTCATTTGCATCAAGCTCAACAGATTTTGACCTCACCTTATCCATTCGGTTTTTGGTGTTTTCTTTATACGCCTCTATATTATAGTATATTCCCCATCCGTCGCTGACGGAAAATGAAAATGTACCGACCGAAACACCTTCGCCGACAGGAACTTCATAATGACCAACCTTAATCGGTTCATCAGAATTATTGTGAACATAAATCCATGCATGCCCCGAAATCGGCCATACATAGACAGCCGAACAAAGTGAAAGCGTTGCAACATTTTCGCTGTAACCCGTTGACTCGGACGGAACATCATCCTCTGCAAACGCAACACAAGGAACACTGAAAACAATTGAAATCACTAATAGGAAGGCAATGATTTTTTTCATTTCATCACATCATTTCTTCTTGATAATTGCACCTGCAACGCCTGCGGCAACAGCCGTACCTGCAAGAACGGCGGCTTTTGTTTTTTCGAGTTCATCGGCATCCCAGAAATATCTGAGCTTTGATGCAACTCCCCTGCCGCAAAGGTCTGCATAATTGAAGAAATAGGTCATGTAGTTTTCGGGGTCTCTTTCATCGATTTCAAAGATTCTGACGCCTCTCATCTCTCCGCCGTAACAGCGGAAGGATGCACATGATGTCTGAATAAAATCTATACCCTTATATTTGCCCTCAAAGCAATTCACATGGTCGTGACCCGAAACAATACCCCTGACATCACCGCACTCAAGCGCTGCATCGAAAAGACCCGATGATTCTTCGAGAATGCTCGGATACTCAAGCATTGTTCCTCTTGCAATATCAGGTCTGAGTCTGCACCAGCCTTTTTTATGAGTCAGAACAGCACCTGCATCACTCGGTCCGCACTGTTCAATGAGATTTGTTATTTCGGGAAGCGGAATATGCGCGAACATGAGCGAAGGAACAACCTCTCCCCCGTTTTCTTCCTTAAGCTTTGACGACGTCTGCTTATACCATTCAACTGTTTCGGGTTTTATAGCGGTATAGCATTTATCTTCAAATTTGTCATACCATGCACAGTCGAGCATCCAGAGATTGAATCTGACCTTTTCGCCGTCACTCGAATAAACAGGGATATTATAGGTATCGCAGTCAACCTTGCCGTTACGGGTATTCATGGGAAGACACATCGAGTAGCTTCTGTAAATATCAGCCTGCTCATCCTTTGAAACAGCGTTCATATCGTCATGGTTTCCGTAAATCATGGCAAACGGGATTTTTCTTTTTTCAAGCGGAGCGCAGATATGATGAATTGACTCCTTCATAATCTGCAATGTTGCTGCCTTTCCGCTTGCAATCTGTCTGCTTCCGAAACGGGCATCAAGAAGATGGTTGCCCAGAATGTTATCACCCGTAAATAAAACAAGGTCGGGTTTCAGAAGGTCATAAGCATTATCGAGCATTTTAACCATCGCTTTGCGGACATATTTCATATCCTGCGTATCGCTGACCTGCATAACGATAAGCTTACCCGATGAATTGAACTTTACTGCATTAGTGTTTTTCATAAAAACCTCTTATTTGCCTGCAAGGCGTTTTTCTCTTTCAACAAGGAACTTTGAATTCTTGGGAACAACAAAAGTCATGCCCTTTTCAATAATTTCAAATGATGTATCTGTAACAAATTTGCATTCACCGTCAACATTGACTGCTGCAGGCGTATCGCTGTGAATCGTGAGCTTCTTACCTCTTTTGAAGGTTGTGATATCCCAATCAAGATGCTCGCCTCTCTTGTATTTATTAAGGAGAGTTACAAGCTTCAATCTGCTCATATTTGCTTCAACGATAACAAAGTCGAGAAGTCCGTCATCAGGCTGCGCAAGAGGTCCTGCCATGAATCCGCCGCCGTACCATCTTGAATTTCCGCAGAAGCAGAAAAGGCAGTCCTTTGAAACAACCTCATCGTCATCGATGGTGATTGTGAACTTATTATGAAACTTCTTCATAATCGCATAAAGACAGCCGATATAATATGCACCTTCGCCTGTTACAAGAGGGAACTTTTTGATTTTACCCTGCATCGCGCAAACCTCGGCATCCATACCCATTGAGCACTGGTTGATTGCGATTTCATTGCCGCACTTGATAAGGTCAAGTTCAACAGGCACACCTTCAATCTGGTCTTCAAGAACAAGGAAATCATCCTGCGTGCCGAAAAGGCGGATAAAGTCATTACCCGAACCGAGGGGTACAACAGCAACCTGAGCATTCTTATAGCCGTACGCACCGTTTACAACGTCATAGAGAGTACCGTCACCGCCGCAGGCATAGAAGCGGAGTTCTTCGCCGCTTTTTGCTCTCTCTTCAACATATTCAATGCCGTCGCCCTTCTTTTCGGTGATATACATCTCATAGTCGAGATCATATTTCTTTGCAACAGCTTCAATTTTTGCCTTAATAAAATCAAGTGATTTTCCCTGACCTGCCGCAGGATTAATAACAAAAATGTGTTTCATCTTATATTTCCTCCACGAATTATTTAAAATACATAAACAACTGACACTTAATCATACCGTTATACAATTTTCTTCTCTTATCTGCTTTTCTTCCGAAAGCCTTTTCAAACTCCTCATCGGGGCTGATTATGCTGTATGACCAGCCTTTTTTCTGTTCAAAAACCTTGCCCATTGATTTATAAATCGCTTCACACTCTGTAATATCAAGAAGTCTTTCACCGTAGGGCGGATTGCAGATAACCGTGCCTCTTTCGGACTCAGGTGCAAATTTTGCAACATCGGCAACCTTGAAGGTAATCTTATCCGAAACGCCTGCTCTCTGTGCATTGACCTTTGCAATTTCAATCGCTTTCGCATCAAGGTCTGAACCGTAAGCCATAAAATCATCACAGAGTCTTACAAGACTTCTCGCTCTTTCTCTTTCCTCATCCCAAACATTTCTCGGAATAACGCCGAATCTTTCTGCAGAGAAGCTTCTGTTGATGCCCGGAGCGATATTCGCCGCCATCATGGCACCTTCGATAAGAATTGTTCCCGAACCGCACATGGGGTCATAAAGCTTATGATATGGTCTTAAATGCGACAGACTGCAAAGTGCAGCCGCAAGAGTTTCCTTAATGGGAGCATCGTTAGCATCGAGACGGTAGCCTCTCTTATGAAGTCCGTAACCCGAAGTGTCAATAAGAAGCGATACCTTGTCCTTCATAATGGAAAACTGAATCTGATGAACGGGTCCGGTTTCTTCAAACCATTCGATTTTATATTTTGATTTCAGTCTTTCAACAACCGCTTTTTTTATTATGGCCTGACAGTCGCGCGTGCTGAAAAGACCAGAATTGATTGAATATCCCTTAACAGGAAATGCATCAAGTACTCCAATCCACTCTTCCCACGGAAGCTTTTTTGTTCCTTGAAAAAGCTCTTCAAAGCTTCTCGCTTCAAACGAGCCGACAAGAATCTGCACTCTTTCGGCAAAACGTGAACAGATGTTGACTCTCGCAAGGATATTTTCATCTCCGCTGAAAAGCACCCTTCCGTTTTCGGCATTGACGTTTTCCGCACCTAATTCTTTAAGTTCACCCGCAATAAGGGATTCCATGCCGAGAAGGCAGGGTATTACAAAATCAATTCTCATTGTATCTCCTTAAAAAATGGCGGGAACCGTTGTGATTCCCGCCAATATTCAATCAATCATAATTTTCGGTATATGGTTACTCAATCTCAGGTGTGATAAGACCGTAGCCTCCGTCATTTCTCTTATAAACCACGCAAACTTCTCCGATTGATTCTTCTATGAACACATAAAAATTATGGTCAACGAGATTCATCTGGAGAATTGCTTCGTCGACAGACTGGGGTTTGAGGTTTACGGTTTTCTTTCTGACAAGCTCAAAATCAATTTCTTCCGCAACATCAACTTCGTCTGCAAAAACATCAAAGCTTGCCGCACGAAGTTTCTTTTCGATTCTGGTCTTGTTCTTTCTGATTTGTCTGATAAGGGTGTCAACACATTTGTCGAGAGCTTCGTTCATGTTTTCAGCTCTCTCCTGAGCTCTGAAAATCATACCGTTGTTCTTTACGGTGATTTCAACCGATTGTGATGACTTCTCAACAGTTACCGTAACTTTCGCCTCCGCATCGGAGCCGAAAAAGCGCTCAATTTTGGCGAGCTTCTTTTCTGCATGCTCTTTGAAAGAGTCTCTGGGTGAGCACTTGCGACCTGTAATTGTGATTTTCATATAGTCATCCCCTTTTGTAGCTATTGAAGTCTTTGACTTCATCTGTATTGTAGCATATATGCACAAAAATTGTAAAGGGGTTTTTGAAAATTTTTATTAAATTGTCTAAATTATTTAACAGTTTGTTCAGATAACCATGCTCTTATGGCGGGTAACATGGCATCCGACATTGATTGCAACGGGCAGACCTGCAATATGTGTGGGCCTTGCTTCAACGGCAACGCTGAGTGCAGTTGTCTTTCCGCCGAACCCCTGAGGACCGATATCAAGGGCATTCACCCTTTCAAGAATTTCATTCTCTATTGAAGAATAATATTCATCGGCATTTTTTTCGCTTACATTCCTGCAAAGGGCGGTTTTGGCAAGCAATGCACATTGTTCAAACGTTCCGCCTATTCCTACGCCAAGCACCATGGGAGGACAGGGGTTGCTTCCTGCCGTTTTGACCGACTCAACAACATAATTGATTATATCTTCCCGTGTTGCGGAAGGTGTGAACATTTTGAGACAGCTCATATTTTCGCTTCCGAAACCTTTGGGTGCAACAGTGATTTTTATTTTATCGCCGTCAACAATACGGGTATGAATAACCGCGGGAGTGTTATCTCCGGTATTGACTCTTCTCAGAGGGTCTTTCACAACGGAACAGCGAAGATATCCTTCGGTGTAGCCTCTTGAAACACCTTTATTGACAGCGGCTTCAAATCCGCCGCCCACGATATGAACATCCTGTCCGATTTCGGCAAAAACAACCGCCATTCCCGTGTCCTGACAAATGGGAATATTCAGCTCCTTTGCCGCCGCAAGATTATCCGTAATCGTTTTCATAATACTTGCAGGCAATTCATCACATTCACATCCTGCACAATATTCAATTCTTTTTTCAAGGTCATGCGGGAGCTGTTTATTTGCAAGAACACATAAATCACACACCGTCTGCTCAATCACAGCCGCATCAATTTCACGCATTTTATCACCTCTGCCCGAATATCAAAAAACGGAGGCTCAGCCCCCGTTTAGTAAATCACTTTGCGCCTCTGCGGGAATATCCTGCACTACCTCTCTTCGAGTCACTTGCTCTTTTGAGGTCAGTCATTTTTTCATCGCTTATCGCCTTGAATCTTGCCATCATATCTTCAAAAGACTGCTTTTCACCTGCGGGGGGAGCATTGCTCTTCTGACCGTTCCACACATTGGGAGCCGAACGCTTTTCATTTCTCGGCTTCTGAGGCGGTCTCTGAGGACGCTGTTCCTTTTCTTTGGGCTGTTCTGTGAGTTTTTTGATTGAAAGACTGATTTTTCCGTCGGGAGAAACAGAAATGATTTTTGCCTTTACCTCCTGACCGACAGAAACGTGCTCTCTGATATCCTTGACATAGTTGGAAGCAACTTCGGAAATATGTATCATTCCCGTTTTTCCGCCTTCAATCTCTACAAAAGCACCAAAATCAGTCAAGCCCGTAACCTTGCCGCTTACGATTGCACCTTCTTCAAATTGCATACAAAAAAGTATCCTTCCGTAAAAAATGAATTTATAAACAAACTGAAATCAGTTTAATATACAGATGAATCGTAATAAACTCTCTCGTCGGGCTTGGCATAGCCATACTGCTCTCTTGCGATTTTTTCGATATAATCCGATTCGTTGCCTTCTTCTATAAGATGCTTCAGCTCTTCGTTTTCGTTAATCTGCTGCTGATACTGAGCTTTGAGGTCCTCGACACTGTTTTCCTGCGCACGGACCTGCACCTGAAGGCTGATTAAGGTTGCAACAAAATAGCACACAAGGGCGCAGAAAAGCACCGCAAGTATGACACTGTGTTTTCTGTTTTTAATCTTTTTAACAGCCATTATTATTTATTTATCCTTATAAAGTATTATTTTCTGTATAACCGTTAAGATTATACACCATACTCCCATGCTTTTGCAAGTCAAATTTTAACTTTTTATTAATTTTTTTGTTATTTTTTTGAAAAATGAGAATATTTTTTTCATCTTTCGTTCAAGATGTCCGGCAGGTCTTGAAAACAAGGCATAAAATGACGACAAAGCACGCTTTACCGATAAAACAGCTTTGTTTCCGAGCTTTGCAGATATTTCTCCGAGAGAAAAATACCATATCAGCCATCCGAGCATATCTCCGAAAAGAACATACAGTCTTATCTTGCCGCTGTCAACCACAAGATTGAAGCAAAAAACGAACAGTGCACAAAGCAGAAAATAGAGTATATCCACAGCAACCGTAAAAGATACGGAACGGGAGATTATAAGGCGCAGAGTGCGGAACACATCATAAAGAATACCGAGGAGAAATCCGAAGCCGAGCGATAAAAGAAAAATCTCCGTCTGTGCGGAAAGTCCCTGAATATAATCCATTTATCTGAAAACCCTGCTGAAAAAGCCGCCGCTTTTCGGTGCTTCATCCGAATAAATGAGTGCGGCGATATTACCTTCAACGGTAAGCTCCCCCACTTCAACGCTGAGCCTGTTGATATGCAGATTTGTGCCTCTGACGGTAAGCTCACCCATATCGGTAAAAATTATTACGGTCTGCTCATCAAAGCTGTCTACATCAGACACACCTGAAACTGTGAGCATTTTTCTGTCTTCAAGAACAAGATTATGCGGCATTGTCTGAATTCTTTTTTCTTCTGCCATATAAAAAACCTCCCTGTTTTGCATATTTATAAATAATATGCTTCGGGAGGATTCTTTATTCTTATAAGGGTCTGAACATTGTTGCGGCAGTTTCCTTTGTTGCGTGTTCAGAAACACTGAGTACCTCAAATTTATTGGTATTTGCACCGAAGGTGATTTCGATTATATCACCCACCTTAACATCATAGGATGCTCTTGCAACCTTACCGTTAACCGTTACATGCTTTGCATCACACGCATCGTTTGCAACGGTTCTTCTTTTGATTATTCTTGATACCTTCAGATATTTATCAAGACGCATAATTAACACTCCTGATTGAAAAAGGGCTGCATTTAAGCAGCCCCGTTTTCGGTAAAATTATTTCGCAATCTTTGCCTTGAGAGCTGCGCCTGCCTTGAAAGCGGGAGCTTTTGTTGCGGGAACTGTGATTGTTTCGCCTGTTCTGGGGTTACGAGCTGTCTTTTCAGCGCGTTCACGAACTTCAAAAGTACCAAAGCCGATAAGCTGAACCTTCTCACCTGCTGCGAGAGCATCAGCAACAGCTGCAAAAACAGCGTTAACTGCCTTTTCAGCACACTTCTTTTCAATTCCTTCGTTCTTTGCAATTGCGTTTACGAGTTCTGTCTTATTCATTTTTCTGACTCCAATCTTTTTATTTTCTATTTTATAAATACAATTAAGTATTCATATTCAACTGATTATTTTTGCTTCATCCCAGAGTTTATCAAGTTCTTCAAGAGATGAGGATTTCATGTCGATATTGCGTTCACAGGCGAGATTTTCAACGGTTGTGAATCTTGCAAGAAACTTATCGCTTGCAGCGGTAAGCGCTTCTTCCGCATCGGATTTTATAAATCTTGAAACATTGACTGCAGAGAAAAGAACATCTCCGAGCTCTTCAGTCATATTGTCGCTGTCTTTGTTTGCAACAGCCCGACGGAGTTCATCGATTTCTTCCTGAAGCTTATCAAGCGCACCGGATACATCGCTCCAGTCAAAGCCGACATCTGCCGCTTTTTTCTGGAGTTTTGTTGCACGCATAAGTGCGGGAAGCTCTCTGGGAACGCTGAGCATTGACTGGGTTGTTGTTTTCTGACCCTTGGACTTTCTCTTGATATCATCCCAGTTGGTCAGAACATCGTCAACACCGGAAATTTTTGTTTCACCGAAAACATGGGGATGGCGTTCGATAAGTTTTTTGCACACACCGTCACACACATCATCAAAATCAAAAACATTTTTTTCGTTTTCCATGCAAGCATGAAAAACAACCTGCATGAGCAAATCGCCGAGTTCTTCACAAAGAAGTTCGTTATCTTTCTTGTTGATTGCCTCAATAACTTCGTAGGCTTCTTCAATAAGATTTTTCCTGATGCTTTCGTGAGTCTGCTCTGCATCCCACGGACATCCGCCCGGAGCACGGAGCAACCTCATTATTTCGATAAGGTCGTTGATATTATAGCTTTCTTTGCGTTCAAAATCAACCATTTTTCTCACTCCCAAATATGCACAATCCCTATTTTAACCTAAAAGTCCATATTTTTCAAGGGTTTTTGCAATTTTTTCTCCTTTTGGCAAAACAGAAATATCTTCACGCGCAACTCCTTTGAGAAGAAGAAGAGAAATTGCGTACACAACAACAGCGAGTCCGACTGCGATAACGGTTGAAACGGTACCCATATTGAGAACGCTGTCTGTATTGGTAACAGGGAAAATCTTTGAAAGAAGTCCGTATGCGGCAAACGCTGTCACGCCGCAAAGAGTTGCGCAGATAAGAGGCTTCACAAGAATTGATGCCCAGTTCACCTTTACCTTTGAAATGCGCAGAAGCGATGTGAGGTTGCAGGCAACAATAACAACATAGAAAAGTATTGTGCCGACCACAGCACCGTAAACATTGATTTTGGGGTTGCCGACAAGAATAAAGTTACAGGTAATTTTACAAATTGCACCAACAACAACTGATTTCACGGGAATATCCGTTCTGCCGATTGCCTGCAGCATATTCGTGATGGGTGTTGAAACAGCCATGAGTGCGGTTGCGATGCCGTATGCAACCATAATGGGTGCAACAACAGGAATCGCATCAGAGCTTGAGCCTCTGCCGTAAATAAGCGTAAGAAGCGGTGTGGCAAGAGCCGCCATACCGAAACCGGCAGGAAGTCCGATGAGCATACATATTCTTAAAACAAGCTCAATTGTTGACTTTGTACCCTTTTTATCCTTTATTGCCCATGCAGCGGCAAGTGCGGGAAGTGCACTTATACCAAGCTGGAGAGTAAGATTGGGAATAAGATTTCTGAAGTCAAGAGCCATTCCGTATGAACCCCAGAGATATTTAACAATTTCAGCAGAATCGCTGATATTGATTCTCGAAAGTCTGACTGCTTCGTTTATCGCCTCGGAATGCATCTGAAGAATGCTTGCGGAATCCGCTTCAATTGCAGATGTGAGTCTTGACTGAATGGTTACGGTGTCAACAAGGTTTGTTATGTTGAGAATAAGAGCACTGACAACCATGGGAACGGCAATTTTTATCATCTCTTTTGCAAGCACATCCGAAGGAGATGATTTTTCTGAATTGACAAGCTGAGTTCTTGTAATACCGTCGCCTTTAATCTTATAGTATATCGTAAGGAACACTGCCGCTGCAACAGAGCCGATGGTAACACCCATAACGGCACCTGCGGCTGCCCAGGGAGTTATAACGCTGTTTGCTTCGGCAAGACTTGTTACCTCATTTCCGAAAACGGTTGCGGAAACATTGCCGGATGCGAGCATTCCGCTTTCATATTGACTCATGCCCGTGTTTGTAACGACTTTTGCAAGAATAAGACCTACAAAAAGTTTTCCCAGTGCTTCAACCACCTGGGAAATTGCGGTGGGGGTCATATTTCTCAGACCCTCGTAATATCCTCTGTAGGTTGACATATAACAGCAGAAGAAAATGGAGGGAGCTACACAAAGGACTGCAGGAAGGCTTCTTATATTGGCAACAAAACGTGCATAGGGATATGCCGCCGCAAGAAGAATGAGCGTTCCGGTTATACCGACGATGATAAACAAACGCTGCGATACCTTACGGATCATTCTCGGCTCTCTGTAGTTTCCGAGAGCGATGTTTTCGGCAACCATTCTTGACACTGCAACGGGCAGACCTGCCATTGAGATTGCAAAAATCGGGGTATAGATTTCATATGCCGAGTTAAAGTAACCTCTGCCTGCCGCACCAATCATGTCGGTCAGCGGAATTTTGAACAAAAGACCGATAACTTTAACAAGCAAAACGGCAAACATAAGCATCATTGCGCCGTTAAGCACCGACTGTTTTTTTCCTGTAGCCAATCGGCTCACACTCCTTTTTTCTGTATTATACACTTATCCCGTAAATTCACGAAGAAGCGAATCTTCGGGAAGAATTGAATAATCTGTTTTTCTGAAAAGGCTGAGCTTATCAATCATAGCAGATGCCTTTTCTCTGTGTTCTTCACTTGTTACGATTTTGAGAAGCTTTATCGCCTTTTCCGAAAGAACACATGGTTCGCACGGATGGAAAGAATTGAGTTTTATATCTGCATTTCCTTCAAACGGAAACAAATACTTATCCTCGCCTCTCATAACGCTCTGCCAGATTTCAAAGGTTCTGTCAGCAGAGGTTGAACGGAAATCATAATCTCTCACCAGGCGTCTGACAAGTCGCAAATCGCGCTTCGAGAGAAGCACATCTTCATTATCGTCATAAACCCTCGACGATACGCTGACATAAATTCTGTAAAGACTGTTTTCATCGAGAGTATCGGTTATGACGGGATTGAGTGCGTGCAAACCTTCAACGATTATAACACCGTTTTGCAAAATTTCAATGGTTTTTGCGTTATTTATTCTTTCGCCCGACTGAAAATCAAAAACGGGAAATTCCGCCCTGCCCTTTCGGATAAGTTCGCCGAAACACCTGTGCAAAAGTTCAATATCAAGTGCCTCAACACATTCATAATCGGGTTTTCCGTTTTCGTCAATCGGATATCCCACCGATCTCGGATGATAAAAATCATCGAGCGAAACGGTATATGCCACAGCACCCATACGTAAAAGCTTTTCGGAAAGAAGCTTTGCGGTTGTTGTTTTTCCCGATGAACTCGGTCCCGCAAGCATAACTATCTTTTTGCTTTTATCACCGAAAATGGTTTTTGCGGTTTCGGACACCCTTTCATGATAATTTTCCGAACACTCACGGAGAAACTTCTGAGGTTCAAGAGCAAGTCTGTTGATTTCGGAAAAAGTGTAAGTTTTGTTTTTCAATTTCATACCAATCATATTTAATCACCTATAAGATTTAGTATGACAGATAAAAACTCTTTATTCCGTTTTTGCGTTCGCTTATTTTGTCAAAACCGGAAATATATTCATACGGATATTTAAAATTGAAAATTCTTTCAACGTTATTTGTTTTCTGATTGCAGAGTTTTGTAACTCCGCCTGCACCGACCGCAAGCACCGTGTGACATTCTTCCATCATAAAAACATTATAAAGGCATTCCTTGCCGACCTTGCACCAGCCGACATTTTCAAGATTTCCCACGCATTTGCTTTGTCTGTACATATAATAAGGTGCATATCCGCTTGCCGTAAGTCTTTCGGATGCATATTCAAGCATTTTTTTTGCTTCGTTGCCGCCCGAAACACCTGCACCCGATGCATTCAGGTCCGAGGAGCGTTTGAGCGCAAGGGTATGTACCGTTATATTTTCCGGTGAAAGGGATATTGCGGTGTCAACACTTGAGCAGAAGTCCTCAAAGGTTTCATCTGGCAGACCTGCAATCAAATCCATGTTGATGCTGTCAAATCCGTAAGCCTTTGCGAGCTGATAGGATTTCACAGCCTGCTCCACGCTGTGATTTCTGCCGATTAACTCGAGCGTTTTCTGATTGAAAGTCTGCGGATTTATACTTATTCTTTCAACATTGTGAAGCTTCAGTATACGAAGCTTTTCGGGAGTTACCGTGTCGGGTCTTCCGACCTCAACCGTATATTCACGCAAATTTGAAAGGTCAAAGGATTTCTCAATTGAACCTAGGAGTCTGTCCATCTGCGGAGCTTCGAGCACTCCGGGAGTACCTCCGCCGAAATAGATGCTTTCGAGCCTCAGACCGAGCTCTTTTGTGATTGAACCGGTCTGTTCGATTTCCTCTGCAAGTCTTTCAAGATATTCGGGAAGAAGTTTGCGTGCATTTGCGTTTGCAATGGAATGCGAAACAAACGAGCAATAGCTGCACCTTGTGGGACAAAATGGAATTGAAACATAAAGGCTGAACGACTTGTCTTCGGAAAGAGCAACTATCTTTTCTTCAGCCTTTGCAACGGTTTGCGCAAGCTTCGCTTTTTCTTTGCTGACAAGTAAATCGCCCGTAAAATATTCCATTGCGGCATCCGCACCCGTCTGCTCCGTTAAACGAAGCATGAGCTTTGAAGGACGGACACCCGTGAGCACTCCCCAAGGAGGTGTATAGCCCGTTATATCGGAAAGCAAACAAAAAATGAGCTGTGCAGTTTTAAGCTCACTTTTGTCACGGAGCTCGTCCGCCGATACAAAAACCTCTGAGTTTGCGGATTTTGAAACTCCGTCGATACAAACCTCAACCTCAATGAGATTGCCGCCTTCAACGGGACTGCATTTGGTAACAACGATTTTTTCATCCTCACCGTCATCACCGTAAACTATATTTATTTTTTCGTTGGGATAATAAACCCTGCACAGATTTTCGCATTCATAATGGAAATCGTGCCCGAAAATTCTCAGTATCACTTATCTGACCATCCTTCTGATATACCAATTGCGTGTTCTTTCTCTTTCAAGGGTTGTTTCTCTGTTGTGACCGGGATAAACTTTATAATCACCCTCAAGTGCGATAAGCTTTTTGAGAGATTCAATCATTTTTTCATCGCTGCCGTCCCAAAAATCAGTTCTTCCCGCAGTCATGCAGAAAAGAGTATCTCCGCTGAAAATAACTCTGTCATCTTCAAGAATATAGCATACGCTTCCGTTGGTATGACCGGGAGTATGCATAACCTTTATTGGGGAATCTCCGAGCATTATTATATCGCCGTCTTCCACGATAATATCGGCTGTGACGGGCTGATGGGGTTCAGGAAAATTACCCTCTGCAAGACTCTTTTTCGGGTCAAGAAGATGCTCTCTGTCGTTTGAATGAATAACAACAGCCGCCCCCTCTTCACACTGAAGGCCGTAAACACCGCTCACATGGTCAAAATGACCGTGAGTAAGAAGAATATACATCAGATTTACATTCTCTTTTGCAAGAGTGTTTTTGATTATATCACCGTACCAACCCGGGTCGATGATTGCCGCATCTCCCGTTGCTTCATCGATAATCATATAGCAATTTGCAAATATTTCATGTTCAAGCTGAATCTGTAATATTTTCATATTTAGCCTCTCTTATCCCAGATATCCGTATCCATAACGATTGTTACGGGTCCGTCATTTTCGATTTCCACCTTCATATCCGCAGCAAAAACGCCAGTTGCAACCTTTGAAACACCGTTTTCGCGAAGCTTCTCACAGAAGAATTCATAAAGTCTGTTTGCTTCTGCAGGAGGTGCGGAATCGGTAAACGAAGGTCTGTTGCCTTTTTTGATATCGGCGCAGAGTGTAAACTGTGAAATAACGAGAATCTCACCGCCTATATCCGTAATGCTCAGGTTCATTTTTTCGTTTTCGTCTTCAAAAACACGGAGTCTTGCTACCTTGCCTGCAAGCAATTCTGCCTGCGACTCGGTATCGCCGTCCATAACGCCCAAAAGGACATTGAAGCCCTTTCCGACAAAGCCTTTTATTTCGCCATCAACGCTGACGGAGGATTTATTTACTCTTTGAATTACAGCTCTCATTATACACCGCTTCTTTCAATACTCAGCACACCGTCGATTTTTTCAATTTTGGAAACAAGAGAATTGAGATGCTCAACGCCGTTAACCGAAACGGTTACCATAACAATCGCTCTGCCGTCCTTCATATTTCTTGTGCTGATATCATTAATCATAATTCTCATGCCTGCAAGCAGACTTGAAACATCGGCAAGCAGACCTATTCTGTTGAGGCAATAAAGCTGAAGAGTACATTTGAAATCTTCACGCACGGTGCTGTCCCAATAAGCCGTTATCCAGCGTTCGGGTTCACCTGCTTTGCTAATATCCTCGGGAACATTGGTGCAGTTTCTTGTGTGAATCGAAACACCGTGTCCTCTTGTTATAAATCCGATTATGCTGTCACCCGGAAGAGGATTGCAGCAGCGTGAAAACTTAATAAGGCAGTTATCGATGCCTTCAACAATAACGCCTTCTTTGCTCTTTGTTCTTTTCTTGACGGGTGTGACCGTGATAATCGGTTCTTCCGTTTTGTTAAGTTTGCCGTAATCCTCACGGATTTTGGGCATGAGACGCATGAGAGAAATACCGCCGTAGCCGATTGCGGCATAAAAATCCTCAACGCACTTGCAATGTTGTCTTTCGGAAATTTTCATTATAAACTCGTTATAATCCGCTTCGGAAAGACGAATAAAATTGCGTTTGAATTCGCGTTCAATCTGGTTTTTGCCTTCGATAATATTTTCTTCTCTGCGTTCTTTCTTGAACCACTGTCTGATTTTGCTTCGCGCCTGACTTGTTTTGACTATATTGAGCCAGTCACGGCTGGGACCCTTACCCTGCTGTGAAGAAGTCATAATCTCAACAATTTCGCCTGTTTTGACATTATAATCAAGCGGAACAATTCTGCCGTCAACCTTTGCGCCGACCATTTTATTGCCGACCGCAGAGTGAATGGCATATGCAAAATCGATAACCGTTGCTCCGGAGGGAAGGCTGAAAACATCGCCCTTCGGAGTAAACACAAATACCTCTTCGGGAACAAGGTCGCTTTTGATTGTTGTTACGATATCCTCAACATCCTCGGTATCGCTTTGGTTTTCGAGAAGCTGTCTTATCCACGCAAGACGTTCTTCAAACTTAACGGTACCGTTTATGCCGAGTTTATATTTCCAGTGCGCCGCAATACCGTATTCCGCGGTATGGTGCATATCCCATGTTCTTATCTGAACTTCAAAAGGAATACCCTCTTTGCCGAGAACGGTGGTATGAAGCGACTGATACATATTGGGTTTGGGAGTTGAAATATAATCTTTGAATCTGCCCGGTATGGAGTTGAACATATCGTGAATGATACCGAGACAGTTATAGCAGTCGATTACAGAATCAACGATAATGCGCACCGCATATATATCATAAATCTGGTCAAAATTCTTGTTGCCGATATACATTTTGCGGTAAATACCGTGAACGGATTTGAGTCGTCCGCTGACTTGGGCATTCGGAACAACGCTCTTGACTCTTTCTTCAATTCTTGTTTGTATATCTGCAAGAAACTCATTGCGTGTCTTACTCTGCTTTTCGAGAGACTCACCGATTTCGTTATACGCAACGGGGTCAAGATAGCTGATTGCGAGATCTTCGAGTTCCTCTTTTATGGGTCGGATACCGAGTCTGTGAGCGATGGGTGCATAGATCTCGCTTGTTTCTCTTGCAATTTCTCTGCGTCTTTGTTCGGGTTTGAACATAAGAGTTCTCATATTATGAAGTCTGTCGGCAAGCTTTATGATGATAACGCGGATATCTCTCGACATGGCGATAAGCATCTTACGGATGTTTTCCGCCTGCTGTTCTTCTTTGGTAGGAAGCTGAATGCGCACATTTTCACCGTCATCATTTTTTGTCTGAATCTGCACCTTGCCGATTTTGGTGACGCCTTCAACAAGTTCAGCAACGGTATCGCCGAACTCTCTCGCCACATCTTCCTTTGTAATTTCGGTGTCTTCAACCGTATCATGGAGAATTGCCGCAACAATGGAAGCCTCATCCATACCGAGGCTTGCAAGTATGAGCGCAACGCTCAGAGGATGCATGATATACGGCTCACCCGAAAGACGCTTCTGGTCTTTATGAGCCTCTGCCGCCATTTGATAAGCCTTGCGGATATGGCAGATTTCATCGTCCGTGCAGTCTCCCTTGACGAGCTTCAGTATCTCCTTCATACACTCGTCGGGGGTTTCAAATGTTCTGTTGGTGGATTTCAAAATATCTTTCATAAATATCCCTCATCAGTTTATGAAGCTTCTGATTTTCTTCATTATAACAGAATCTTCAAGATTCACCTTGGGCGGATTATCGGGTACATATACCGTTCCGTAGCTGTCGGTTTCAAGTATTCCCATTTCAAGCATTATTTCAATTATTGCCGATATTTTTGCCAGATTACCGCCGTCATCACCTATACGCACACATATGGCTTCGCAGTATTTATCCTTCAGCGGTTTCTGTTTTATACTCTTAAAAACATCAATCTGAAGCTGTCTGTCGGGAAGCAGATTTTCAGCTTCCTCACGGGTAAGATTTTCGTTTCTTGAAAATTTATCAAAAAGCCTGAGAGAAACAAGCACCTTTTCTTCATCGGTATCTGAATGTCTTATACCTCTCACGATAACGGAAACCCTTGTTTCCCCGTTATAAACATTTTTATCGAGATTAACCGCAAGGTCAACGGTATCACCTTTTTCAAAAGGAAAAAGCTTTTCGGGCATTCCGAAATAAACAACGCCCGTTCTTGCTCCGTTTTTGGAAACCATCATTCTGATATGCTTGCCGTCGGAAATTGCGGCTATATCGTCAATGCGCACTCCGAAAAGTCCGAAACACGGTTGAGGATTTCCTGCACCGAAAGGTTCAAGAAGACTCATTGAGTTGAGCATTTCAAGACTGATTGAACTCGGAAGAAGCTTGCAGTCGATTTTCTGGATTGCAAACGGCATTTCCTTGTCACTTGCATATTCATTTATCTTTTTACGGAACGCATCTATATCCGAGGATTTAAGACCTATTCCGGCCGCAAGAGTGTGTCCACCGTAGTGGTCAAGATGCTCCGATGCATATTCAATTGCATCGTAAATCGAAAAGCCTTCCATACTGCGGCATGAACCCTTTGCAGTTTCGCCGTCACGCGAAATAACAATGCTCGGTCTGCCGTATCTTTCGGTTATTCTTGCCGCTACGATACCTATGACACCCTGATGCCAGCCTTCGCCGTCAACCACGATAATTTTGTCGTTTATAATATCGCTTTCATTCATCATATGCTCTGCGGCATGATAAACTTCGGTTTCGGTACTTTGTCTGAGAGCATTCATTTTCTGAATTTCATATGCGGCAAGCTCCGAAATTTTGTCATCATCACACAAAAGAAGCTCCAAAGCTTTGTTTGCCGAGCCCATTCTGCCTGCGGCATTGATTCTCGGACAAACGGTGAAAGCGGCGGTTGAAGCAGTAAAAAGCTTGTCGGAAATCCCTGCCGATTCCATAAGCGCATTTATTCCGGGACGGGGACAATCGTTGAGAAGTCTGAGTCCCCTTCTGACCATAACACGATTTTCACCTGTAAGAGTAACCACATCGCCTATCGTGCCGAGAGCAACCAAGTCACCGTATTCCTCAATGAGAATATCGCCGTAATCCCCTTCAAGTGCACACACAAGCTTGAAGGCAACGCCGACGCCCGACATTTCCTTGAAATTGCTCGGACAATCGGGTCTGTGAGGGTCAACGACCGCGTAAGCATCGGGGAGCACATCGCCCACCTTATGATGGTCGGTAACAACAAGGTCGATGCCGAGTTCCTTTGCTCTTTTGGCTTCTTCAATTGCCGAAACACCGTTATCAACCGTAACGATGAGCTTTACGCCTCTGTCAGCAAGCTCTTCAATCGCTCCTGTGTTAAGACCGTAGCCTTCTGTAAGTCTGTCGGGAATATAACGGATTGCATTTGCGCCTCTTGTTTCAAGATATGAATAAAGAAGTGCGGTCGCCGTAACACCGTCTGCATCGTAATCACCGAAAACGCAGATAAGCTCAAAATTATCTATTGCTTTGTTTATTCTTGCTGCCGCTTTGCTCATATCCGCAATCGAAAGCGGTGAAAGAGAAAGCGGTGCTTCATAATCGAGAAAGTCATTTATTTCGTCTGTATTGTCAAAGCCTCTTGAAGTAACAAGCAATGCAGCAAACGGGTCAACGCTCAAATCCTGAGCAATCTGCGCCGCAAGATCCTTGTTGCTTTTTGAAACTATCCATTTCTTACGCTTCAAAATGTTATCATCCTTTAAAAATATTTCAATATCAAAATATTATAGCAGTTTATAACTGATAATGCAAGTTATTTTTTATATTATAATATAAAGTATGAGCATCCGCAAATCCATTTGCAGATGCTCAAAAATTATTTATTCATAAAGTCAAACAGTCCGTGCCAGTCATCACGGCTGAAATAGTGATTTCCCCTGCGATAGCAGAAACCTATATTTCCGTCATTGAGATATTTGTCGGGATTCAGATAATCCCCTTCACCGTAAACAAAACCTTTTTTACCGTAAAGCTCATAAACCTCTGATGCTGCGGCAGCACACAAAAACTGGCTTTCGGGCCCTGCCCAGATATCGTTTGCAGCAGATGCGATATGAACCCTGCGGGGTGCAACAAGAGCCTGAAGAAAATGCTGATCAAATGGTGTTTCTTCATCCTTATCTCTAAAATTCTCATAATTTTTGCAGAACCAGAATTCAAATCTGTCAAGAATATTGCCGATATGTTCACTTTTGGGATGTTTACCTCTGTTGAGCGAATCTCCGCTGCAACCGGAACAGTTTGTGTGAACTGCCGAAAAACGTTTGTCAAGCGCAGCAGTCAGAAGTGCGGTTTTACCGAGTCTTGAATGACCGCAAACGCAGATGTTTTCTTTGTCAATCTCATCTCTTGTCCGGAGAAAATCCATAACTCTCATTGCCGCCCATGCCCACATCGCAATCTTGCCCGGAGATGTTCCCGTTCTTTCGGAATCCTTATATATCAAGCCTGCAAGACCGTTTGTAAAATCTCCGTCATCACTTGTAACATCCTGATAACAGAACGAAGCACACGCAAATCCGTTATCCGCAATTTCTTCTGACGGCATATACTTGTCGGGCATATGAGGTCTGAAATTTATATGCACAAAAGCTTTTGTATTTTCAGAACCTGACGGATAAACATAATTCACGGGGAATGTGAATTTTTCGCCATAAACGGTGCTTATGATTTCAAGTTCAACATGAACAGCCTTACCCGCACAGAATCTGTCGTCAATATTTTTTATTTCAAACTCAACTTTTTCAGGTGTTTCCGGAAGATAACCGTATTCACTTTCAAGCATGGTTTTTTCAACTTCGGGTCGGACATTATTCTCCCATTCTGCAACGGTTTCTGCTCTTTTTCCGCAGAATTCGAGAACAGACGGAACTCCGAGCATTTTAAGTTTTTCTTTAAACATATCATCACACTCCCATATACTGAATTATAGATAAAATAAGCTGATTTGTCAACAAAAAGACCGCACCAAACGGTACGGTCATCTATTTCATATTCAGTTTAATGTTTTGCTCACAGCCGCCTGCCGACAATCATTTACATAAGCTGCACATCTGCAGTTTGACAAGCTCTTTGCGGACAAAACACCATTTATCCGAGTTCACTTTCAAAATCTGCTTTTTATCTGTCGGTTTCTGCGGCTGCGAGCTGATGTTCTGCAAGGTACATCGGGTATCGCCGCCTTTCTTTTATTCGCTTTGACAGTTTTTTGACCTGTGACTTACAATCTATGGTCAAGAGGGATTTCAAGAGATCAAGACCGATTTTTCAAGCAACTCCTTTGCGGCTTTGCCTTGCCTGAATTCAAACATTTTTTATATTGTTGGTCTTTTCTGTTTTTCTCTTGTTTCTTTCCTCGCCTATAATATAGCACATTCTTTGGCGATTGTCAATATATTTTTTTGCAAAAGTTAATAACTTTTGGATAAATTTCACTTATCGTGATTTCCTATTGACTAAAAACAAGATTGGAGTTAAAATATAATCAACGACCTCAGAAAGGATAAAATCCCATGAACAACGAAGAATACACTCCCGATATAGTAAGCATAGTTGACGAAGAAGGAAAAGAGCATATTTTTGAAGAACTCGACAGAATCGAAACCGATAAGGGCAGATATGTTGCTCTGCTTCCGCTTCCGGAAACTCCCGATAAAATAACCGAAGAAGATAACGAACTTATCATCCTTAAAGTTGAAGAAGAAAAGGGCGAAACCTATCTTTGTCCCATCGAGGATGACGAAGAATTCAACGAAGTAGGTCAGGCTTTTGAAGAAAGACTTTCCGAAATGTTTGACTTTGAAGAAGAATAATTCCATATTTGCGAAGCAAAAATAAAAACACCCTGCCTTGTGCGGTAACTTGCAGTCAATATGTAACCCAACACACAATAATAGGGAGCCTTGCTCCGATGGCGGATTGCAGACCTCCCGCTTTTAAAAGCGGACGAAGGGAGCGTGAAAGCATTGGGCGGCACCCACCTGCTATAAGAGCAGGTTACAATCGGCTGCATTCGGCTTGGCGGGGTTATTTATGTAAAAACTCCCGGAGGAACCAAAGGTGCAGAAGCTTTTTAACGCCGATTTGCTTGACATTATTCCCGTCGAAAGAGGTTTTGTTTACGCCTGTCAGGAAAAAACTCCAGACGGTGACGAAGCAGTCGCTTTTTATATATATAATCAGGAAATAGATATTTTTGAAAAAATCCCCGTTCTCAAATACATAAATGAAAAATACGGCGAGAACGGTGCCGTTATCGCACGTGCACTCGGCGATTTTGTTACCTGCAGCATCATAAATCTTGCAGGCAACACCATTGCCGCATCCTATTCAGACGGAACACTCCGTATTGTTGATTCAAACGGTGAAATCATTTCCGAAAACAAGGTTGAATATCTTGATAATCCCGCTTGTTCACCCTGTGCAAACGGTGCGGATTTATGGTTTGCGGTCCCGGATTCAAATGCAATCATAAACTATTCCGTAAAACACAACAGAATCGAATTCCGCATCGGAAGCCCCAAGGAAAGAGCGTTTTTTCACCCCGTGAATGTTTCGGTTTACGACAACAAACTTTTCATCTGCAATGCAAATTCTTATAAAATAAGAACCATTGATTTTGCAACATATAATGTTGCGGATTACTGCATTTTCAACGAACCCGTTTCAAAATATTTCAGGGTTAAGGATATTGAATATGCCGTATTGCGCTCGGGTGTTTACAGTCTATAATCATTATATTATTTAAAGTATGGAACGTCGGAAACGGCGTTCTTTTTATGTTGCGCCGTTACAATTGTAACAGTTGAATTTTTTTAGGATTTTATGTGTTGGTGATATTGATTTTTTTAATTTAGCGTGATATCATATTAAAGAAATGTTAAACTTGGAGGGATACCATGAAAACAGCACTCGAATACAGCAAAAATTTTGATGTAAAAAGACTCGGTAAATACGCAGTCAAGAACATCACAAGAATCTGCAACGAAATCGGTCCCCGCAAGCCCGGCTCTCCCGAAGAACTCAAGGCTCAGAAGCTTATGGCAAAAGACCTTGAAAACTATTGCGACGATGTTCAGATTGAAGAATTCAAAGTTCACCGTCAGGCATTTATGGGATTCATACCGTTCACGGTTGCCTGCGCAGTTGCAAGCGTATTTACATATGCATTTGCAAATCCCGTTATTTCACTTATTCTCGTTATACTCGGTTTTATTCCCCTTCTGCTCGAATTTGTTATGTATAAACAGTTTGTTGACCCTCTTTTCATTGGTCATCCCAGCCACAATGTTATCGCAAAAAGAGCACCCAAGGGTGAACTCAAAAAGCGTTTCATCATTGTTGGTCATGCAGACAGTCAGTTTGAATGGACTCTCAACTATCTTCTCGGCGGCGTAGGCATGAAGCTTGTTCTTATCCCTGCCGTTGTAGGTCTTGTTGCAGACCTTATCATTGCAATCATCGGCATTATCTGCGCAGGTACAAACGGTGCACTTGAAGCAGCAGAACCCCGCTGGCTCATGATTCTCGGCTTTGTTGTGGGTTGTATCTTTATCCCCTTCCAGCTCGGTTTCCTTTTCTTCCAGAGCTACACCAAGAGCGTTCCCGGCGCAAACGACAACCTCACAGGCTGCTATGTGGGCATGGCAGTCGCAAAGGCTATGGCAGACACCGATACAAGACTTGAAAACACAGAGCTTGTTGTTATCTGCTCAGGTTCGGAAGAAGCAGGTCTCAGAGGTGCAAAAGCTTATGTAAAGGCTCACGAAAAAGAACTCAAAGATATCGAAACCTGCGTTATCGGCGCAGATACATTCCGTGACCTCGAAACAATGGCTGTTTATGACAGGGACCTCAGCGGTACTGTTCAGCATCATTGGGGTGCAAAACACCTTGTTCAGAACGCAGGCAAAAACTGCGGCTACGACCTTAAGTTTGAATCAATTTACATCGGCGGCTGCGATGCTGCAGCATTCACACAGAAGGGCATCCCCGCAACAGGCTTTGCCGCTATGGACCCCACTCCCCCCCGTTATTATCATACAAGGCTTGACAATGCAGACAATCTTGTTCCCGAAGCAATCGAAGCAGGTATCGAAATCATGCTTGAAGCCGCCTGTATGTATGACAAGGAAGGTCTCCCCACTAAATAATTGAAGTAAATATAACCAAAAAACCGTCGGTATTTTCGGCGGTTTTTTTATTGAATTTCAAATTATATTTTGTTATTATTATTTTGTATTTCTAAACCATAAAAGAGGTGTTTTTATGCGCACAATCAAACCCGGTGTACTCAAGGATATGCACCAGCAGCTCGCCAAGTATGCATTCCTCCATAAGATGAACATTCCCGTATGGGAATACACAAGAGGTATGTTCCTCGGCGACCGATATGAAACGGAAAATTTCAAAAGCGAAATTAAAAGCGGAGATTATTGGCATGCCGCATATGACTCGGCACATTTCTTCAGGGCAAGCGTCACAGTTCCCGAAGAAATGGGCGGCAAAGAAATCAGAGCAAAACTCCAAGTCGGCGGCGAATCTCTCGTTAAACTCAACGGCAAATACATTTCAGGCGCAACCACAAGAGACAGTATTCCCGACAGAACAGAGGTTTCTCTCGGTATTCATAACGCAGGTGAAGTTCTGAATTTTGAAATTGAAGCAACCGTTGACTCCATGTCTTTCTGCGATGCAGCTATGGACGGCGCAAAATATCAGGAATGCCATATGGGCGACACATTCATTTTTGTTGCAGATGAAGACTGCGAAGGTTATTTCTTTGATATTATGGTAGGCTTTGAAGCTCTTGAATTTATCAAAGACGAACACATCAAAGCAAAGGTTTATGCCGCAATTGATGACAGCCTTCATATTGTTGACTATGATTTTGACGAAGAACAGGTAAGAAAATCAATTGCAGAAGCAAGAAAATATTATCTTTCTAAAATCGCTGAAATTGACTGGGCGGCACAGAGCAAAATCATTCTCACGGGTCACAGCCACATCGACGTTGCATGGCTCTGGAGAATTCAGGAAAGCATCCGCAAGAGTGCAAGAACATTCATGAATGTCACATCCCTTATGGATGTTTACCCAGACATGACCTTCGGTCAGAGTCAGGCGGTTCTTTATCAGATGATGAAAGACCATTATCCCGAAATCTATGAGAAGATGAAGGAAAAGGTTGCAAATAACCAGTGGGATATCTGCGGCAATGTATGGGTTGAAGCAGATACAAACCTTGCTTCGGGCGAAGCTCTTATCAGACAGGTGCTTTACGGCACGGAATTCTTCAAAAAGGAATTCGGCAAGGTTTCAAAGACATACTGGCTTCCCGACTGCTTCGGCTTCACATGGGCTCTTCCCCAGATTATCAAAGGCTGCGGCATGGAAAACTTCATCACCTCAAAGCTCAGCTATAACGACACAAACAAGTTCCCTTACAGCATGTTCATGTGGCAGGGTAACAACGGCGACAGAGTAAACGCACACCTTCTCCGTCCCGCATACAACTGCACATATAACATCTGGGAACTCATGACATTTGACAACGAATGCAACAACAAGAACGAGCTGAACGTATCAATGGGTATGTACGGCTACGGTGACGGCGGCGGCGGTCCGACAAGAGAAATGATGGAAAGAGGAAAGCGCCTTCGCAATTTCCCCGGTCTGCCCAAGACAGAAATAGGCCATGTTGATGAATTCTTTGAGCATTATCACGGCATCGAAGATGAGCTCCCCGTATGGAACGGTGAAATGTTCTATGAAAACCACAGAGGCACATTCACAAGCCAGGCATTCGTCAAAAAGAACAACCGCAAGGGCGAATATCTTTTCACAAGAGGCGAAATGCTTTCCGTATTCGCAGAAAAAATCCTCGGCAAGGAATATCCCAAGGAAGAAATCGAAAAGGGCTGGAGAATCCTTATGACAAACCAGTTCCACGACATTCTTCCCGGTTCATCAATCCACGAGGTATTTGAGGATTGCCGCAGGGATTACGCTGTCATGAACAAAATAGGCGAAGATATCTACAACGGTGCACTCAAGGCTCTTTCAGGCGCTGTTACTGCAGATAAAAACAGCATCACCGTATGGAATCTCACAAACGCAAGAAGCTACGAACCCATCGAGGTTGTGGGTGTTCCCGCAGGCATGTATGCTGCAACGGCAGACGGTCTTTCACTTCCCTGCACTTACATCGACGGCAAGTTCACATTCCTTCCCGATGAACTTGAACCCATGAGCTGCAAAACCTTCATTCTCAAAGAAGGCGAATGCATCTATTCACCCGTTGAAGCTCAGACAAATCTTCTTGAAAATGCTGTCCTTCGCGTTGAGTTTGATGAAAACGGTGCAATCACAAGCATTTACGATAAGCTCAATGAACGTGAAAGCCTTGACGGCAGAGGCAATATTCTCACAATCAGCCTTGACAAGTGCATCCACGAAACAGCATGGAACCTTGAACTCAACTATCTCAAAAAGATGTGGGAGCTTAAGGCAGAAAGCATTGAGGTTGTTGAAAGCAATGCCGTAAGAGGCGTTATCAGAGTAACTTATAAATTCAATAAATCCGCAATTACTCAGGATGTTATTCTTTATCAGAACGGCGAAAGCGTTGTGTTTGACACAACCGTTGACTGGCACGAAAGCGATAAGGTTCTCAAAGCAGGATTCGATGTTTCCGTTATTGATACCGATGCAACCTACGATATCGCACACGGCGCAATTAAGAGACCCACTCATTGGAACACCAGCTTTGACCTTACACGTTTTGAGGTTGCCGCACATAAATGGGCCGACCTTTCCGAAGGCGGCTATGGATGCAGTATCATCAACGACTGCAAATACGGCTATGACATCCACAACAGCCACATGAGAATCACTCTCATGCGTGCACCCACCTGCCCTGACAGAACGGGTGACCACGGTATCAACACATTCAAATACGCATTCCATCCCCATGCAGAGGACTGGAGATACGATACCGTTCAGCAGGCTATTGCATTCAATGTTCCTCCCGTTGCAGTTTACAATGCAGAAGCAACAGAAGGTACTCTCAGCGGCAACACCTGCTTTGTCACCGGACTTGAAGATAATGTTGCAATCGACTGCATAAAGAAAGCTCAGGACGGCAGAGGCTATATCATCCGCATTGTTGAAGAAGAACAGAGAAGAGGTCTTCGCTCAATCAAGCTCGGTTTCAACGTTGAGAAGGTTTATGAATGCAACATGATTGAAGAGGATAAGGAAGAAATTCCCGTTATCGGCAACTCATTTGAATTCATGCTCAAACCCTTTGAGGTTAAAACCTTCCGTGTAATTTAACATATGTAAAAACCGTCGGGGTTCAGATGAACTCCGACGGTAATTTTTTATTATTTGTATACAAATTCATAAACCTTTGCCCACGAACGTACTCTCTTTGCGTTATACTTCTTGGGCATCATTGCGCAGGCTGCAGCAGCCTTACCCATTCTTACACCGCAGGCAATAATCTTTTTGAGAAGCTCGGGATCCTGACAAACCTGCTTCGCCTGATTGATAAGTGCTCTCGGGTCTATGTTCACACTTCCGAGACCGGTAAAATCAGCACCGATTGTCATTAAATCTTCGTTAAGAATTCCGTTATCCATAACATAGTCAACCTCTTCGGGTTTGAGGTTGAGAAGGAGAAGCTTTCCGCAGGCAAGCGGTGCAAGACCCGCACCGAGTTCTTTGTAGTATCCCTGCTGATATTTCCAGAGTGTTTCGGCAGTAAATGCCTGCTTTTTATCGGCAATAACCGCATTTGCAAGAACTCTTGATGCCTTGAGACAGTTTGCAATACCCGAACCGATAAGAGGAACAGTCATAAACGCACTGTCACCGATAGCCGCATAGCCGTCGGCAACCATTATTGAAAGCGGCTGACGCACGGGAATTTCAACAAACTGACCGCCTCGGATAATTTCTTTACCGAGTCTGGGATTGGTTTCACGCAGGTAATCCGCAAACTCCTCAACATGTTTGATATCAAAGTCCTCAAAACGACCCATAAGAAGATCGGTGTGGTCATCTTCGGAAGCAATCCAGTTAACTCCGAGCTCACCGCCCGCAAAAAGCATAACCTTGAATTTTGCCTCAACCGCATCATCGCAGGCTTTGTTGAAAAAAGCTCTGTAAATTGTTATCTTTTCGTTTCTCGCAACTTCTTTTTCGATTCCGAATTCTTCGGGAAGATTCATTCTCACGGGAGAATTCATACCGCATGAGTCAATTATAAGGTCGCCGTATACATCGCCCTTATCGGTTTTGATACCTACAACTCTGTTGCCGAGAATTATCGGGGAGAGAACCTTATGTTCATATTTAATCTTAACACCGCATTCAATAGCATGCTTTATGAAATGAGCATAGATATCTCTGCGTTCCATCTTGATTTCGAGCTTTTCCTTGGGAACATGTTGACGCAGACCTGTTTTCATTGATGGTCCGAAGAAAGTCATATCCTCTTTATATTCAAATTTATCCTTGGGGGGCATGGGCATTCCTGCAACCGCAAGTGCATCGGGTGCAAAAATATCGGTCCAGTCATAACCGAGAGTACCCTCTTTTTTCTGTTCATAAACAGTAACATCAAATCCTGCTCTTGCAAGAATTGAAGCAACCGCAATACCGCCATGACCCAGACCTGCAACAATTATTTTTTTGCCCATATTAATCTCCTCTCATCTTTGCATTGTTATATAATATTTTATCATAGAAAAAAGAAAATATCAATGTGACAAATGTAACAGTCTGCATATAAGCAAAAGGGTCGATGCCAGCATCGACCCCTACGGTTATTTTATTTGATAATTTCTTTTGCACTTGCAGCAAGACCTGCAAGACCCTGAATATCGCTGGGGATAATAAGCTTTGTTGCCTGACCGTCTGCAGCGGCTTCAAAAGCTTCGAGGCTCTTGATTGTGAGGTAACCCTGACCGGGTGCAGCCTGATTGATAAGCTCGATAGCCTGTGCTCTTGCCTGTTCAACCTTAAGGATAGCTTCCGCTTCACCTTCAGCTTCTCTGATTTTTGCTTCCTTGATTGCTTCCGCAGCAAGGATTGCGCTCTGCTTTTCAGCTTCTGCAGCAAGAATCTTGCTTTCCTTCTGACCTTCGGCAACAAGGATTTTGCTTGCCTTTTCGCCTTCGGCGGTAAGGATTGATTCACGGCGCTGACGTTCAGCCTTCATCTGCTTTTCCATGGCATCCTGGATTTCCTTGGGGGGAAGAATGTTTTTGAGTTCAACTCTGTTGACCTTGATGCCCCAGGGGTCTGTTGCTTCGTCAAGAATGCCTCTGATTTTAGCATTGATAACATCTCTTGAGGTAAGAGTATTATCAAGTTCCATTTCACCGATGATGTTACGGAGTGTTGTTGCGGTAAGGTTTTCAATAGCAGAAAGAGGTCTTTCAACACCGTAAGCAAAAAGCTTGGGGTCGGTTATCTGGAAGAAAACAACCGTATCAATCTGCATTGTTACGTTATCCTTCGTGATAACGGGCTGGGGCGGAAAGTCAACAATCTGTTCTTTAAGTGAAACCTGCTTTGCGACACGTTCAATGAAAGGAATTTTAAAGTGAAGACCTGTCTGCCAGGTTGCGCTGTATGTTCCGAGTCTTTCGATAACATACGCCTTTGACTGCGGAACAATTTTGATGTTGAGAACAACAATCAGAATAAGAAAAAGTGCGAGTAAAATTAAAATGAATCCGCCTAAAAATTCCATAATCAAATCCTCCTGAATTCTTCTTTATTTTGAGTTAATTCTGCGACTTTACAATGAGCTTTACGCCTTCGATTTTTTCAACGATGACACGTTCGTCTTTCCTGAACACAGAACCGTCGGATGAACGCGCGGTCCATGTAACACCGTTGACATGAACCTGACCCTTGCCTTCGATGTTGTCGATATCCTCGGTGACAACAGCTGTCTGACCGATACATCGGTCGGCATTGGTCGGCTGAACTGCTTTTTTCGTAACCTTTCGCACGAGAGGACGGGTAACTATGAGGGCAACGGCTGAAACTGCAATAAAAATCACCCACTGCAGCCATTGCTGTAAACCGCAAAGCTCCGCAATCAATGCAGCTGCCGCACCTGCGGCAAACCATATTGTTACAAGCTGGGCGGTTACCGCCTCTACGATGATAAGCACTACGAGCAGAACAATCCAGAAAATCATCATTACATATTCCATAAATTCTCCTCCTCCATAGTATATTCTCAGAAATCTGAGTTTAAATATATTTTATCACATTTTATTACGAAACACAACATTTTCCGATATCGAAAAATGAATTTTACAAATTGTACATAAATCAGTCAAAAAGAACCGAAACAGTGTTATATACGAATTCAACCGTCTGCCTGAAAAGCGGTTTTGACAAAACGGCATAAAGCCATTCGGGCAAAACTGTTTCAAGCTTATTTTCAAAGCCTTTCTCAACAATCCCTGTTGCACCGCTTGCCTCACCGTTATTAATCATAACAT
>JAZSNQ010000141.1:0-1802 GCA_045536515.1 Acutalibacteraceae bacterium | reverse complement strand
ATCTAATTTAGGTGTTCTGCCTTTTCTTGTGCCACTGGCGGAACAAGCTCTGCCTCGTCTTTCCTTCATAAGACCTTCGGCTCCTTCTTCCAAGTATATGCGTTCCCACCGTTGTACAATATTTCTTTTGGAATCTCCGTTGTTGGATTCTTCTATTCCCCAATATTTTCGTACTGTTTCGTGATAACTTAAATGGTGTTCTCGCATATCCATTATAACACCTATTTTACATTCTGCACTATATACTTTATTTTTCCTTCCTGTTTTGCCCATAAAAAATATGCACCTCCAAAAGTGTCTAACTTTTGGGGTGCATATCATTTATTCGGGGAAGGTTATTTGTTTTTATTCATTTTTAACGGTATCATCTCCGTCTGCGTTATATCTTCGGTGCGCCGCAATTTTTCGGGCGGATGATATCCGCCCCTACGGCAAAAACCGTTTCAACTCCCTCAGTCACTCCGTGACAGCTCCTCAAGAGGGAGCCAAAAACATTCGGTTGCCTTTGTACAGTAGATTTTATTAACGTAAAATATGATTTTTACGGCGGGATGAGGGCATCCCACCGTACAATTCCTGTTTTGAAAAGCAAAAATCCCCGCTCTCAAACGAGAACAGGGATTAGTTTCGTTTTGTGAAAGTAACCGGCGGTCAAGTCAGCGGTATACGGATTGACGAGATGTTTTTATGCCGATTTGTTCACGAAAGCGCAGGCAATACATTGTGTATTAACGAGCATTTCGGGGGCATAGCGGCGAAAAACAGCCGTCAAGGCGTGTGCCGAAGATTTTGAGCGGTGGCTACAAATTTATTTCATTGCCTCTTCAACTGCAACAGCGCAAGCAACTGTCATACCAACCATGGGGTTGTTACCTGCACCGATGAGACCCATCATTTCAACGTGTGCGGGAACTGATGATGAACCTGCGAACTGTGCGTCTGAGTGCATACGACCCATTGTATCTGTCATACCGTAGGAAGCGGGACCTGCTGCCATGTTGTCGGGATGAAGTGTACGGCCTGTGCCGCCGCCCGATGCAACTGAGAAGTAGTTAACACCGTTTTCGTTGCACCACTTCTTGTATGTGCCTGCAACGGGATGCTGGAATCTTGTGGGGTTGGTTGAGTTACCTGTGATGGAAACGCCAACGTTTTCAAGCTTCATGATAGCAACGCCTTCGGGAACGTTGTCTGCACCGTAGCACTTAACCTTTGCTCTGTCGCCGTTTGAATATGCTTTTTCTTCAACAACAGTAACAGTTTCAGCATAGGGGTCGAACTCTGTCTTGCAGTAAGTGAAGCCGTTGATTCTTGAGATAATCATAGCTGCATCCTTGCCGAGACCGTTAAGGATAACGCGGAGGGGCTTAACTCTTACCTTGTTTGCGTTAAGAGCGATTTTGATTGCGCCTTCAGCAGCAGCGAATGATTCGTGACCTGCGAGGAAGCAGAAGCATTCTGTTTCTTCGGAAAGGAGCATTTTGCCGAGGTTACCGTGGCCGATACCAACCTTTCTGTTGTCAGCAACTGAACCGGGGATGCAGAATGACTGGAGACCGATGCCGATAGCTGCAGCAGCGTCAGCAGCCTTTGTGCAGCCTGTCTTGATAGCGATAGCGCAGCCTACTGTGTAAGCCCAAACAGCGTTTTCAAAGCAGATGGGCTGAGTTTCTCTTACGATTTTGTCGCAATCGACACCCTTTGCAAGAGTGATTTCCTTGCATTCTTCGATTGAAGAAATGCCGTATTCTTTAAGACATGCATTGATCTGGTCAATACGTCTTTCGTAGCTTTCAAATAAT
>JAZSNQ010000198.1:0-1934 GCA_045536515.1 Acutalibacteraceae bacterium | reverse complement strand
GTATTGATACCCTCGGTTATTGGGGCAAGCCCAATCTCGTAAGCATTCCTTCCGACGGTAAAGACCCCGAATATATGGATATGCTTATGAAAAAAGCCGTAAAGGTTGCCGAAGAAGCTTATGCAAACAGAAAAGAAGGCAAGCTTTGCTACGGCGAAATCAAGGTTGAAAACGGTCTTCAGACAAGGAGAGGTTTCCTTGACAGACATGAAATTTTAACAAGATTCCGTTTTGTTCCCGCAGACGGTTCAAAGGATATCTGGATTATGAACTTCGGCGGCCATCCCAATTCGCTCGGAGGAAGCAACAGAATGCTCAGCGGTGAATATCCTTATTTCATGCGCGAACAGATTCTTGCGGAAAACGGAGCAGAGGTTCTTTTCGGTATCGGTGCAATCGGCGCAATGGACGTTGCAGAGCTTGATAAGGATGACAATGTCAACTGCATAAAGCTCCAGGCAAAGATGCTCGCCGATGCAGCTCTTAAGATAGATAACGATGTTGAGCTTAAACCTGAAATGAAATTCATTCAGCAGCCCTTCTATCTTCCCGTCGGAAACTATGTTTTAACCCTTCTTGCAATGCGTCATGTTATGAGCTTCAATGCTTATCCCTGCAAGGAAAGTGACACGGGCATTGCTATGATGACCGAAATGACTTATATGTCAATCGGCGGAAAGAATATTCTTCTTCTTCCCGGCGAAAGCTTTGTTTCAACCGTTTACGGCGGATATAAGAGCGCAGAAACATCACCCACGGGCAAGGGCGGCGAAATCAATCCAACTCCTCTTGCAGAAATTGCAGGCGACCCCGACATGATAGTTTTCGGCGTTTCAAACGATATGGCGGGTTATGTTGTGCCTCCCAACGATTTCATTCTTCATCCCACACAGCCTTATCTCAACGGCTACAGAGATAAATTCGACCTTAACCATTACCATGAAACAAACTCCATGGGTATCGGCGCTCAGAAAACAATCGCAGATGCCTTTGCAGATGTTGTTTCAAGATTTTAATCCATGCTTCAGCTTGTTTATGCAGTCGTAATTCTTGCCGCCACAACCCTCGGCGCATTTGTCGGTCTCGGAGGCGGAGTTATTATAAAGCCCGTTCTCGATTTCATCGGTGCGGAGCCGAGAATGCAGGTTGATTTTCTTTCAAGTGTTGCCGTTTTTACAATGTCGGTTGTTTCAACGGCAAAGCAGATAAAGAATAAAGCTGAGTTTAAGAAAAATATTGTTTTACTTATTTCAATCGGTTCGATCGCAGGCGGATTTCTCGGAAGCAAATGCATGGATATGCTCGAGGGATTTGCTCCGTCAGATACCGTGCGATGCATTCAGGCGTTTATTCTCGCAACGCTTCTGACTTTTGTCTGCATTTATGTTGCCAAAGAGCGAAAATCTTTTCATGTAAAAAATAATTTTGCAATTTGTTTTGTAGGTCTTTCGCTCGGATTTATTGCATCCTTCCTCGGTATAGGCGGCGGTCCGATTAATGTTGCCGTATTAACCCTTTTCTTCTCGATGAATGTCAAGGAATCGGCGGTTTATTCCGTTGCGATTATCTTCTTTTCACAGCTTTCAAAGCTTGTGACAATGTTTATATCGTCGGGAATTGAGGTTTATTCTCACCAATGGAAAACCCTGCTGTTTATTCTCCCTGCCGCAATTCTCGGAGGAATAATCGGCTCGGGTCTCAACCGTAAATCCGACGATAAAATCATCAGAAAAGTTTTTACCGCAGTGATGATTGTTCTTGTTGCACTCAATATTTATAACGGAATCAATTATTTGATTTAAAGAAGGAGATTTATGACCCGTCACGAAATAACGCTTTTAAATCTCGGGAAAAGCCTTGATGACCTTGCAAACATTGACCCGAAGGGCTACGGAGTTTGCAAACTGCTTTATAAAGCGGCGAGGGAATATACG
>JAZSNQ010000148.1:0-3708 GCA_045536515.1 Acutalibacteraceae bacterium | reverse complement strand
TACCAAACTCAAGAGTGAGGTTATACGCATACGAGGAAATATCGCTCAGATACAGGTTTATGAAATGACAGGCGGCATCAAGTGCGGAGATGAGGTTGATTTTACCGGAGAAATGCTTTCAGCACAGTTGGGTCCGGGGCTTCTGGGTCAGATTTACGACGGACTTCAGAATCCTCTGCCTGTGTTAGCTGAACAGGCAGGCTGGTTTCTTGAAAGAGGAAATTATGCAGACGGTCTTGATTCCGAAAAGAAATGGGAATTCACTCCCACTGCAAAAATCGGAGACATTCTTCGTGCCGGTGAATATATAGGTACAGTTCCCGAAGGACCTTTTACTCATAAAATTTTCATTCCCTTCAATTTACTCGGAATATACACATTGAAATCCGTTGCAGAAAAAGGCGAATATACGGTAAACGAAGAAATTGCGGTTTTAACTGATGAAAGAGGCAGAGAAATCTCTGTTTCCATGTCTTTCAAGTGGCCTGTTAAGCGTGCAATCAAGTGTTACAGTGAAAGACTGGCCCCAGTCGAAACAATGGAAACAAAGGTTCGTCTTATTGACTCCTTCTTCCCTGTTGCAAAGGGCGGAACTTATTGCACTCCCGGTCCTTTCGGTGCGGGCAAAACAGTTTTGCAGCACACAACATCAAAATATGCAGATGTTGATATCGTTATTATTGCTGCCTGCGGTGAACGTGCAGGTGAGGTTGTTGAAACGCTGACAGAGTTTCCTGAGCTTACTGACCCTAAAACAGGACGTTCTCTTATGGAAAGAACAATTATTGTATGCAACACTTCTTCAATGCCTGTTGCATCCCGTGAGGCTTCGGTTTACACCGCAGTAACACTTGCAGAGTATTACAGACAGATGGGACTCAATGTTTTAATGCTTGCTGATTCAACATCGCGCTGGGCTCAGGCAATGCGTGAAATGTCAGGCAGACTTGAAGAAATCCCCGGTGAAGAGGCTTTCCCCGCATATCTTGAATCATATATTGCGGCATTCTATGAACGTGCAGGATGTGTACTTCTTCCTGACGGAAGTAAGGGCTCCGTTACAATCGGCGGTACGGTTTCTCCTGCAGGCGGTAACTTTGAAGAGCCGGTTACTCAGGCAACTCTCAAGGTCGTCGGAGCCTTCCACGGGCTTTCACGTGAACGCTCTGATGCGAGAAAATATCCTGCAATAGACCCGCTTATTTCCTGGTCAAAATACAAACCGGTTACAGACCCTGCAAAGTCAGGTTTCTGCAAAAATATTCTTCTTCACGGAGACGAAATCGGTTCAATGATGAAGGTCGTCGGTGAAGACGGTACAAGTATTGAAGATTACACCGTATATCTGAAGGCAGAAATGCTTGATGCTGTTTATCTTCAGCAAAACTCTTTTGATTCTGTTGAAGCAAACTGTACCAAAGAGCGTCAGCGTTATGTAACGGATAAACTTGTGTATATTCTCGGTAGTGAATATACTCTTGACAGTAAGGATGATGCCCGCAGCTTCTTCAATAGTATGAGACAGAAGTTTATCGACTGGAATTATACCGAATTTAAAAGTGAAGCCTTTGCCAAAGCAGAGGCTGAGATAGATACTATGTACGCTGATGGTCAAGGCAGATTAAGCCGTGAAGCAGAACTTCTTCTGAAAGGTGGTGAGTGATAATGAACAAGGTGTTTAACAAAATAGAATCAATTACAGGTAATGTTATTACCGTTAAAGCTCAGGGTATACGCTACAACGAACTGGCACAGATAAATACCCGTTTCGGTAAATCACTCGCTCAGGTCAATAAAATTGACGGAGATATTGTTTCATTGCAGGTATTTGCCGGAGGTCAGGGTATTTCAACCGGCGACGAGGTCCGCTTTTTAGGTCACGATATGAGAGTATCATTCAGTGATGACCTTCTCGGCAGAATTTTTAACGGCTCCGGTGAGCCCAGAGATAAAGGTCCGGCACTTACTGATAATATGAAACCGATCGGCGGTCCGTCGGTTAACCCTACAAAACGAATTCTTGCAAACAGAATGATGAGAACAAATATCCCGATGATTGATATGTTCAATACACTTGTTGTATCACAGAAGCTGCCGATTTTTTCAATTTCAGGTGAACCTTACAACCAGCTTCTTGCCCGTATTGCCTTGCAGGCTGAAGCAGATGTTATCGTCCTTGGGGGCATGGGACTTAAATATGACGATTTTCTTTATTTCAAAGAAGAACTGTCAAACGGTGGTGCTTTAAGTAAAACAGTAATGTTTATTCATACTGCATCCGACCCTACCGTTGAATGTATGATGATTCCCGATATGGCGCTTGCTGTTGCAGAACAGTTTGCGTTGCAGGATAAGGATGTATTGGTGCTTCTCACTGATATGACAAACTTTGCCGATGCAATGAAAGAAATTGCTATCACACAAGAACAGGTTCCCTCAAACCGAGGCTATCCCGGTGACCTTTATTCTCAGCTTGCTTCACGTTATGAAAAAGCAGTTGATTTTGACAGTTCAGGCTCTGTCACGGTGCTTGCGGTTACTACAATGCCGGGTGATGACGTTACACACCCTGTTCCCGATAATACAGGCTATATTACCGAAGGTCAGTATTATCTGAAAGGCGGAAGAATTGAACCCTTCGGATCTCTTTCACGACTTAAGCAGAATGTCAACAGCAAAACACGTAAGGATCACCGTATTCTTATGGACTCTATGATTAGATTGTATTCATCCTATAAAGAAACATTGGAAAAGAAGAATATGGGCTTTTCTATGAACCGTTGGGATGAAAAATTATTGAAATACGGTCAGCTTTTTGAAAATAAGCTTATGGATTTGTCGGTTAATTTAACACTTGAGGAGTCACTTGACCTCGGTTGGCAGATTCTTGCAGATTGTTTCCAAAAAGATGAAACAGGAATTAAGTCAGACCTTACAGAAGAATTCTGGCCTGTAAAGTAAGGAGGACTGAATTTTGGCAAAAATCAAATTAACTAAAAATGAGTTAAAGGTACAGAAAGATGCTCTTAAAATGTATCAAAGATATTTGCCTACGCTGACACTTAAAAAGCAACAGCTTCAATCGGAAATAAGAATAATTGAAGCAAAGGCTGCCTCGGTAAGACAAGAACAGGAAAACTTAGAAAAAGGTTTTTCTTCATGGATTGCAGTTTTCAGCGAAGAAAGTGCTTTCCCCGACGGAATTATTACTGTAAGCAACATCCGAAAAGGAACGGGAAACATTGCAGGTGTTACGATTCCCACTTTTGAGGGTGCAGACTTTTCCAGAGGCGATTATGATTTATATGAAACACCACTTTGGGTGGATATTGCAGCAAATCATATGGAAAAAGCAATGTCACTTGATTTAGAGGCGGAAGTGTTGGATGAACAGGTAAGGCTTTTAGAAAAAGAATTGCTTTCTACTTCGCAAAGAGTCAACCTGTTTGAAAAAGTAAAAATCCCTGAAACACAGGCAAATATCAAAAAGATATCAATTTATATGGCAGACCAACAGGTCAGTGCTGTCGTGCGTTCTAAAATTTCAAAACGCAAAATAGCTGCCCGTGATGAAATATCTTCGGAAACGGAGGTATACGCTGTATGATTGTACCAATGAAAAAGATATCTCTTATGGTTATGGGAGATAAAAAACGCGAAACTTTAAAAAAGCTTCGCAAGGCAGGAATTCTTCACATTGAAATAACA
>JAZSNQ010000189.1:0-13149 GCA_045536515.1 Acutalibacteraceae bacterium | reverse complement strand
AGGGCGGTCTTGATGCAATTGATGAATATTGTAAAGAAAACGGTATCCCCTGCGTTATGTGTTCGGTCAATAAAAATGAACTTCCCGTGCTTCTGAAAAGATATTGCTACTGTGTTGTTGAGCCTGACAGAGATATGTTTGATTATATTTACGATAAAGATGCTCTTATGAATCTTTCGGGCAAAAAATACAGCACGCCGAGAAATCATATCAATAAATTTTTAAAGCTCTATAAGAATTTTGAGTTTGTTCCGATAACAAGGGATATCATCCCCGAAATCATTGATTTCACAAAGAATTTTTCATTTAACTCCGAAAAAGACGACATTGCGGATTACGAACTGAGAAAATGCATTGATGTTCTTGAGAATTACGAGGAATACGGAATGCTCGGCGGAGTTCTCAGGGTTGACGGAAAGGTTATAGGCTATTCTGTCGGCGAAATAATCGGTGATACTCTTATCTGTCACATTGAAAAAGCAGATATTTCTTATCACGGTGCATATCAGATGGTAACAAATCAATTTTTGAAAATGTATGCTTCAGGTGATAATATAAAATTTATTAACCGAGAAGATGACAGCGGTGACGAGGGACTGAGAAAAGCAAAGCTTTCTTACCGTCCGATTGAACTGCTTGAAAAAAACACGGTTTATTTAAAGAAAGGATGCTGAATATGAAACTGGGAATTATTAACGGTTGGGACGAAGGTTGCTTCAAATATGTAAAAGACAAAGGGCTTGATGCGATTGAATTCTGCGTTAATCACAATTATGATTCGGAAGAATTCCTTGCAAAGGCAAATGAAATTAAGGGTTACAGCGATAAATACGGCATTCCCGTCGGTTCTGTGGGAAGATGGGGAATGACAAGAATCGATGATAACGGAGAGGTTATTCCCGAAGCTCTAAAAGCGGATATGAATGTTATTACCGCTGCTTCAATTATCGGCTGCCCCGTTTACAACTGCGGTGTGAATTATGTTGAAAGCAAGAGTTTTTATGAAAACTGTAACATTGCAATTGACTATCTCGGAAAACTTATAGAATATGCAAAAGAAAAAAATGTTAAAATAGCCGTATACAATTGCCGCTGGGAAAACTTTATTGTTGAACCCAAAGCGTGGGAAGTTGTCCTTTCTGCACTCCCCGACCTCGGCATCAAATACGACATTTCGCATTGTCTTTATGATAACGGAAATTATCTTGCGGAAATGCGTGACTGGGGTAACAGATTCTATCATTTCCATCTCAAAGGTTGCGTTTATTTTGACAACGATGTTTATGATGATGCTCCCGCAGGTCTTGACTGCATAAACTGGGGGGCTGCCATGGATATTCTTTATACAAAAGATTATAATGGTATGCTTTCAATTGAACCTCATTCCGCATATTGGCAGGGCAAAAAAGGTCAGTGGGGAATTGATTACACAATCAATTATTTCCGTCCTATGATTATGCCCGAGAATTATGAATACGAAGAAAATCCTTATATGCCCTAAAAGCAACAATCCCCTCTGTTTGACAGAGGGGAAATTTTTATATGATTTTACCGTCTTCACAGTGAACTCTGATTATTCTGGGCATGAATGTGCATATTATTTCATAATTAAAGCTGTCACTCATTTCACCGAGTTTCTCGGCGGTTATAATTTCATCGCCGCTTCTGCCCATGATAACAGCATAGTCACCGACATTAACATTCTCAATACCGGTTATATCAACCATTATCTGGTCCATACAAACCTTTCCGATAATCGGTGCTTTCTTTCCGTTAACCAGAACATACCCTCTGTTTGAGAATGCTCTGTTAAAGCCGTCTGCATATCCGATACAAACAGTTGCAACGGTTCTTCTTTCGGGTGCGGTATAAGTATGACCGTACCCGACGGAAACACCTTTTTCGATATCTTTGATATGAATGATATGACTGTAAACCTCCATTGCGGGAGTAAGCTTTATTTTTGATTTGTCAACTTCATCGGAAGGATAAAGTCCGTAAAGTGCAATACCGATTCTGACTATATCATAAGAAAAATCAAAATCAATTGTTCCCGCACTGTTGTTCATATGCTTGAGAGGAATGTTAATTCCTGCATTTTCAACCATAGCAACAAAATTGTCAAATCTCTTTTTCTGGCCCATTGCACAGGTTTTATCTTCACAATCCGCACAGGCAAAATGACTGAATATTCCTTCAATTTCTACCATCGGAAGTTCGGATATGCTCTTGATAATTTCAACGCTTTCAGCTGTATCGGCAAGACCTATACGGCTCATACCCGTGTCAACAGCTATATGAATAACAACCTTTTTTCCGAGTCTGAAGGCTGTTTCGGAAAGTCTTTTGGCATCTGCAAAGCTGTAAACCGTCGGAATAAATCCGTTGTTGATAAGCTGTTCAAACTGATAAGGGCTTGTGTAAGTCAAAATAAGAATAGGATTATTTATGCCGTTTTCACGAAGTTCAAGAGCCTCATCTATAACGGCAACCGCAAAATAATCCGCTTTATCGGCAAGAGCTTTTGCAACCTTGACTGCACCGTGACCGTAAGCATCCGCTTTGACAACAGCCATTGTTTTTGTTGTTTCGGGTATACATTTTCTGAGTTCATCAAAATTATTCTTTATTGCGCCGACATCGACGCAGGCGAAGCTTCTCCGATAACCGAAGGCTTCGTTAATAGTAATCATATCAATTCACCTGTAAAAGAGTTTTTTTCGATTATTAAATCAAATTGCCTTTGAAATTTATCACGGCAATCAATAGTATTAAGCATAGTTTCTCGCATCAAATCAACAACAAGACCCGTTATTCTGACTCCAAAGCCGTCGATTGCAGGAATATGCTCACCCCACATATCAATCAAACCGTTATCCGCTGCGATGTTCATAAGTTTTTCTTGTAATGCGGAATCATGCATTACATCGGGATTATCTGTCATGCAGGCAAGCATACATATCAATGAATAACAGCCCCAATCGGAAACCGTTGCCGTTATTATATTGTCAGCTTTTGTTCTTGCAGTTATACCGCCTTTTCCGCAGCATTCACAGTCGGACGGAATATACTTCTCGATACAATCCGCAATTGTTCCCATTCCGATTTCGTTACCGAGGTCACCTATTGCAATATTCGGAACGCCTGATTTACAAAGCTTTTCAAAAAGCAAATCGGTTTTTGCTTCGAGATTTGTAACATCAGTACCGCCTGCGTTGTGATAAATTCCGTTTTTGTTTGCACCGGGGCATTCAATACTGATAACCGCAACGGGTTTAAATCGCGAAAGAATTTTATCGCATTCTTCTTCGGTTTTATCAGATTCTTTTGTAAAAATATATATTTCGCTGTGAGTTTCAAGATAACTCATAAGCCTTTTTATTGCATTACCTGCTTCATCGGGACAGACAATAACCGTTTTGACATTGAAAATTTTTTCAAGTGCCGATGCAAGCAACGCAGATGAAATCACTCCGTCGGTTTCGGCTTTATTGAACGGAGATAAAACAAATCCCGTTAAAATAAATACAACTGCATCTTTTTTCAAAGTGTTGCATAAAAGCTCAGCCGCATTAAAACACAAGGGTCTGCCCGTATATTCATAAGCGGCTTTATACAGAAGCTTGCATACACCGTAACCCTTCGGGTCAAGATTTGCAAGGTCATCAAGACTTTTACCGAGATTGAAAAGAGTTATTTCCTGACGGGTCATATATTCCCCTCTCTAATTTGCAGCAATAAAATAAATAACACCGTTATAAATATTCAATAAAACAAGAACAATCATTGCGGCGGTAAAAACTTTTCTGATAAATTTATCGTCAAACTTACGGTTGAAACCCGAGCCGATTATTCCTCCGAGAATTGCGGCAGGCAAAATAAAAATAAGAGTTTTCCACTGATGGGAGTATGTTTCAATTCCCGAACTTAAAAACATGGTTATAAGCTTTGAAAGCTGCGAAAAAAAGATAACAGCAACGGAATAAACAGCGGATTCCTTAACATTCATCGAGAAAAACAAAGTCAGAACCGCAACATTTATCGGACCTCCGCCTATACCGAGAAAAGAAGCGAAAAACCCGAGCATCAATCCCACAATACAGATTGCAAAGTTATTTTCCACATGAAAAGACTTACGTTCTTTGCTAACATAAAAACTCACAAAAGCAAGAAGAGAGGCAAGAACAAACGCCTGAATGCACCGGATTATGTTTGATTCAGCAAAACTTTCAAGCAAATCCATGCATGTGCTGCCGAGAAAACCGCCTGCAATCGAACCGAGTGCAATAAGGAAAACAATATTCTTTTTAAACTGAACTTTGTTTTTTATCTGCTTGCAGGTTGAAACAATTGACATCGTAAAAACCGCAATGCAAGAAAGAAAATCAACCTGAATTCTCGGTTCGGCACCGATAAAATCAAGAACGGGTTTTATTATCACTCCCCCGCCGAGACCCACAAAGGCACCGAGAGTGGTTGCAACAAGAATTACAGCCGAATAAACAATCTGAAGCATATTTTAAAATCTTGAAACAACATCTGCAAAAGTATCTGCAATCACTTTCTGAGTACCGATACCCATGGAGTTTGTTTCATGGTAATGATTAAGGTCAAACCTATCTCTGTAGCCATTAAGATACGGCTGAGTGGGATGAAGAATAAAATCGTTGGGCGGAACAACATAGCCTGTCATGTCATTTGAAACACCGAAAACAATCATGTCGGGATCACCCGCAATTTCAGCAAGAGGAGTGGGGTTAACTTCTCCGCCTTCACCTGTGGGCGATGTTTCTGCATTTTTATATCCGCCGTAAACGGTTGAAACAAAGCTTTCGCCGGGAAGAAGAAGTATATTCTTACCGCCGATTGACATATAAGTCATTTCTGTCATCATTGCAATGCCCGTATCGCTTTCCTTGCAGGGATATGCGTTGAAACTCATGACATGGCGCATTGCAAGAAGAGTGAGAACATAGTTACCTACGGGGAGATAGAACGGCTGCTGAATGAACTTCATTTCAGGTTTAAGCTCAACATCATTATCAATCTTAAGTGCTGCATCCGCAAGCATCTTTGCCTGAAGTTTGATACAGTTAACATTATCATCCTTATCAAGTTCAGCAACATCCATTGCGCCGATTGCACCGATACCGAAAAGAACCTCTGCACCGTTTTCAGCAAGAATCTGCTCACGCATGAAATAGGGATATTCACCGCTGAGCATACGGTTTGAACCACCGAGCGAGTTGGGATGACCGCCGAAGTTCATAATCCATATATCATTTGAACCGTCAGCGGGAACAAAACGGAATCTTGTGAGAATTTCATGTCTGTCAAGGAAGCCTCTTCTTGTTTCAAGACCGTTTTCAACCTTGATTTCACCGTAGAAAAGCTTACCGTCTTTTCTGTTTGCATAAGCTTCTTCGGCAACCTTAACAGCTTTTTTCATAAGCATATCCATATATTCGGGGTCTTTACCGTCGGAAGGAATGCTTACAAGATTGGGTTTGCCCCAATAACCGAGGGTATCAATGCCGGAATGGCTGTGGGTGCAGCTGAAGTTAATGCACTTGCAGCCTTTGATTTTATCGGAAGCCATAATCATTGAACGGATTTTGTTGACCTCAACTCTTGTCATGCCGACGATATCGCCGCCAAGCCAAAGGATGCCTTCATCGTTTCCGCAATCAATCCATACAGCACTTACGAACACGGGTGAAAGAACACCCTCCATTTTATGACCCGAGCCGTGACCTGCAATCCAATAGGTTTTTCCGCTGTTAAGGTCGGGCATAATTTCGGTCTTTGCAAAACCCATTTTATAGCCTTTGCCCTTGATTTCAACGGGGTTCACTTTTTCAATTTCGGGTGCAACAGAATTTTTCTGAACTTTCTTTCCGAAATTTTTGGTTATAGCACATATGCCTTTCATGGCAAGATCCATAATATCCATATCTTTTACCTCACTTAAACATTCTTTTCAAATCTGTAAATACTTTGGGATTCTATATCAAAATTCGGGAGAATAACGGGAGGAATTCCCGCATTAACCGTAAGAGAAGAAATCATTGTTCTCACATAAGGGAAAAGCTCCTTATATGTTTCAACATGAATAATCTCTTTTTTTGACTCCGGATTATAAGTGAATATTCCGAGAACAACCGCTTTGATATGAAATTTATCCTTATTCGCCTTATCATTAACCTCAACAGTGAATTCACCGATACAGGTGTTATTGGATGAATATTTGACGTTGTAGGAATATTTATTTTCAAATTCTATTCTTGTTCCGTTTTCATGTTTATTCACAAATTCAATTTCGGATGCCTTAAACGCTTTAAAGGTTATGTTTTTCAATCAAAGCACCTCCGCTTTTTCAATAATAATGGGCTCAACAGGTTTTGAAAGTGCACCGTCATTACCCATTGTTCTTTCGATTTCAAGGAAAGAGTCAACAACCTCCATGCCTGAAATTACCATACCGAAAGCGGCGTACTGACCATCAAGGAATGTTGCGTCCGAATAGCAGATAAAGAACTGCGAGGAAGCTGAATTATATGATGTCGCACGAGCCATTGAAACAACACCTCTTGTATGGGAAAGAACATTCCTGTCAAATCCGTTAATAGCAAATTCGCCCTTGATTTTCATACTGCTTCCGCCGTTACCGGTTCCTTCGGGGCAGCCGCCCTGAGCCATGAAATCTTCAACAACTCTGTGGAATGTAAGACCATCATAGAAGCCATCAGAAACAAGGTCAACAAAATTTTCAACAGTCTGCGGTGCATATTCGGGATAAAGCTCCATAACAAAGCTGCCACCGTTTTCCATTGTGAATTTAACCTTGGGATGTTCTGCATCCGATGAGTTGATTGCATTCTCTTCGGTTTTATCATTTTCAAACAAGCCGTCACCCTCATCGTTTCCTGCAGGAGAAGTTGTTTCTGAACCGGTAGATGATGTAAAAGTCACATTTGAACAAGAGCATAAAACAAATGTCATCGACATAATCAAAGCAATAATTCTTATTATTTTCATAACACACCTCATATAACAATATTTAATATATTATATAATTAATTAAAAAAAATATCAACCCCCGATTTTGAAATCGGAGGTTGAATGCTGTATAAATTAATAATTTTCTTTTCTTACTTCAAAGTATGCCTGAGGATGTGCGCAAACGGGACAGACATCGGGAGCCTTCTTGCCCATTACAAGATGACCGCAGTTACGGCATTCCCACATAGTTTCTTCAGCCTTTTCAAAGACCTTCTGCATTTCAACGTTATTGAGAAGTGCGCGGTATCTTTCTTCATGAGTCTTTTCGATAGCGGCTACCATACGGAATTTTTCTGCAAGCTCCGTGAAACCTTCTTCATCAGCTTCCTTTGCAAAGGTTGCATACATATCAGTCCATTCATAGTTTTCGCCTTCTGCTGCATGGAGAAGATTCTGTGCTGTATCACCGAGTGCACCGAGAGCCTTGAACCACATCTTTGCGTGTTCTTTTTCATTGTTTGCGGTTTCAGTAAAGATGGCCGCAATCTGTTCAAAACCTTCCTTTTTAGCTACGGAAGCAAAATATGTGTATTTGTTTCTTGCCTCTGATTCACCTGAAAAAGCAGCCATAAGATTCTTTTCTGTTTTTGTACCTTTAAGATTCATGTTATTCTCTCCTTTATTATTATTTTCAACCGTTTCAACTCTTTCAAAGTCTGAAGCGGGATGTTTGCAAAGCGGACAGATGAAATCGTCGGGAAGTGTATCGCTTTCATGGATATATCCGCAGATTTTGCATCTGTAATAAACTTTTGCGGTTTTTTTAACCTCGGGCTTCGGCTTAATGTATTTATGATAATAATCATAGGTTACGCTTGTTGCTTCCGAAAGAACTTCACAATCGTTAACATCCGCAAGAAACAGAGTGTGAGTACCGAGATCTGTTGCATTGATAACCTTTGCAGAAATAAAAGCGTTGGTTGCGTCGGTGATATAGTAAAGACCGTTGCCGCTTCTTTCAACAGACTTAAAATCTGCAAATTTATCTACATCCTTACCGCTTCTGAATCCGAATGCCTTGAAAATATCAAATGTGGCGGAAGTCGAGAGAACGCTCACATTGAATTCACCGCTTGCAAGAATCATATCGTGAGTTTTATTGGCTTTATTAACGGCAACAGTAATTCTGTTGGGATTTGAGGTTACCTGTGAAACAGTATTGATTATACATCCGTTATCAAAACCGTTTTCTTTTGCTGTAAGAACATAGAGTCCGTAGCCGATTTTAAACATTGCGTTTGTGTTCATTATATCCCTCCTGATATATATTATTGGAAGATATTTCAATATTAAATCAATTAAATCAAACTGTCAATTACTTTTATGCAAAACATTCTGTTATTTTAATATAATCACCGGTTACACGAAATTTATCCTTTGCATTTTCGGGAAGAAGGAAATAATCGCCTTTTTTAAGCTCACGGTTATAATCTTCACCGATAACCGCACCTTCGCCTTCGGTTACAACATAAACCGCCGCACCTCTGCCGAGAGCAAATTTCCCGCCTTCAACCGTTGCTGTTCTGACGGCGAAACTGGTTGTTATTGTTTCATCAATAACCGCTTCATATTTTACACCGTCTGAATCGGAAATAGTTTTCGGAATAAGAGGTGCAGGATATTTTTTATTCATATCAAAGCATTCAAGTGCCTTTTCCCTGTCAAGACCAAGATACATTTCCTTATCGGAAAGCTTATATTCACCGCACCAGCGTTCGGGCTGAATTGTGAAATCCGTGGGTTCCTGAACTTCAAGGAGAAGGCATCCGCTTCCGATTGCATGAACCATTTTTGCAGGAATATAAATTACATCTCCCGCTTTGACATCAATTGAGCAAAGAAGCTTTTCCATTGCATCCGATTTGTTTTCGCTTTCATCAATCGCTGCATTGAAATCTTCCATGGTGACGCCGTCTTTGAATCCGTAGAAAATCTTTGCTCCGGGTCTTGTGGCAAGAATAATCCAGCTTTCTTCCTTGCCGTATTTTGATGAAAAATATTTTTCTGAAAAAACTTTGTCGGGATGAGCCTGAACGGGTAATCTTATTGCGCTGTCAAGTATTTTTGTGAGAATTCCGATATCTTCTCGGTCACCAAGAATTTCAGATTTATACTTTTCAACAGCATTGTTGAGATACAAATCAATACCTTTTATTTTTGAAACACCTTCATATTCGTCGGTGCTTCCTTCGTTAAGAGCCTTAACACTTGATGCAACCCACTCTTCGGGATAAAAGCCGTCGGTTGAATCATCACCGAAGAAATCGGAAAAAAGCTTTCCGCCCGTATACACTCTGAAAACCCTGTTTTTTTCAAAGAAAATCGGTTCGTTATAAAACATGGTTAAATCTCCTTATATTTTATCATTTTGCAGGCTTGTGAAATATCAGCACTCATTCCGCAGGCAACCGATGCCGCAAGAGCCGCACCAAACGATGCTTCTTCTTCAAAAAGAGGAATTTTAATTTCGCATCCGAACATTTCGGAAACCACTCTTCTCAATGCCGCATTTTTTCTTATTCCGTTTCCTGAACAAACAAGCTTTTCTGCCTTTTTACCGCCGTTTTTATACATTTGATAAAGCTCATCGGACATACCGTAAAGAACGGAAAGAGCAATATCCGAAGCTGTGAAGTTTTCCTCGGAAATGTTGAAAATTCCGCCTCTTATTGAGGGATCATTTCTTGTTCCGCAGAATCGGCAATCAGCCGAAAGAGAGGTTTCTGTTTTTTCGGTAAGAATCTTATCAATTGCGGAATACATCGAGGTTAATTCTTTGTCGGAAACGAGACTTGCAATTTCTCTGAAAAGCTTTTCAACCATTGCAAACGATCTTCCGCCGCAAAGCGCACAGCCTGCCGCAAGATAACGCTTGCCGTCAAAGGGTCTGTTTTCAACACCTTCCGCATTTACAAGTTCATCAGATAGCCACGAAATCTGGGAACCGGTTCCGATATTGATAAGAGCATTATCAGCATCGGAAACAGAACCGATAAAGCTTGCCTGATTATCTCCGAGTGCAACGCAGACCGGAATTCCTTTGTATTCACCTGCCGCTTTGAATTCAGCGGTAACTTCGGGAAGTCGGCAGTTTTCAATTGTAAACTTATTATTAACCAAATCAAAGCATCCGAGAGATGCGGCGTTCGTGATATGAACAAGAGGCTTTTTGTTGCCGCAAAGCTTCATAACCGCATAATCGGCAATCGTGCAAAGATACTTTGCTTTTTGAGGAATGAGTCCGTTTTTTTCATTATAGAAATCCGTTGCAAGTCCGTAACCCGCAAAACATCCGAGATGTTCCGCATAGGATTTACCGTTTTCATATTCCTTTGCAGCACGTTCATCCTGCCAGATATAGAGAGGGCTTACGGCATCCGAGTTTTCATCGGTATAAACAATTCCGTGCATCTGACCAGAAAAACCGATTGCTCCGACATCATCCGAATAAAATTCGTCAAGAATTTCATAAACCGTGTTCATAATTATTTCGGGATTCTGGATTTTTTCATAGCTGTTTTCGGTTTTGATAAACGAATTGTTCGGGAGAGTTTTTGATGCAGTAATATTCTGTGATACTGTTTCAAAGACTATACCGCAGATGCTTGTTGTACCGATATCTATTCCGATAATTTTCATATAAGCTCCTTATGCGATGGATGTTGAATTAGGGTCAAGTCTTGTTATGATATCCTGCTGAATAGCGGGTGAAAGGTCAAGGAAATTAACGAATGTACCGTGAATTCTCATAATATAAACGCCGCTGGGTGCATACTTTTTGGGGTCTGCAAGAACCTTACGGAGAATTTCTGCGGTTGTAACGTTAACATAGAGATAGAAAGGTGAAACACCTTCATTAAGAGGATTGAAGAACAAGGGATTTATAACCTTGTCTCTGAATTCAACGCCCTTTTCTTCGTATGAATCGGATTTAAAATATTTGGGGTCGATACCGAGATGCGAAGCATAACCGCCGTTCATCTTTTCAAAAGGCATCTTCATATTTGAAAGCATACGGAATCCGAGACCGTTTTCGGCACTACCGTAAAGAGGGTCAACACCGTAGCCGAGCATATCTCTTGACTTTCTGCCGTCAGGAGTTGCACCTACCCAGTAACCGTAGAGAAGATGAGTTGAGGGTGATGAGAAATCGGGACGGAACGAATTGCCGAGATAATTCTTTGTTGAGGAAACAATATCTGCAACCTTTGAAGCGATTTCGCCCGCTTCCGCATCAACTTTTTCAATGTTATTACCGAATTTATCGGCAGAAAGAAGAAAATCTCTGAGTTCTTCATAGCCCTCAAAATTTGCTTTAAGTGCATCAACAAGCTTATCGGCATCCTGCGGTCTTTCGGCAAGGAGTTTATCAATAGCGGAGAAGCTGTCTGCGATAACAGAAACACCGTGGATAAGGCATCCGCTGCCGTTATATTTTGTACCCTGCTTATTGATATCTCTTGCATCTATACCGTTTTCAAGTCCGCCCATGAGACAAGAAAGGAAAGGTACTCTTTGGGTTGAAAGAGCCGCTGATGCGCCGTTTGCACATTCACCCATGGCTGCAACAAACTTTTCAACATTCTTAAAGAATTCTTCACGGATATTTTCAAGCTTGCAGGCTTCAACGTCAACAAGCTTCTCGCCTGTAATTGTTGAAACGCCGCCTGTAAGTGTCATTTCGAGAATCTTGGGAAGATTGAGCCAGCTGTTTGTTGTGTTGCCGTTATCCTTGCCCATAATAAGAGGTTCCTGACAGCCTGCGATTGAAATATCCGCAAGGTCATTATCGTCAACGCCCTTTGAAGCAAGAACTTCATAGAGTGAATCGTCATTGAAGAATGAAGGAGTAAGTGCACCAGGAGTGAAAAGGAATCTGCCCATTTCTTCATAAAGCTTTGCAGGAGTATTCTTATGAAGCTTAACGGAAAGAATAGGCTGAGGAAGATTCATTTCGTAATATGCATCCATGAGTGCATATGTAGTTTCGTTGGTTAAATCGTTTCCGCAAAGGTCACGTCCGCTGACAATGACATTCTGCGAAATCGCCCAGCTTCTGTCCGCAACATTGAAGAAAACAAGGAAATGCTTGAACAATGATGCAGCTGTTTCACGGTCAACACCGTTTCTGTATGGTTCAAAAATTCTGTCAGCATTACCGACCGAGAATGCAAACGGATTGGGAGTCTGTTCAAGGCACATAATCTGCCACATTATAATAAATGCCTGAATAGCCTCAAAAAGATTTTCGGCACCGTTTTCGGGAACTTTGCGGAGTGTTTTCTCCATTATTTCAAGCTGAGCTTTTCTTTCGGGTGAAGCTGTTTCAGCCTGCTCTGTGGCAAGGTCGGCATAACGGTTTGCAAGAATGATTGCACTTTCAAGCGCAATTGCAAAAGCTTTGTAGCCGTTACCTTCCTTACCGTCAATCTTTGCAAGCATTTCTTTAACACCGTATTTGATTGCAAAACGCATATCGGGGATAAGATGTCCCGTTACCTGTTCAAAGAAAAAGATAACTTCCTTAGTATAACATTCAGCCTTACCGTAAACTTCACCGAGCTTTACGGCATATTCTGTTTTGGCAAATTCATTTCTTGCTTTTTCAATTCTTTCGGCAGTAAATTCACCGTTGGGTTCGATATCCGAAAATACTGCGGCAGGGTCACAGTAACCGCTGAACTCTTCAACTTTAAAAGCAGGATTTATAAGTGCGTAGCTTCTTGCAAAAGCATCATCCTGAGTACCAGCAAAAATCTGATAATCGCTCAGATAAATCGGAAGAGTTTTAACGATTTCACGAAGAATGAGAGCCTTTTTCACTTCTTCATTTTCACCCTTGAATTCTTTGGCAAGACGAAGCTCGGCTTCTTTGGCGATAAACCAGCCGTCAAGGCGCATACCTGCTCTTTTTTCGGCAAAAAGCTTTTTTGCCATTTCCGTTATTTTTTTGCTGTTAAGAATGTTAATCATAATCATTTCTCCTTATGTAGCAACGGTTTTTATGCCGTAATTTTCAAAAATTTCAGTAAATTTCTTTATTGTTCCGCTTGGTAAAAAACCGTCGGAAATTTCATATTTTCCCTG
>JAZSNQ010000134.1:0-3301 GCA_045536515.1 Acutalibacteraceae bacterium | reverse complement strand
AAAGCAATGGAGCTTCTTCCTCTCGGGCCCGTTGTTATTATTGATACACCGGGTGTTGATGATGAGGGAGAGCTTGGCGAAATGCGTGTCAAGCGTGCGAAGCAAATGCTGAATATTGTTGATATTGCCGTTCTTGTTGTCGATGCACCAAAGGGAATTCAGACTCTTGATAATGAACTGATTTCGCTTTTTAAAAAGAAAAATATTCCGTATATTGTTGTTTTTAACAAATCCGATTTATTGTCTGAAATTCCCGGGAACAAAGAAAATGAGATTTATGTCAGTGCCTTCAACGGTGATAACATCAATCTTCTGAAAGAAAAAATTGCTTCATTTGCAAAACAAAAGGAAAACAGCAAAAAAATCATTGCTGATCTTATTGAAAAAGGAGATATTGTTGTTCTTGTTGTTCCGATTGATGAATCCGCACCCAGGGGCAGACTCATTCTTCCTCAGCAGCAAGTGATAAGAGAGCTTATAGAAAACGGAGCTGCTGCGGTTGTCTGCCGTGATACGGAGCTTTCCGAAACACTTGATTCTCTCGGTAAAAAACCGAAACTTGTTATCACCGATTCGCAGGCATTCGGCAGAGTGTCCGAAATAACTCCCGACGATATTCCGCTTACCTCTTTTTCCATTCTTTTTGCAAGATACAAGGGTGACCTTGTTTCTGCGGTAAGAGGTGCGGCAACGCTTGATAAACTCAAAGACGGTGATACCGTTCTTATTTCGGAAGGATGTACCCACCACAGGCAGTGCAATGATATCGGTACGGTCAAATTGCCGAACTGGATAAAAAATCATACGAAAAAGAACGTTGATTTTGCTTTTACATCAGGTGGAGAATTCCCCGACGATCTATCGGATTATGCGTTGGTTGTTCATTGCGGCGCATGTATGCTAAATGCCCGTGAAATGCAGTCAAGAACGGGATTTGCTGCCGATTGCGGTGTTCCTATGACAAATTACGGAACGGCAATCGCTCATATGCACGGCATACTCAGAAGAAGTGTTGAACTTTTCACCGATGCACTTAAAGAACTTGAATAGGATGTTGAATTAATGAAAAAGATAACTCAGGTTGTTGCCGCACTTATCAGAGACGGCGATAAGTTCATGATTTTTCAAAGACCCGAGAGTAAGACAAGAGCTTTTCAATGGGAGTTTGTAGGCGGGAAGGTTGAAGATGGCGAAACTCTTGAAGAAGGTCTTATCCGTGAATGTATGGAAGAAATCGGTGTAAAAATTACAGTTGGAGATATATTCATGGAAGTTGACCATACTTATCCCGATATAGATATTCATCTCACCCTTTTCAATGCAGAAATCGCAGAGGGTGATGTTAAAATGATTGAGCATAACGATATCCGAAGCATAACTCCCGACGAAATAGATAACTATGTATTTTGCCCCGCAGATGATGAAATTTTAAAGAAAATCAAAAAAGAATTTTAAGGATGAAAGCTATGATATTTGAAAAAGCGCAGAATAGAGCCAAAGAACTCCGTGATTTGCTTAATTATCACAGCCATAAATACTATATTGAAGATAATCCCGAAATAGGGGATTATGAATACGATATGCTTCAGCGTGAGCTTGCTGAAATTGAAAAGGAATATCCCGGGCTTATAACCCCCGATTCTCCTACACAGAGAGTCGGCGGAAGTGCCGATGGTCATTTTAAACCCGTTGTTCATGCAGTGCCGCTTGAAAGCTTACAGGATGCATTCAATATTGATGAGGTAAAAGCGTTTGATGAAAGAGTAAAATCCGTTTTTGCCGATGCAGAATATGTTGTTGAGCCGAAAATAGACGGTCTTTCCGTTGCACTTGAATATGAAAACGGTGTGTTTGTCAGAGGTTCAACCCGAGGAGACGGCGTTACAGGTGAAAATGTTACGGCAAATTTAAGAACGGTGAATTCAATCCCTCTCAGGCTTAAAGAAGATGTATCAATCGAGGTCAGGGGAGAGGTTTATATGCCGAAAAATGTTTTTGCATCTCTTGTTGAGGAGCAGGAGCAGAACGGCGAAAAAACCTTCAAAAATCCCCGTAATGCGGCGGCGGGTTCGCTCCGTCAGAAAAATCCGAAGATTACGGCATCGAGAAATCTCGATATTTTTGTTTTCAATATTCAGCAGTATCAGGGTGAGGGAATTACAGGTCATAAGCAGTCGATTGATTATCTGAAAACTCTCGGCTTCAAGACTATACCTTTCTATAATAAGTTTAATAACATTGACGATGTTATCAAAGAGCTTAACAGAATAGGCGAAATCCGTTCTTCTTTGCCGTTTGATATAGACGGCGCGGTTATAAAAACAGATTCATATGCACATCGTGCCGAAATCGGAAGTACATCGAAATTCCCGAAATGGGCACTTGCATTCAAGTATCCTCCCGAAGAAAAGGAGACAACTCTTATAGATATTGAAGTTGCAGTCGGCAGAACGGGTGTGCTTACTCCCACAGCTGTTTTTGAGCCTGTTCTTGTTGCCGGTTCAACGGTTTCAAGAGCAACGCTTCATAATCAGGATTTCATCAATGAAAAGGATATAAGACTCGGTGACAGAGTAGTTATCCGAAAGGCTGGGGATATCATTCCCGAGGTTATCAGGGTGGTTTCACATACTGAAAATAGCGAAAAATATCTTCTTCCCACAGTTTGTCCTTCGTGCGGTGCGAATGTTATCCGTGAAGAAGATGAAGCGGCGGTAAGATGTGTTAATCCCGAATGTCCAGCTCAGCTTCTGCGCAATCTTATCCATTTCTGTTCAAGAGATGCAATGGATATTGAGGGTATGGGTGATGCCGTTCTTGAAAAGCTTGTTTCAAACGGTATGCTTTCAAAGGCAAGCGATATCTACACACTTAAAAAAGACGACTTCATGACCCTTGAAGGCTTCAAGGATAAGTCATCACAGAATCTTGTTGATGCAATTGAAAAGTCAAAGAACAATGACCTCGCAAAGCTTGTTTTTGCACTCGGAATCCGTCATGTCGGTCAAAAAGCAGGAAAAATTCTTGCAGAGCATTTTGAATCTATGGATAACCTTATGAATGCCGATGTTGAAACGGTTGCATCAATTGAAGGCTTCGGCGGAATTATGGCGCAGAGCGTTGCAGATTTCTTTTCTCTTGAACAAACAAAACACGAGATTGAAACACTTGCGTTACTCGGAGTCAACATGGTTTCTCAGAAAGAAAAAATTGATAACCGCTTTGAAGGCAAAACCTTTGTTTTGACAGGCACATTGCCCACATATTCACGTAATGAAGCAAGTGAAATAATTGAAAAATT
>JAZSNQ010000003.1:0-2018 GCA_045536515.1 Acutalibacteraceae bacterium | reverse complement strand
CTTGTCAAAGGTGGCGGCAGTCTGTCATACAGAAGAATAACAGCAGAAAATATGGCAGATGCTGTTGTTGACCAGATCAGTAACTTCGACGGAATTACTCAGGAAATGAAAGATAATCTTCGCAATGCCTTGATACCGATTTTTATAAAACCGCAGAAAGGCAAACACAGATGACCAACGAAGAACTTTGTGTTCTTGCGCAGAGCGGTGATGAAAACGCAAAATGCGAGTTGCTGAAAAACGTTGAAAAATACATCTGGAAAATCGCAAATGATCAGGCTGAAGCATACAAAGATTACGGCATAGGATCTGAAGAACTTTTTCAGGAAGGAGTCGTCGGAGTGCTCAAAGCAATTCCGAGATTCGACCCCGAACGCGGAACAAAATTTCTTACCTACGCTACATACTGGATTGTAAAACATATCAATCTTTTCATCGAAGCGACAGACTGTAACAAGACAATAAAAAACAAAGAAACCGACGAAGAATACCCTGTCACCTTCACAAGCTTTGATGATGACACGGATGATTACGACGGCGAAACCAATGCCGAATATATCGAACGCACTCTCTTTGAACGTAAAGCGGATATCTACCGCAACACTCCTGAAAACGTGTTTTTCAAAGAAGGAAAATACAGAATTGTCAACGAAGCAACAGCTCTCCTGAGCGAAAGACAGTGGCAATATATTTCCTACCGTTTCGGTATCGAAGATAACGTTTATCGTTCAAGAAAAGAGACTGCAACCCATTTCAATTTATCCGAATCCCGCGCAAAAACTCTTGAGAAACAAGCTCTGAAAATTATCAGAACTCATTTCGAATCACAGTGGAAATATATCAATAACTATGTTCCGCCCGATGAAGAAGAAAAGGAATGGCTCATAATTTTTTGAAAAGAATAAGCGACGGATTTCTCCGCCGCTTATTTGAGCATACATATGTTATTTGTTCAAAAGTTCTTTTCTGACACCAACCATGAGATTATATTTTTCTTCGAACCTTTTATGGCCACCCCACATTTGAGGATGACAAAACGAAACAACAGGAATATGCTTTTCTCCAAACTTATATTCGAAATAAATTATAGAATTTCCTGTTTCCGTTTTGACTGATGAGTTATCTTTAAGTGCATTTTCTCTCAGAAGTTCGGCGTTGCTTACACCATTTTGTCCACAACAAATGATAATATCAGGATCGTACATTTCAATTTGTTTTTTTATAAATCCAGAATCTTTTTGAGCAGCTTCTTCAATTTCAGATGGTACTGCCTTTGCTTTTCCTCCTACTTTTTTGAGATTTAAAAATGCAACTCTTTTTAATACTGATGCACGAAATTCTCTTGATATGTATTTGGGATACGGAGAATTTTCAAGAAGAGCTATCGTCCATCGTGCAATGTTATTCCATGTTCTCCACCAGTTTCCTTTCAGTTCAGGATTTTTTAAATAAGGTTTTAAATCATCTTTACCTTTAGGACAGTTTGCTTCTTTGAGAACAAAAAGAATTTTTGTATCTTCGTTAAAATATGTGTTTTCGTCAATAACTCCATCTTTCATGAATGAGGAATAATTCCGTCCTTTAATCCATTCTTCGAATAAAGCATCTTCTCTTTTTTCAAAATCAGTCATAATTTTTTCTCCCTTCGTTTAATATTTTTTCTGATTTCAGCATATCACAATTTGGGTTGCGTTTCAATAAATTGATTTTTTCTTTGTACATTTTATTCCCGATATTTTTGAATTTTACCTGCTGAATCACAAAAAATTCTTCCGTTGCGGCGGCGGATTTCTATATACCGTTTGTTCCTTTTCCGAGCAGTCAGAAAAACAAATTTTTTCTGTTCTTCCCTGAACTTATCTGCCTGCTCTACGCCGATGAAAAGTCTGCTGTCATGTAAGGCGACAGACATCCTTTTCACCGCCGACGGAACAAAGGTATAACACACTAGACTTTGCGTGCCGCAAAATCGTGTGCCAAAGGAGATTTTCTCCTTTTGGATATCCACTTGTGCCGAT
>JAZSNQ010000202.1:0-24469 GCA_045536515.1 Acutalibacteraceae bacterium | reverse complement strand
GCACTGATGGCTTGCCCCATCTTCACCAACAGAAATGCCGGCATGAGAAGCACCGATTTTAACATTGAGATAAGGATAAGCAATTGAATTTCTGGCCTGCTCATATGCTCTTCCTGCTGCAAACATTGCAAATGTGCTTGCAAAAACAGTATAACCGGTTGAGGCAAGACCTGCGGCAACACCCATCATGTTACTTTCTGCTATACCACAGTCAAAAAACTTTTCAGGATATGCTTTTTTGAACATACCTGTTTTGGTTGCAGCTGCAAGGTCAGCGTCAAGAACAACCACTTTATCATTTATTCCGCCAAGCTCAACAAGAGCCTTTCCGTAAGCATCACGGGTTGCGGTTTTAATTATATCAGCCATTATAATTCATCGCTCCTTTCTTATGCCTCAAGCTCTGCAAGAGCCTGTGTAAGTTCACTCATAGCCTGATCATACTGCTCGGCATTAGGAGCTGTACCATGCCATGAAACCTGATCTTCCATAAAAGAAACACCTTTACCTTTTACACTGTTGGCAACAATGACAGAAGGTTTACCCTTGAATTCCGCTGCTGCTTTGAAGGCGGCATCAATTTCATCAAAACTGTGTGCACATATTTCAATAACATTCCAACCGAATGACTTGAATTTTTCAGCAATGGGATAAGGAGAGTTAACTTCGGAAATCTTACCGTCAATCTGAAGACCGTTATTATCAACAACAGCAACAAGATTATCAAGACCCTTTGCAGAAGCAAACATAGCAGCTTCCCAAACCTGACCTTCCTGAATTTCACCGTCACCGAGAATTGTATAAACTCTGAAACTCTTACCGTCAAGCTTTGCGCCGAGAGCCATACCGCAAGCTGTTGAAATTCCCTGTCCGAGCGAACCTGTGCACATATCAACACCGGGAGTATATTTTATGCTGGGGTGACCCTGAAGCATTGAATCGCTCTTTCTGAGTGTTTTCATTTCTTCAACAGGGAAAAAACCTCTGAGAGAAAGAACCGAATAAAGAGCAGGTGCTGCATGTCCCTTTGAAAGAACAAATCTGTCTCTGTCTTCTGCCCCGGGATTCTGCGGGTCAATATTCATATGATTAAAATATAAATATGTGACAATATCAACGCAGGAAAGTGAGCCGCCGGGATGTCCCGATTTAGCGTTAAATACACCTTCAATAATGCCCATTCTTGCCTTGCAAGCCTTGATTTTTAATTGTTTTCTCATAACTGCATCCATCGCAGTCGCCTCCTGTCTTGATTATTAATAATCATTATGATTTTTCTTTTCAATATACTCAAGGAAATCCGCCACTGCTCCGTCATTACAATGACAAGTGACATATTCCGAGATTTCTTTTAACGCTTTGGGAGCCTGCCCGCAGCATGCAGGAACTCCAACGGATTTCAACATTTCATAATCATTAAAATAATCGCCGATTGCTCCGACGTGGGATTTTTCAACACCGAGAATTTCAGCGAGTTTCATAAGTGCCGTTCCTTTATGTGTGTCTCTTGCGAGAATTTCAAAACTGGCAACAGACGAAGACATCAGCGTTAAATCAGGATTCGTCATATCCACAAAATGCTTTTTTATCTTTGAAATATGAAATGGAATTCCCGAAAAAATAACCTTACCCCAATTTTCTTTGGGAACATTCTCTATATTCAAGATATGTTGATACTTCAGTTTGCCGGAAGCTACAAAAAATCTTCCAAACCAACCGGTTCCGGTTATATATATCATATCCTTTGCTACAACAATTACATCAACTAACGGAAATTTTTTTGCTGCTTCAATTGCAAGAGCCATGCCTTCTTCGCTCATTGCACTGAAATAAATCATTTCCTGTTTTTGAAAATCATACAAACCTGCGCCGTTGATTACAACTGCAGGAGTTCCGTCGATAGGCAATCGGTTATAATGCTTCTCCATGGACTGCGGATTTCTTCCCGAAGCAAGAGTAAATTTTCCGCCCATTGAAACAAACCTTTTGATTGCTTCTTCGTTTCTTGCAGGAAGTTTTCTCAATTTATTATTGAGCGTTCCGTCAATGTCAGAAGCAACAAGCCAATTTGAAAGCGAATTATTATTATTCATTATCTGTTTATTCTCCTGAGAAAATCTGTAAAATAATCGGGAAGCGGAGATTCGAGCCTGATGTGTTCTCCTGTTGCAGGATGATCAAACCCGATTATTCCTGCATGTAGACACTGTCCGTTAAGATGTGTCACACCGTTTTTGGGTCCGTAAATCATATCACCGGCAACAGGATGCCCAAGATAAGACATATGAACCCTGATTTGATGAGTACGGCCCGTTTCAAGTTTTAAAGCAACAAAAGAAAAATCTTTATATTCATCCAAAACCTCGTAATGAGTAACGGCGTTTTTGGAATTATGATTTATAACACACATTTTCTTTCGGTCATTGGGGCTTCTTCCGATGGGGGCATCAACAGTTCCGGTTTTTTCTTTAAGATGACCGTGAATAACCGCCCTGTACTCTCTGTCGAGCGAATGAGCGGAAATCTGAGAGGACAGTGAGATATGTGCGGTATCATTTTTTGCAACAAGAAGCAAACCGCTTGTGTCTTTGTCAATACGGTGTACAATTCCGGGACGGACAACACCGTTTATACCCGACAAATTGCCCTTACAGTGCCAGAGTAAAGCATTAACAAGTGTTGAATCATAATTACCGGGTGCAGGATGAACAACCATTCCTCTCGGTTTATTGACAACAAGAAGATCGTTATCCTCATAAACAACTTCAATCGGAATATTCTGCGGTTCAAGAGAAAGATCCTTTGGTTCGGGAACTGAAAAAGAAATCATGTCTCCATTTTTCGGTTTGAAACTTTTTGAAACATTCTTATCGTTGCACATAACCAACTCATTTAAAAAGAGATTTTGCACAAACGAACGTGAATAATCGCTCAAAATATACGAAAGAATTTTGTCAAGTCTTTCTCCCGCAGAATCAGCATCAACAGAAAAAGAAATCTGTTCGTTATATTCAATTGTATTAATTTTATCAATCATTTTTCTTTAAAGTTTTACGCTCATTAATCAATTCATAAATTTCATATCCGATAAGCATAAAAGCACCAACCGTTATACAGCAATCGGCAAAATTGAAAACTGCAAAATCGATAAAAAGCGGTTCAATGAAATCGACAACGTAACCATATATTATTCTGTCAATAACATTTCCTATGCCGCCTGCGGTAACAAGCAAAAGACAGATATTAACAAACAAAGATTTGATTTTTCTGCTCAAAAGCAATACCATACAAAACACAATAATTATCAATGTTACAACAGTCAGAATTTCAGTGTTATCAGAAAAAGAACTGAATGCAGCTCCTGTATTTTCAACATATCTGAACTGAAACAAACCGAAAAAAAACTCTTTCGGTCCGTCTGTTTTAACCGTTGATACAACAATATGTTTTGTTAAGCGGTCAATCAAAGCAAGAATTATAATAACCGCCAAAGAAATTGCCTGGAACATAAAAACCTCACAAATTAATCATCAAACATTGAATCAAAAAGAGATGTTATATCATCGTCATCATCGGAGTTATCAGGATTGATATCCTCAATGGAGTCAAGATCAATCTTAAAACCATCAAAATCATCATCTTCATCGTCAATAACAGGGAGTAAATCATCGATATCAGAAGAAATAGAATCAGAAACATCATCAAACTTGAAATCATCTATAAAACTGAAAAGATCATCTTCATCACTTTCGGGTTCAGCAATAACTTCAGGGACAAAAGTGACCGGTTCTTCCGTCTCGGCAGGAAGGATAATATCAGGTTCCGAATCATCATCATCAGTTTCAATAACAATTTCTTCTTCCGTTGTTTCTTCTGCAACTTCGGAAACAAACTCTTCCTGTTCATCAATTACTGTTTCTTCGGGAATTTCATCGGAAATAACTTCCTCTTCAATTTCTTCGATATCATTCTGAATAACTGTATCTTCCTCAACGGGAACCTGCTCCGCAACAGCGGAAACAGCATTAACAGCAGCAATAAATTCAGGCATACCGTCAAGAAGACTGAGCTGACCCTTACAAAGTTCCTGAATAGTTTCTTTGAACTTAAATGTTTCGGCTTTGACTTTTGCAAGTTCAGATGAATAGAATTCATAAGATTCCTTGCTTGAACCGATTATTGATTTTCCTTCTTCCTGAGCCTTAGCAACAATTTCTTCAGCTTTTTTCTGAGCTGCCTTGATTGTTGTTTCTGTTTCAACCTGAGCTCTTTCAGTCAGAGATGCAACGGCAGTTCTTGCATTGTCAACAATTTCTTTTGCTTTTTCTCTTGCTTCTTCTATTGACTGATTTGCCTGTCTTGTGGCACCGTCAAGAATTATCTTTGATCTTGTTTCGGCATCCGTAAGAATATCGTCAGCTTTTGTGTTGGCATTTTTATTAATTGTTTCTGCCATACGGTGAGCATCAAGAAGAGCAAGCTTGATTGCCTCTTCATCATTTCTGTAACTTTCTATTTTATCGGCAAGAATGCTGATTTTTTTGATAAGTTCTTTATTCTGATTGAGAGATTCTTCATAAGAATCAGCAACATTTTTAAGGAACATGTCAACCTCATCGGCATTATAAGTTCCTTTGCTTACGGGAGTGAATTTTGCATTCAAAATCTGTTCCGTTCTGAGCATTTTAACACACCTATCCTCTCAAAAATTACTGATAGCTTTCAGTTCCGGCGCCGAGTTCATCAAGAAGCTCACCGGATACAGGTACATTGTAAGGAGTGATTATGTACGCTCTTCCGGCAACCTTTTTAAAATCACCGTGATTTGCATACGCAACACCATAAAGAAAATCGATTATTCTCTGTGAAACATCATTGGGACATGTTTCAAGATTAAGGATTACTATTCTCTTATCATTAAGAACATCGGCAACTTCGCCTACCTCTTCAAATCTGTCTATCTTTCTGAAAACAACATGAGGTCTGGGCTGAGACGCAGCTTTTGAAGAATTAATATTTACAACATTATTGTTTGAATTTGAAGATGCCTTATCTGCCTTTAATCTTGTTGACTGTGGCTTTGTTTCGGGCACGGATGCTTTTGCAGGTTCAAAATCAAAATCATCGGTATAATCTGATTCGGCACTGTCGATATAATCGTCATCCGTAACATTAATGAATTGTTTAAGTTTTTCTTTTAAGTTCATGGTAATTCCTCCTAAATTATCTGTAAATTCTTGAGCCGAAAATTGAAGAGCCTATTCTTACAAGATTAGAACCTTCAAGGATTGCTTCTTTATAATCTCCCGACATACCCATCGAGAGTACATTCATATTTATATTATCCCTTTTTTTATCGCGAATGTCAATAAACAGACGATGCATATTTGAAAAAATCGCTCGAATTTCGGTTTCTTTTTCACAAATTGGTGCCACACACATCAGACCGTTAATAACAATTCCCTTTATTTCGGATATTTCACACGCTTTTTCAAAAACCTCATCATAGCCAAATCCGAATTTACTGTCTTCATTTCCGACGTTGACTTCAAGAAGAATTCTTGTTGTTAAATCCGATTCTAAAGAGCGCTTCCCGATTTCTTTTGCAATTGAAACCGAATCAACCGATTGAATGGTATCTACTCTTCCGACAATTTTTTTTACTTTATTTGACTGCAAATGTCCGATTAAATGAGCTTTGCAGTTTTCAAGATTAAGTTCGGGTTCTTTAAGCAAAAACTCCTGAACCTTGTTTTCGCCGATAAGATTGATTCCGTTATTAATGGCATGGTTGATAAATTTAGGTTCAACTGTTTTGGACACAGCCATAAGATAAACATCCTCAGGATGTCTGCCCGATTTTATTGCAGCTTCTTCAATATCCGAACGGATAATTTTTAAATTATCTTCAATAGCAGAAAAACGTTCTTCATCCGATAACCATTCCATCTTTTAATTCCTTTCCCGAGATTATAACCTCGTCATACTGTTTGAGATGTGTATAAGGAAGGTCAACATTGCTGTTTTCACCGGGTTTTGATGCAACAACAAAGGACTCCTCGGAATAAATAATATTCAGACTTCGGAAATTGACTATGTTTCCTCTGCGAACATATACACCTGTATTCCCGTTTTCATCAATTCTTACAGCATCTCTGTTTACTTTGAGACCGGTAAAATCATTAACAACAATTTTTCCGTTAATCTTTCTTAAAGATACAAGTTCATCGTTCATAAGAGTGCATCTGAAAATTATAAGAGACTCTTTATCATTGACTTTTTTAACGGAGTGGAGATAAGTTGATACCGCATCCTCATCAGAGTCTCCGAAAATAAGGCTGACAGATTTTCCCTTTTCAAAAGAGGAAGCGGCGGTTGAGTCAATAACTGCAGCAATATACCAATTATATCCGTCAATGATTTTTCCTATAGAACCCGAAGTAGGTTCTTTTTTTTCGCTTTCAAAAGCTTCGTTCAACTGCTCGGCTGTCAGTTCGTCAATATGCTCAACGGAAATCAGATTTTCAAATCCGTCTTCTTTATTAACATAATATCCGGAAGCTTCCGCAGTAATAATCTGTGTGGGAACACTGTTTGACGAAAGAGAAGAAATTTCGTTCTGAAGCTGTGATATTTTTGCCGCACAATCAACATCTTCATCGAGCGAAATCTGTTTTCTTGAAATTTTTTCACTGAAAGAAAGTTTAACATCACTCAATCCTTCAAAATTGTTATTGTAGCTGCAATCAATAATCTCTTTAAAATCAGAGTTGATTTCGTCTGTAAGTTTGTCAAGGTCAACATTGGAAAGTCTGAGCTGACCGTCAATTTTTTGATAAGCAGCGAGTTTTTTTTCAAGCGACTGAATTTTAACATAGTTTTCCGCCGCTTCTTCATTTGAAAATACTGCCGCAATCGTGCTGCCCTTGCTGACTCTCTCCGCATTATCAGCAAGCGGTACGGTAACACCGTTTGTCGGAACGGTGAGCACGGTTTCTTCGCGTATAACAAACATTTTTGCATCAATAGTATCAAGAACAGTTTGCTCATACGCTATCTGAGTCAAAAATGCTTTTGTTGATAAACTGTAAATCTGTGAAGCAAAAAAAACAACAATTATGACCGTTGCCAAAACAGAGAGTACCTTCAGCAATCTGTCTTTACTTTTCAAAATCCACTCCCCTTTCCAATATATCAAAAGCGGCATAGACAAGTTCTTCACCACTTGAATAATCATCAATATATAAATAATTCATTCTTTTATCTCGTCTGAACCAGGTAAGCTGACGCTTTGCATATCTTCTTGTTTGCATTTTGAGATTATCAAGACACTCGTTAAGCGTTTTTTCATTTTTGAAATAAGGTTCAAGTTCTTTATAACCTATTGCCTGGCCAGCCGTTCTGCCGACATCGTAATCAAAAAACTTACGCGCTTCTTCAACAAGACCGGATTCAACCATAATATCCACACGTCGGTTGATTCTGTCATATAGAAACTGTCTGTCTTTTGCATCAAGACAAATCGGAAAAACCTCAAAAGGCGAAGGATTCACCAAAGATTGTTCATTCTGCATTGTTTTTGTTTTGCCGGTTGTATGATAGATTTCAAGTGCACGGATTATTCTTCCGAGATTATTGACGTGTAAATCTTTTGCAGATTCTGGATCAATCTCATAAAGCATATCCAGCAAGCTCTGTGCACCTGATTTCTCTGCTTTGTTTTTTAAAAATTCACGGTATTCAAAATCTGATTCTTCCGGTAAAAACTCAATATTATCAACAAGTGAATTATAATATAATCCAGTTCCGCCAACAAGAACAGATCTTTTATTCCTTGAATGTATATCGAATATTATTTTTTTTGCCATCTCGCAGTATTTAGCAACACTGAACGGTTCATCAGGCGATAAAAAACCAATCATATGATGAGGTATGCCTTGCATTTCATCAACAGAAGGCTTTGCAGTTGCAATATCCATTCCTGTATAAATCTGCATGGAATCGCAGGAAACTGCCTCAGCACCGTAATGTTTGCATATCTCAACAGCAAGAGATGTTTTTCCTGATGCCGTAGGTCCTACAACGGCTATAAGCGGTATTTTATATTCTGCCAAAATTTTTCTCCAACTCTCTTTGAGTCATTTCTATCAGAACAGGTCTGCCGTGAGGACAGTACCTTATTTCAGGCATTGAAAAAAGCTGTTTTGAAAAACGCTCCATTTCAAGTCTTGATGTGAAGTTGCCGGCTTTTATGGCACTTCTGCAAGCAACGGAATGGAAAATCCAATCCATCTTTTCAAAAGAAACATCCTGTTTTTTATCAACAAATCTTCCTGCAATTTCAGATATTACGTCTTCAATGTCATCGGCAGAGAGCTCCATCGGACATTCTCTGACAATGATACATCCGTTACCGAAATCTTCAACATCAAATCCTGCGTTATTTATAAGTTCAAGATTTTCAAGCACAGCCGAATATTCGTCCTTAGAAAGAGTAACGGTCACCGGCAAAAGAAGAAGCTGGGGCGAACGTTCACCGTTTTCTCTTTTAAGTTTTTCATAAATAATTCTTTCATGTGCGGCGTGTTTATCAATTATAATCATTTTGCCCTTGTATTCACACAAAATATATGTTTTGAAAGCCTCGCCGATAAGAGTGAACTCATCTTCAATAAAATCCGTTTTCGGAATTACAGACTCCTTTACGTCAGAATATTCTTCAACAACAGCTTCTTCCTTTTTGATTTCAGGAACACACGGTTGGTTTATAATTAAAAATTCTTCATTCTTCTCTTCCTTTTTGATTTCCTCAACGGGAGATGCCGCTACAACTGATTTTTTAGGTTCAATTGGATTTGTATTTGTTTTTTGCGGTTCAACAAAATTTATTTTAATAGGCAAAGAAGTCTCTTTTTCATCATTTTTAACCGGTATATGCTGCCAGAAGTTCTGATTTTGTGCAGGAGAAGGCGTTAATTTTATCTGTTCAGCAGGTTTTTCGGATTCTTTATATAAGACTATTGTGTTTATAACCGCTTTTTTGGGTGTATCGCCTGAAGAAAGCGCATTTTTGCACGCACAGTAAACAGCGTTAAAAACCGGTCTTTCGTCCGAAAACCTGACTTCGGTTTTTGCAGGATGAACATTAACATCAACAAGAGAAGGATTAATTTCAATGTTCAATATGCATGAAGGAAACTTTCCGACCATAATCGAATTCTTATATCCTTCACTTAATGCAGCACTGCCCGTACCGGTTTTGATAAGTCTGTTATTCAAAAAGAAAAACTGCATATTACGGTTAGGTCTTGCGGCAGACGGTTTTGAAACATAACCGCTGACTTTTATGCCCGTATCCGAATATTCGGCAGGAATCAAATCGGAAGAAAAATCTTTGCCGAATATTTCTCTGATACAAGTCAGCAAATCGCCGTTTCCGCTTGTAATAAGAACCTGCTTACCTTCACGGATAAACCTGAACGAAACTTCGGGATGTGAAAGAGCAATTCTGTCAATTACACCTGCAACAGCATTTGCTTCGGTAACATCTTTTTTAAGAAATTTCATTCTGGCAGGTGTTTTGCAAAACAAATCCCTGACCATAATTGTTGTACCGTCAGGACATCCTGCATCATCAAGCAGAACTTCATCGCCGTTTTCAATAACATATCTTGTACCGATATTCTCATCGGATGTTTTTGTCATAACCTCAACTCTTGCAACAGCACTTACACTTGCAAGTGCTTCACCTCTGAACCCGAGAGTGAAAATTGAATTAAGGTCATCAACTGTTGAAATCTTACTGGTTGCATGGCTGACAAATGCATTTCTGATATCTTCTCTTGAAATACCGCATCCGTTGTCGGTTATTCTGATATAAGAAATACCGCCGTTTTTGATTTCAACGGTTATTTTATCTGCATGTGCATCTATTGAATTTTCGAGAAGTTCCTTAACAACCGAAGCGGGACGTTCAACGACCTCTCCTGCGGCAATAAGTTCCGCAAGATGCTTCGGAAGAACATTTATTTTCGGCATAAGGACCCTCCTTTATCAATTTTTTGCCTGTTTTGTAAGTTCAAACAACACACTCATCGCTTCAATTGGAGTAAGTGTATTCACATCAATATTTTTAAGCTTTTCGACTATATCGTTTGCATTTGTGCTTCCGAAAGAAATCTGCATTTCATTTTCTTCGGAATCAAAATTATGAACAGGTGCTTTCAAGCCTTCACCCTCAAGTTCTCTGAGAACAACCTTTGCCCTTTCAACAACACTTGACGGTACACCTGCGAGCTTTGCAACTTCGATACCATAGCTGCCGTCTGCACAACCCGAAATAATTCGACGGAGGAATGTTATGTCATCGCCTCTTTTTTTAACGGCAATATTATAATTTTTTACACCCTGAACAGAGTTTTCGAGCTCGGTAAGTTCATGATAATGAGTTGCAAAAAGAGTTTTAGCTCCAAGTTTTCTTTTATCTGCAGAAAACTCAAGTACAGCTCTCGCAATACTCATGCCGTCAAAGGTTGAAGTTCCTCTGCCTATTTCATCAAAAATAATCAGGCTCTTTGATGTTGCGTTTTTGAGTATATCTGCAACCTCATTCATTTCGACCATAAAGGTTGATGAACCCGATGCAAGGTCATCGGATGCACCTATTCTTGTAAATATGCCGTCAACAACACAAAGTTCCGATGACAGAGCAGGAACAAAGCTTCCAGCCTGCGCCATAAGTGAAATCAAAGCAACCTGACGCATATATGTTGATTTACCCGCCATATTCGGACGCGTTATAATTGCACAGCGGTTATCGGAGCAATCAAGAACGGTATCATTCGGAACAAACGGAAAATCAATCATCTTTTCAACAACGGGGTGTCTTCCGTCGGTAACGTTAACTCTGTCGCCTGCATTCATTGAAGGACAGCAGTAATTATTTTCTGTAGCCACCCTTGCATATGAACAAAGAACATCCGTTGATGCAACAGCCGAAGGTGTTTTCTGAATTTCATAAAGATGTTCGGCAGCTTTTTTTCTTACCGAATCAAATATTTCATATTCAAGACGAACAATTCTTTCCTGCGCGCCGAGAACCTTTGATTCGAGTTCTTTAAGCTCCTGAGTGATAAATCTTTCACAATTTGTGAGAGTCTGTTTGCGTATGTAATCTTCGGGAATAAGCTCTTTATAAGAATTAGAAACTTCAATATAGTAACCGAAAACACGGTTATAACCTATTTTGAGCTTTTTAATACCGGTTCTTTCCTGCTCGCGAAGCTGAATATCGGCAATATATCCTTTGCCGTTTGCAACAATGTCACGAAGTGAATCAAGCTCTTCGTCGAAACCTTCTTTTATCATACCGCCTTCACGAACAGAAAACGGAGGCTCGTCAACTATCGCTCCGTCTATTGTTGCTGCAAGTTCATCAAGAGTAAGAATTTCATTGCAAAGGTCATTCAGCATGGTGCTTTTACACGAAGAAAGCAATTCTTTGATAGCAGGAAGTCTGTTGAGTGTCATCGAAAGACCTTTAAGTTCTCTTGCATTTGCCGTTGAATATGCAATTCTTGTTATAAGTCTTTCCATATCCTGACAGCCGGTAAGCGACTCAATTAAATCATCACGAACCAAAGGATTTTCAACAAGTTCCGAAACGGCATTATGTCGTTTGGTTATTTTAGCAATGTTAAGAAGCGGCTGTTCAAGCCAATTTCTGAGCATTCTCTTTCCCATTGAAGTTTTGGTTTTATCAAGAACCCAGAGAAGAGAGCCTCTCTTTTCTCTGTTACGCATTGTTTCGGTTATTTCAAGATTGCGGAGTGTTGAAACATCAAGACGCATAAAACTGCTTTCGCCGTAATAGTCTATGTTTCTGATGTTTTCAAGCTCTGATTTTTGTACCTCTTTAAGATAACCCATAGATGCACCCAAAGCACAGATTGCACCTTCGGCATCATTCAAAGACAATTCGGAAAGAGACGAAACCTTGAAATGACCGAGAATAGCCGCAGAGGCTTTTGAAAGGTCAAAGCTGATATCATCAAGCAAATCACACGAGGAATGAAGTTTGGTTTTTACAAAATCCGTAACCTGAGTAAGACTCAAAACTTCGGAATTAATGATAATTTCGCTTGGTGAAAATCTGCCGAGTTCATTGATTATCTTTTTCTCGGAGTTTTTTCTTTCAAACTGCGTAAGATGTACGCCGCCTGTGGAAATATCGGCAAAACAAAGACCTACGGTTTTATCCGAAGCAAAAATACAAGCAAGGAAATTATTTTTTCCTTCATCAAGCATCGTACTTTCAATAACCGTACCGGGTGTGAGAACCCTCGTAACATCCCTTTTAACAATTCCTTTTGCCAAAGCAGGATCTTCAAGCTGTTCACAGATTGCAACCTTATATCCTTTTGCAACAAGACGTGCAATATATGAGTCTGCGCTATGAAAAGGAACCCCGCACATCGGTGCTCTTTCTTCCTGACCGCAATCTCTGCCTGTTAAAACAAGGTCAAGTTCGGCGGAAACGGTTTTGGCATCTTCAAAAAACATTTCATAGAAATCGCCGAGTCGGAACATAAGAATTGTGTCGGGATAATTCTCTTTTATCCGGAAATACTGCTTCATCATGGGTGTAAGCTCTGCCATGATATTACCATACCTTTCAAAAACTTCTGCAGGGGTCACAGCAAAGTGACCCCCAAAATAATAATCAGTGGCAACCGCTGCAAGATGAACATTCACCGCCGCAATTGTGTTCCTGAGGAGGTTCACAAGTTGCGGGGTCTTCACCCTGAAGGCAAAGAGCAAATATGCCGTTGATATACTGCATAAGTTTGTCAATTTCAGATCTTGCTGCTTCATAAGCCTGCATATTGGGATTAGCCATAATCTGAGTGTAGATTTCACCAAATTCCTTATCATATGCTTCAAGCTTCTGCTCGTTCTTGTCTTCCTTCTGTGCTTCGTGCTGGAATGACATCTGAACAAGTTGAATTCTTGCGATGAGTTCATTAAGAGCTGTATCCTCTTCGTTAGCTTTCTGTGCAGCCATAAGATTTGTGTAGCGTTCATCCTGCTGGAGGAGTGCGCCGAGTTCTCTTGCTTTTGCAATTACGTCCATTTTTGTTTCTCCTAACTGAAAATTATTTATAATACGGTAAACGCACGTATTAACTTATTGAAGCTCGCCTCTTAAAATCCAGGTGAGCGATTCCGTGACTTTAACATCCCGGAAAGAACCGATGACCGATTCGTCTGCAGAAAATTCAATTATTATATTTCCGCCGGTTCTGCCTTCAATCAAACCGCCTTTACTGACACTTTCGCAAAGAACGCGATAAGTCTTACCGACCATTGACGAAGTTCTGACAGCGGCAATTTTTTCCTGCGTATCAAGAAGTTCTCTGAACCATCTGCCTTTTTCTTCTCTTGAAACGGGGTCTGGCATTGATGCCGCCTTTGTTCCGTTTCTTGATGAAAAAATGAAAGTATACATTGAAGTGAATTTTGCTTCCTCCACCAAAGAAACCGTATCAAGAAATTCCTCATATGTTTCCCCGGGAAAACCTACAATAACATCACTTGTTACAGATAAATCGGGCATAACCGAGTATGCATAATTAAGCAAATCAAGATACTTTTCTCTTGTATATCTTCTGTTCATTTCGGAAAGAACTCTGTTGTTTCCGCTCTGGAACGGCAAATGAAGATGCTTTGCAACCTTTTGGCACGATGCCATTGTATCAAGAAGCTCATATGTGCAGTCTTTCGGATGAGATGTCATAAATCTGATTATAAAATCTCCCTCAATATCATTAAGCCTGCGAAGCAACTCAGAAAAATTGCAACCATAATCAGGATGTTTGCCGTATGAATTAACATTCTGACCGAGAAGAGTTATCTCCTTATAACCTTGCGATACAAGCAGTTTTGCTTCTTCAACAATCGCTTCGGGATCACGGCTTCTTTCTCTGCCTCTGACATAAGGTACAATGCAATAACTGCAGAAATTGTTGCATCCGTACATAACAGGAATCCAGGCTTTGAATTCGCTGTCACGGTGAACGGGAAGTTCCTCAACAATAACACCGTCGTGCTCGGGAAATTCTCGTATCTTTTTACCTCTTGCAAGATTCAAATACAGAAATTCAGGAAGTCTATGCATAACATGAATTCCGAAAACAATGTCAACAAACGGATAGCTTTTTTTTATTTTATCAACAACCCACTGCTGCTGCATCATACATCCGCAAAGAACAATTTTCATATCACGGTTTGCGTTTTTAGCAGGTTTCAATGCACCGACATTTCCGAAAACTCTGTCTTCAGCATGTTCACGGATTGCGCAGGTATTATATAAAACCAAATCAGCGCCTTCGAGCTCATCGGTCAAATCATAACCCATTTCCTCAAGCATACCTTCAAGTCTTTCACCGTCGGAAACATTACCCTGACATCCGTAAGTATGAACAAACGCTTTCGGTGACTCGGAATATCTCTGCTCAATTATTTCACGAACCAATGCAGTATATTCACGTTGTTTTATAAGTTCTTCCGCAGGAACGGAAACTGAGATTTTATTTGAAATATCGGACAAGCCATATTCCTCCATATTGAACATATATTTGTTATTATATAATAAAAGAACAGATTATTCAAGAGAAAAATGAATAATCTGTCGCATTTTTAATATTAATTTACGGTTTATTCATCAAAGAGACTTTCGGCAAGGTCAAAATTCTCATTTCTGCGTTTTTCTTCCTCTTCGGGAACGGAAATGTAATACCCGTTTTTGTCTTCTCTGATGATGCTTCCGACTCTGTAGCTGCCGATTATATTGTCAGTTGAAAGCAAAAGATACTCTTCATTATCACCGATACAAACAGCAACTTCTTCAATTATTCTGTCAATGCTGTAAAACATAAGAACACCCCGTCAATTTTCAGTGTCAATATTTAATGTGACTTCATCACTTGTTACTATGATGCTTCCGTCAGTTTTTGTTTTGTAAACCGAATATCTCTTTGGTATCAATATATCCTCGTTCAAAACCGAGTTAACAATACAGTTTTTCGGCTTAAGCATTTTGAGAAATTCCGTTGTAAGCAAATCACCGTTCTTTAAAAACAAAACATCCGACTTTAATTTAATGTTCAGATATTCAACTTTTTTACCGTTCAGAACCAAAAAATCATGATTGCCGAAAGAGATATCGAGCGATAAATTCTGACTATCAATAATATTGAATTTCATTTTCCCGAGAGTGAAATATGTAATTTTATCCGAAGTCAAAAAAATTGCACCTTCAGGAAAAATAAGATTATCATACAAATCAATTAATGATTTATCGCCATCGTCAGGAACAATAATTTTGGAAACTTCTGTCAAAATCAAAACCTTTTCGAGCGTTGTAAGATACTCTTCGCTGATTTCTGTAATCAACAAATAATTCAGTTTATCAATGTTGTTTGATTCAATAAATTCCAAAAGTTCTTCGGTATGCTGATAATTACCGCTGTCAACTAAAGCAGTTTCACCTTCACATTCAAAATAAACACCGTTACCGAAATCAAAATCATGCACAAGAATTTCGCAATCAATATCATTGAGTTTATATTTGATATTGTCAATTACAGGACTTGTTTTCAAAAACAAAACCCCAAAAGAAACAGCAGCAACAGCCAAAACAACACAAACATAAACAAAATAACGCTTGTCGCGTTCTATCTGTTCTCTGATTAACCGTCTTTCTCTGATATATTCAGGTTCACTCGGAAGCCTTCTCACAAAGAACACCTCTTATTGAATTTTGTAACTTATTTCAACGTTTTCTCCGTCACTCGTCATAACAATGCTTCCGCAGATATCCGTTCTGTATATTTCGTCTGTATACTTTTCAAGTCTGTTGATAACCTTATCATGAGGATGACCGTAATCGTTGTTTTCGCCGCACGAAATAATGCAGAAATCGGGTGAAACAGCATCAAGAAATTCTTTACACGATGAAGTTGAAGATCCGTGATGTCCGACTCTGAGAACATCGCAGTCAAGATTTGTACCGTTATCAATTATTTCAAGTTCTTCATCTCTTTCAGCATCACCCGTAACAAGAAAAGAGTTTTCGCCGTATGTAATCTTGGTTACGGCAGACATACTGTTGATATCTTCGCAATCATTCGTAACCGGACCGAGAATTTCAAATTCTGCTTCACCGAGTGTATATTTAAGACCGGGTTTGGCAGAAATTATTTTGGCATCGGTTTTCTGCAAAGCCTTTAGAAATGCCGTGTATGTACTGTTTGTGGGAGTCTGTGCTTTTGTAAGTCTGGGCATGATTATGTTATCGGCTTCAAATTCCTCAAGCACTTCAGGAATACCGCCGATATGGTCGGAATGCTGGTGAGTAGCAATAATATAATCCAGCTTATCAATTTTCATCGAACGAAGATAGTTTATAACTTCTGTTTCATATCCGTTTTCTCCCGCATCTATCAGTAAAGATTCTTTACCGCACATGACAAGAGTGCAATCTCCCTGACCGACATCAATGAAATGAACGGAAAATTCATTTTCCTCATCAATGTAATTACTTTGAGTATAATCTCCGAGAGTGTTACCGGGATCTTCCGAGAATTCACCCCACCAACCACGGGATGCTCCAATTGAAGTAATAACCGCAATCACAAAAATAACAAGCATATAAATGAGTTTTTTATTTTTTGCGCTTGAATTTTTCATTCTTTCCTCTCTCCCTGATTTGATTATTAAAAGGTTTATTCGGTGTAACAAGACATTTATCACCGTAACCGATAAGATCGTGTCTGTCGGCTTTTCTCAAAGCTTCAATAACAAGACCTTTATTTTTTGGATTGAAATACTGCAGAAGAGCTCTTTGCATAGCTTTTTCATGCGGATCTTTTGCAACATATACTTCTTTCATCGTATAAGGGTCAAGACCCGTATAAAACATACAGGTTGAAATTGTACCGGGAGTGGGATAAAAGTCCTGAACCTGCTCCGGTCTTATTCCGATTTTTTTTAGAAACAAAGCAAGTTCAACCGCTTCTTTTAATGTGCTTCCCGGATGTGAAGACATAAGATAGGGAACAAGATACTGCTCCTTACCTTCATGCTTTGAAAATTTAAAATATTTCTTTGAAAATTCAAGATATGCTTCGATATGAGGTTTACCCATTTTATCAAGAACAGCAGCGGAACAATGCTCCGGAGCAACTTTAAGCTGACCGCTGACATGATGTGCAACAAGTTCTCTGAAAAAAGTATCATCTTTATCTGCAAGCAAATAATCATATCTGATACCGGAACGAATAAAAACTTTTTTTACCTTAGGTAACGAACGAACTTCACGAAGAATAGAAAGATATTCCTCATGATTTGATTTTAAATTCGGACAAATTGTAGGCGCGAGACATTTTTTTCCTTTACAAAGTCCCCTCTTCTCCTGCCCTTCACATGATGGCTGACGGAAATTAGCTGTTGGACCGCCTATATCATGAATATACCCTTTAAAATCGGGAAGTTGTGTCAGAATTTTTGCTTCATCAACAATTGATTTTTTGCTTCTCGTTGTTATATATCTGCCTTGATGAAACGCAAGAGAGCAAAAATTGCAGGCACCGAAACATCCTCTGTTATGTGCAATTGAAAAACGTACTTCCTCAATACCCGGAACACCGCCCATCGGCTCATACATCGGATGATATGTCCTCATAAACGGCAAAGAATATACTTTATCAAGTTCTTCCTGAGAAAGAGGTATTGCAGGCTGGTTCTGAACAAGCATTTTGTTTCCGTGGCGCTGTTTAATTGCTTTTCCTCTGAAAAAATCCTGCTCATCCTGCTGAATTCTGCATGATACGGCATATTCTTTTTTCGAATTACAAACATTATCAAAAGAAGGGCACTCAGTGCCATAATATGGTGTTTCTCGAACATCAACACTGTAGCATGTGCCTCGGATATCGCGGATATCGGATATTATTTCACCCGAATCAAGTCTTTGTGCAATTTCAAGAATTGAACGTTCACCCATACCGAAAGACAACAAGTCAGCCTGAGAATCAAAGAGAATTGAACGGCGTATTTTATCATCCCAATAATCATAGTGCGCAAAACGTCGAAGTGAGGCTTCGAGCCCTCCGATAACAATGGGAACATCACCGTAAATTTCTCTGATTTTATTGCAATAAACAATAACAGCTCTATCGGGTCTTAAACCGAATTTAGCGCCCGGACTGTAATAATCCGAGCTTCTTTTCTTCTTTGCAGCTGTGTAATGAGCAACCATCGAATCAATATTGCCGCTGCTTACCAGAAATCCGAGGCGCGGTTTCCCGAACCTCATAAAATCATCATTATTCTTCCAATCAGGCTGAGCAAGAAAAGCAACTTTAAAGCCTGCTTTTTCAAGAACTCTGGTAATAATAGCCGCACCGAAAGCAGGATGGTCAACATAAGCATCACCGCTGACATAAACGAAATCAGCCTGTTCCCATCCTCTTTCGGTCATTTCTTTTTTTGTAACGGGTAAGAATTCTTTTGAATTATTCAAAGTCATCATCCGATCCTGCATAATCGTCATCGTCAGCAAAAACATCATCAATGTTTGGAGCAGAACCTGCGCCGTCGGCAAGCGCCTGCATCTCATACCATTGCTGTTTTGTAATAAGAACAGCTCTGGGTTTTGCGCCTTCGGAAGGACCTACAATACCCTTTTCTTCGAGCTGATCCATAACTCTCGATGCTCTTGCATATCCGAGTTTTAATTTTTTTTGTAACATTGTTGTTGAAGCTCCGCCTGCATTGACAACAACTTCAATAGCATCGTTGAGCATTGGGTCAAAATCATCCTCTTCGGTTTCTTCATATCCCTTTTTCTTGGCATTTTCCGAAGCAGCGGCTTTGGCTTCAATTTCATGCATTGTTTCTTCGTTATATGTTGTCTGAAGCTGTGATTTAATATGATTTACTACATTTTCAACTTCCGCATCAGAAATAAAGCATCCCTGAACACGGGTCGGTTTTGAAGAACCGACGGGATTAAAGAGCATATCGCCGTTACCAAGAAGCTTCTCTGCACCGACAGCATCAAGAATTGTTCTTGAGTCAACCTGCGACGAAACAGAAAGAGCAATTCTGCTCGGAATATTTGCTTTGATAATACCTGTGATAACATCAACCGAAGGTCTCTGAGTCGCAATAACAAGATGAATGCCTGCAGCTCGTGCCATCTGTGCAAGACGCTGAATGCAGTCTTCAACCTCCTTAGGTGAAACCATCATAAGGTCTGAAAGTTCATCGATAAAAATAACAATCTGATGCATTTTGACAAGGTCATCCCTTGTTTCGCAAAGCTTATTGAATCCTTTGATATCTCTGACGCTATTTTCGGAGAATTGCTTATACCTCTTTTCCATCTCTCCTACAGCCCATCCGAGCGCACCTGCCGCTTTTCTGGGGTTGGAAACAACAGGAACTTCAAGATGAGCAATTCCGTTATAAACGGTAAATTCAACCATTTTCGGGTCTATCATAAGAAGCTTGACTTCATCGGGAGAAGCATTATATAGAATGCTGACAATCATAGAATTGAGGCATACGGATTTACCTGAACCCGTTGTACCTGCAACAAGAAGATGCGGCATTTTTGCAAGATCGGCACAAATAATATTACCCGTTATATCCTTACCGAGCGCAACTGTAAGTTTGCTTTTTGAATCTCTGAACTGAGGGGTGTCAATTATTTCACGCATGGTAACCATTGATTTGGCACTGTTCGGAACTTCAATTCCGATTGCTGATTTACCCGGAATGGGTGCTTCGATACGAACGCTTGTTGCAGCAAGGCGAAGCGCAATGTCATCAGAAAGATTTGTTATTTTATTTATTCTGACACCTGCTTCGGGAACAAGCTCATATCTTGTAACGGAAGGGCCTCTGCAAATGTTTGTAACTTCAGCGTTAATCTTGAAGCTTTCAAGAGTAGTCAGAAGTTTCTGAGCACCAAGCTGCATTTCGGTCATGTTGTCAAGACCTGTTTCACGTTCAACAAGATTAAGACAGTCAATGGGAGGATAAATATATCCCTGTTTTTCTTCGTCAGGTAAATCAGGGAGAATCTCAACAGGAATCTCCTCGGGTTCTGAAACAGGTTCTCCGTCAGGCACGGAAGGAGCTTTCTTTTTGCGTTTCGGTTTTGTTTCTTTTACCGCTTCTTCGATTGTTTCCTCAATAATATCTGTTGTTTCAGCGTTTGGAAGTTTAACAACGGGAATCTCGGGAAGAGGATTGGTTTCAACAGGTAAAAAGGTTGATTCATCAGTTATGAAATTATCTTCAAACTTTTCAACTGCAACAGTCGGTTTTTTAGGCGGATTAAATGATTTTTTTGATTCTTTTTCCTTTTCTCTTTCGGCTTCAAGCTGTTCTCTTTTTGCCGCATTCTGTTCAAGTTTTTCATTTGTGAGTTCACCGACACGCTTAACGGGTTTTCTGATAGCGGTCAGAAGGTTGAGAAGTGTTGTTCCCGTGAGGAACATTGCAAGCACAACAAGAAGAATAACTACTGTTATACCTGCTCCGGTCTTACCGAAAAGCTTGGAAATGAGTCCGCCTATAACAGCACCTATTACACCGCCGTTTCCAAGTGCTTCGGCTTTGTTCCAGGCATCGGCAATCTGAATACCCGTTCCGATTTCACTGAGATACTGTGATTCATTTGTAAAAATATGTACAGCTCCGCTCAGCAGAGCAACAAATGCACCGACACCCGTTAAATTGGCTGCTATGCTTCCGAGAGGTTTATCCTTTGCATAAACAACAGCCATATAAACAAGCATGACGGGAATCAGATATGCGCAAAAACCGAATATTCCGAACATTGCATTGTGAAGGTGAAACCATACGCTTTCACCCTTGATGAATGCAACACAGAAAAGGAATACTGCTGCCGCCATCAAAACGATTGCATATTTTTGCCTTTTAACAGTCTGGGATACTTCTTTTTTTGATGTTTCTTTTGTTGAAGACTTCGTGCTTTTTGAAGCGGATGAAGCCTTTGATTGAGAAGTTTTTTTCTTTTTATTCTGGGTGTTTGCCATTTATGTCATCCTTTCGGAGAATTATTATTCTCTTTATTATCTATTAAATCATATAAGCAATTAAGCGCATCAGACAGACTGCCGAGAGAATCAATAAGTCCCTCTTTTACAGCGGCCTCACCGCTTAAAACAGTTCCCACATCCATTACAAGCTCACCTGTTGCAAGCATCATTTCACGGAATCTGTCAGGATTAATCCCCGAGTTATCAGAAACAAAACGTACAATACGTTCCTGCATCTGCTGAAAATAAGCCAATGTCTGCGGTACACCGAGAACAAGACCGTTCATTCGTACAGGATGAATTGTCATTGTTGCAGAAGGTGTTATAAATGAACGGTCAGCAGAAACTGCAAGCGGAACACCGATTGAATGTCCGCCGCCGAGAACAAGCGAAACAGTCGGAGTTTTCATTCCCGATATTAATTCGGCAATTGCGAGACCCGCCTCAATATCACCACCTACAGTGTTTAATATCAATATCAGACCGTCAACCTCATCGCTTTCTTCAATCGCAACAAGCTGCGGAATAACATGCTCATACTTGGTAGTCTTATTTTGTGCAGGGAGAATATAATGTCCTTCAATCTGTCCGATAATTGTAAGACAGTGAATGAGATGATCTCCCTTTTTAACCGTAACGGAACCCGTTTCAATAATGCTGTTTATGGCAGACGAATCATCGTTATCTTCACTTCTGCCGCTGCTCAGATCAGGAGACTGCCAGGGAGGCGAAGGAAGGAAAAAATTATTTTTTTTATTATTACCCATTAAAATGCACCCTTTCATTCAATAAACACAATTATTATTTCACAAAAAGGTACAAAATAACCATTTTAAATATTATATCATTATTATTAGTTGAATGCAACTAAAAAAACGCAAGATTTCGATATAATAAAGCTTGACCGATGAATATTTTGTGGTTATGATAGATTTATAATTTATGATTAGAGGTCGACACAATGAATAAAACAGATATGCTTAATGAAATGATAAAAGAAAGTGAAAACATAGTTTTCTTCGGCGGTGCAGGTGTTTCAACCGAAAGCGGAATCAAAGATTTTCGTTCCGCAGACGGAATTTACAAAATGAAATATAAATACTCCCCCGAAGAAGTTTTAAGCCACACTTTTTATGAAATGCACACAGAGGATTTCTTTGATTTTTACAGAAAATATCTCTGTTTTCCAAATGCAAAGCCCAACAAAGCGCATTATAAACTTGCGGAACTTGAAAAAACAGGAAATTTGAAAGCAGTTATAACACAGAATGTTGATGGCCTGCATCAATGTGCAGGAAGCAAAAATGTTTTTGAACTTCACGGTTCGGCACTGAGAAATTACTGTGTAAAATGCGGAAAATTCCATAACTTTGAATCTGTTTATCATTCAACGGTAATTCCGAAATGCAGTTGCGGAGGAATTATAAAACCTGATGTTGTTCTTTATGAAGAACCGCTTGATGACAAAGTTATTCACGGGGCAATAAACGCTATTTCTAATGCAGATATGCTCATCGTTGCAGGTACTTCATTGAAAGTTTATCCTGCAGCAGGATTTATCAGATATTTCAAAGGTAATAATTTTGTGCTGATTAATATTGACGAAACAAATATGGATTCGGAATTCGGACTTGTCATACATGATAAGGTAGGAGAAGTTCTTGATAAAATAAAAATATGAAAAAACGCCTGTCTGCAATTCAAAATGCAAACAGGCGGTAAAATTATCAAAAATTATTTATTGATATTTTCCTTAAGAGTTTCAAGTTCAGCCTTGAGTGTTGCGGGAAGTCTGTCAAACTTAGCATAGAATTCTTCAATGCCTGCAACTTCATCCTTCCAAAGAGCTGTATCAACGCTGAGAAGTTCCTTAAGCTGTGCATCACTTACTTCGTCTTCGATACCTTCAAGGTTGATATCTTCTGCCTTGGGAACGAAACCGATAGCTGTTTCATCAGCGTCAACCTTGCCTTCGCAACGGTCAATAATCCAATCAAGAACACGAAGGTTGTCGCCGAAACCGGGCCACATGAAGTTACCTTCGTCATCCTTACGGAACCAGTTAACATTGAAGATTTTGGGTGCCTTTTCAGGATCAAGACCTTTACCGATGTTAATCCAATGCTGCCAGTAATCAGCCATGTTATATCCGCAGAAGGGAAGCATTGCCATGGGGTCACGGCGAACAACACCTACTGCGCCTGCTGCTGCAGCAGTTGTTTCCGAAGCCATGATTGAGCCAACGAATACACCGTGATTCCAGCTTCTTGACTGATATACGAGAGGTGCAAGCTTTGCACGTCTGCCGCCGAATACGATAGCCGAAACAGGAACACCGTTGGGATTCTCAAATTCAGAGCTGATGCAGGGGCAGTTCTTTGCAGGAGCTGTGAAACGGCTGTTGGGATGAGCGCCTTTTTCTTCGCTTTCCTGACCGTTCCAGGGATTACCCTTCCATTCAACAGCATTTGCGGGAGGATTCTTGTCGAGACCTTCCCACCAAACAGTATTATTGTCAAGGTTATGGGCAACGTTGGTAAAAATAGTACCCTTTCTTGTTGAAGCAAGAGCGTTGGGATTGGACTTTTCGTTTGTGCCGGGAGCAACGCCGAAGAAACCGTTTTCGGGGTTAATAGCATAAAGTCTGCCGTCTTCGCCCTTACGAATCCAAGAAATATCATCGCCTACACACCATACACGGTAGCCGTTCTTATAGTATCCCTCGGGAGGAATGAGCATTGCAAGATTGGTCTTGCCGCAAGCTGAGGGGAATGCAGCGCAGATATATTTGATTTCGCCGTTGGGCTTCTGAAGGCCGAGAATGAGCATATGCTCTGCCTGCCAGCCTTCGTTCTTACCCTGATATGAAGCGATGCGAAGAGCAAAGCACTTCTTGCCGAGAAGAACATTTCCGCCGTAACCAGAGTTAACGGAAATAATTGTGTTATCCTGGGGGAACTGGCAGATATATCTCTTTTCTTCATCGATTTCGCACTTGCAGTGAAGACCGCGAACCCAATCTTCGCTGTCGCCGAGTGCTTTAAGAACATCTGTGCCTACCCTTGTCATGATAACCATATTAAGAACAACATATATTGAGTCTGTAAGTTCAATACCGATTTTTGAGAATTTTGAGCCAACGGGACCCATTGAATAAGGAATAACATACATGGTTCTGCCCTTGTAGCTGTCCTTAGCGATTGCATAGAGCATTTCATATGCTTCTGCGGGATCCATCCAGTTGTTTGTGGGGCCTGCTTCTTCCTTTGTAGGTGCACAGATAAATGTTCTGCCTTCAACACGTGCTACGTCATTTACGGCAGTTCTGTGAAGAT
>JAZSNQ010000210.1:0-17727 GCA_045536515.1 Acutalibacteraceae bacterium | reverse complement strand
AAATAATAAGTGGCTTGCAGAGGAAATCAACCTTTGCAAGCCACTTTTTGTTTTGTGATTATTTTAAAACTATTTATTCATAAATAGGATATCTCTTGCAGATTTCTTCAACACCCTGCTTGATTTTTTCAGCGCTGTTTTCGAAATCGGTTGCACAGAGATAAATAAACTCTGCGATTTTATCCATATCCTCTTCGTTAAGACCTCTTGATGTAACAGCCGCTGTACCCAGTCTGATACCGCTTGTTACGAAAGGCTTTTCGGGATCGTTGGGGATTGCGTTCTTGTTTGCTGTGATATAAACCTCGTCGAGTCTTTTTTCAAGCTCCTTGCCCGTGATTCCGAGCGAACGAAGGTCAACAAGCATGAGGTGGTTGTCTGTACCGCCCGAAACAAGGTTGATACCTCTTGACATAAGGCCCTTTGCAAGTGCGGCGGCATTTTTTATGATGTTTTCCTGATAAACCTTGAATGAGGGGTCAAGTGCTTCGCCGAAGCAGATTGCCTTTGCGGCAATGATATGCATAAGGGGTCCGCCCTGATTTCCGGGGAAGATAGCCTTATTTATAGCTGCTGCAAGCTCTTCCTTGCAGAGAATAAGACCGCCTCTGGGACCTCTGAGAGTCTTGTGGGTTGTGGTTGTTACGATATCGGCATAGGGCGCAGGCGAGGGATGAAGACCTGCGGCAACAAGACCTGCGATATGTGCCATATCAACCATAAAATATGCGCCGACTGTCTTTGCAATCTTGCCGATGCGCTCAAAATCAATAACTCTGGGATATGCCGATGCACCTGCAACAATAAGCTTGGGCTTGATTTCGTTTGCGGTTTTTTCAAATTCATCGTAGTCAATAAATCCGTCATCGTTTACGCCGTAGGGAACAAATTTATAAAGCTTGCCGCTTGCGTTAACGGGTGAACCGTGGGTAAGATGTCCGCCGTGAGCAAGATTCATGCCCATAACAACATCGCCGGGTTCAAGAATTGCGGAATAAGCCGCCATGTTTGCCTGCGCGCCCGAGTGAGGCTGAACGTTTGCAGCTTCTGCGCCAAAAAGCTTTTTGGCTCTTTCGATTGCGATTGTTTCAACAACATCAACGCATTCACAGCCGCCGTAATATCTCTTTCCGGGATAACCCTCGGCATATTTATTTGTCAGAACGCTTCCCATAGCCGCCATAACTGCGGGGGAAACGATATTTTCGGATGCGATAAGTTCAAGATTTCTCTTCTGTCTTTTAAGCTCGGCTTCCATAGCCTTGCCTACTTCTTCGTCATATCTGATAAGGGGAGTTATTGTGTCGATGTAATCGGAAAACATTGGACTGGCACCTCTTTTGTCAATTTTTATTCTACTTTGTTATATTACCACAAAACAAGGAAATATGTCAAACCGCATTGTTAACAAAAAAGACTTGTAATATTTCAATAAATAGGTTATACTGTATGATAACACTTAAAAGGAGATGAATCAATGGACCCCATCAAGGTTGATTTTTCAAAGAAAGACGGCGGAGGTAAAAAAGACATAGTCATTCCTCCCGAGAGAGCCGCACTCAAAGTTATTCTCAGCATTCTCTGCATGATAGTTTTTGCCGCTGTTGCATTCTATGTGATGCTTCCCGCAATAAACTTCAAATCATATGACTTCTACATTTATCTCGGACTTGTTGCCGCATCATTCATTGTTTTCAACGGCATTTTCACAAATGTCATGAATAAACCCGAGTATATTCCGTATGTTAAGAAAAAGGCGATTGTTCCCGGTATCATCATCGGTCTTCTTATCGTGACAGTCGGCGTCGGATATCTCGTGTCAAGCGAATTTTTCAGAGCTTCAAGCTACAGTCAGATTATCGATGTAAGAACAGACTCCAATTTCTCCGAAGAAATCGAAGAACAGAATGCCGAAAGCTTCAGCGCAATCCCCAAGCTTGACGAAGAAGCTGCCGCACAGCTTGCAACAAGAGCACTCGGTGTTCTTGAAGAAAAGGGCTATGTTTCACAGTTCACCGTTTATCCCGAATACACTCAGATAAACTACAAGGAAACTCCCGTAAGAGTTGCTCCTCTCCAGTATGCAAACATCATCAAGTGGTTCACAAACACCAAAAACGGCTTCCCCGGTTATGTTGTTATCGACATGGCAAACGAATCAACCGAATTCGTTGAAACCGAAAACAGCATCAGATATTCACCCGCAGAGCATTTCAACAAGCTTCTCAAGCGTCATCTCCGCTTTGAATATCCCACATATATGTTTGCGGATGCAACCTTTGAAATCGACGACGAAGGCAATCCCTACTGGATTTGCGCACGCCTTGACAAAACAATCGGTCTTTTCGGCGGTACCGACGTTATCGGTGCGGTTGTTGTTAAGGCGGACAGCGCAACAGGCGAAAGCGCATACTACACCGTTGACGAAATCAAAAACAGCCCCGAGCTTCAGTGGCTCGACAGAATTTACGATTCAGACCTTATCGTTCAGCAGTATAACTTCTACGGTAAGTATCAAAACGGTTTCTGGAACTCAATCCTCGGTCAGAGAGACGTTATCACAACAACAGCCAACTACAACTACATCGCCAAGGACGACGACGTATGGATGTATACCGGCGTTACTTCCGTAACCTCCGACCAGTCAATCACAGGCTTTGTTCTTGTTAACCAGAGAACCAAGGAAGCTATCTATTACAGAGTTACCGGCGGTACCGAGTATTCGGCACAGCAGGCTGCAGAAGGCAGAGTAAAAGACCTCGGCTACGATGCAACGTTCCCGCTTCTTCTCAACATCGGCGGTGAACCCACTTACTTCCTTTCACTCAAGGACGACAGCAACATCGTTCAGCAGTATGCCCTTATCAACGTTGCTCAGTATAACAACAACAAGATGGGTGCAACGGGCACAGACCTTTCAAAGTGCCTCGCAAGCTATGTTTCCGCACTTGAAGAAAGCGGCATCAAGGTTGACATCGACCCCGATGCGGTTGTTGACCCCTCAACCAAACCCTCGGATGAGCCTGCAAAGGAAGTTCTCACAGCTTCGGGCACAATTGCCGACATCAGAACCGCAGTTATCAGCGGCAACAGCTATTACTATATCAAGCTCGATTCAAACGCAGCTTACTTCTCAATCGCAGCATCAAAGAATGAAACCGTTGTTATTCTCAACAAGGGCGACAGCGTAACAGTAACCTATTCGGGCGAAGGCGCAATCATTGATGCAGATTCAATCAAACTTAACTGATTCAAAGTAGGGCGGGGGCTTGCTCCCGCCGTCTTTGATTTACGGAGAGATTTATGGATTTTTACGAAAACAAACAGGAACCTGAAAAGGCGGTGCTCATTGCCGTTGACACGGGCGAATACGACTGTGAGCTTTCGCTTGACGAGCTTGAAGAGCTTGCAAAAACCGCAGGCGCAGAGGTAATCGGAAAGCTCTGGCAAAAGCGCGACAAACCCGATTCGGCAACCTTCCTCGGAAGCGGCAGACTTGAAGAACTTGCGGAATTCTGCGAAAACAACGAAATCGACCTTGTTATTGCAGACAGCGAGCTTTCTCCCTCACAGCTGCGTAACATTGAAAAAGAAACAAAGGTGAGGGTTATCGACAGAACGACCCTCATTCTCGATATCTTTGCCGACAGAGCAAGGAGCAACGAGGGCAAGCTGCAGGTTGAGCTTGCTCAGCTTCGCTATTCTCTCCCGAGACTTACCGGTCAGGGCACAAAACTCTCGCGTCTGGGCGGCGGTATCGGCACAAGAGGTCCGGGTGAAACAAAGCTTGAAAGCGACAAGCGCCATATCAGACGCAGAATAAAAGCTCTCGAGGACGAATTTGAGGCTCTTGAAAAAAGAAGAACTCTCGCAAGAGCAAGACGCGAAAAAGACGGAGTTGAAACCGTTGTTATTGTCGGCTACACAAACGCAGGCAAATCCACTCTTATGAACGCACTCACAGAAGCGGGTGTTCTTGCGCAGGACAAGCTTTTTGCAACGCTTGACCCCACATCAAGAGCATTGACCTTGCCTGACGGAAGAAAAGTTATGCTTATTGACACGGTAGGATTTATCCGTCGTCTGCCGCATCACCTTGTTGAGGCATTCAAATCAACTCTCGAAGAAGCCGCCTGCGCAAAGGTTATTCTTAATGTTTGCGATGCTTCCGACCCCGAATGCTCCGAGCACATCAAAGTCACAAATGACCTTCTTGAGGAACTCGGTTGTTCAGGTAAACCCGTCATTCCCGTTTTCAACAAATGCGACAAACCCGAAGCAAAAGAAAATATCCTTTTCGAGCCAAATTCGGTTATGATTTCCGCGCTCGAAGAAAAAGGCTTTGACAAGCTTCTCGATGCAATTTCAAAGGCACTCCCTCCCACAAGAGCAAAGGCAAAAATGCTTATCCCCTATTCCGACGGCTCGGCGGCGGCAATTCTGCGCAAGGACAGCATTATCAATGTTGAAGAGTACCGTGCGGACGGTCTTTATTTTGAACTCATTGCCGATGTTGCAATGATTGACAGATATCAGAAATACTGTGTTTAAAGTTTTTTTACACTTCCGTGCTTGACAAGCAAATTGCTATAATATATAATGTGGATGAGCAAAAAGCTTTGCTCATTCTACATAACTCGGAAAATAATATTAAGGGGGACATAAAAAATGGATATTACCGGATTTGCAGAACTTATGACAACTATTCTTGAAGGTATCGCTAACCTTGACCTCAAGATGATTAATCTCGATTATCTCGGTGAGCTTCTCGACATGGTCGCTCCCATCTGGAATCCCATCTGGGCCGCCGTAAGCGAATTCCTTATGGAAATCTTCTACGGAACACTTTAATCCAAAACAAAAAGAACGAGGCAACTTCAAAGAAGCTGTCTCGTTTTTTATATGCTTTATTCAAAGTGAAAATTTACACACATCAACCCATTTTGTGAATCCCGACGATTTTTCAAGCTCGGGTATCGTAAGCTTTACTGCGCTGTTGGAGCTTCCGCAGGCGGGATAGACAATTTCAAACCTTTTGAGCGATTCATCAAGATAAACGGTAACTCCCTCGTTTATTCCGAAGGGACAGACACCGCCTACCGAATGACCTGTAAGTTCTTCAACCATTTCAAACGGAATCATCTTTGCTTTTGCATGGTATTCCGCCTTGTATTTTGCGTTGTCGATTTTAACATCGCCCGCAACAACGATAAGTATCGGCTTTTCATCAACTATAAACGACAGCGTTTTGGCTATTTCACCTTCGCTGACTCCGACAGCTATTGCCGCTTCGCCGACAGTTGCGGAGGAAACTTCAAATTCCGAAACAAGATTTCCCATTCCGTATTTTTCAAGATGTTCTTTCGCTTTCAAAAACATAACAAGCCCTCTGTTATAAAATCATTTCAACTATTTTTTCTTTCATGCAGTATCCGACATTCTGCGATGCAAGCTTTCCGTTTTTGAACACAAGCAACGTGGGAATGCTCACAATTCCGAATTTCACCGCAAGCTCGGGACTTTCATCAACATTAACCTTGAAGAACTTTACATCGGGGTATTCTTCCGAAACCGCATCAACCGTCGGTGACAGCATTTTGCATGGTCCGCACCAATCCGCATAAAAATCAAGCAGAACGGTACCGCTGAAGTTGAGAACTTCCTTTTCAAAATCGTTTGTCTTAAGTATAATAAGAGCCATTTTTATTCTCCTTACTTTAATCTTTGGATTTATAATAGAGCATACAGTGACAATAGCCTTCAAAATCGGGGTCGGCAATCTGCTCCTTGAATTCCTTGCAGATGCATTTGTATTCGGGCAGCTTCGGAATCCTGCACGGACAATATCCGCCCTTCGCTTCAAGACCTTTTTTGACACGTTCAACTATTTCCTTGTTTTCATTTAATCTTACAGGCATTTTGCATCCCCCTTTCCATGATAAATAGTATAAACGATTTACGTCATAATTTCAATATGTTTTACTCAAAACAAAACATGGCGAACAATTGACATCGGGTTTAACAAGAATTATAATTATAATATATGTATATAAAAGGAGAAAATAAAAATGCTGACATTGGAAAAAGCAAAAGAACTTCTTGCAACAACCACAACCGAGCCTCATCTTATTCTGCACGCCAAGAATGTTATGGTTGCTATGGGCGGACTTGCAGAGCATTTCGGCGAAAACAAAGAACATTGGATGGCTGTAGGCTATCTGCACGATTACGACTATGAGCAGCATCCCGACGAGCATCTTGACCACACAGCAGAGCCTTTAAAGGCTGCAGGCGTTTCGGATGAAGAAATCCGTGCAATCCTCTCTCACGGCTACACCCTCAGAAACGATGTTGAGCCCTTAACCAACATGGAAAAATCTCTTTTCACCGTTGACGAACTTACGGGTATTATTCAGGCAGCTGCAAGAATGAGACCTGCAGGCATCACCGATATGGAAATTTCAAGTTTTATGAAAAAGTTTAAAGACAAAAAATTTGCCGCAAAGTGCAACCGTGAACTCATAAAGCAGGGCTGTGAAATGCTCGGAACGGAAGTAAAAGAAGTTGCATCAATCTGCATTGAAGCCATGAAAGAATATGCAGACGAGCTTCAGATAGGAGTTAAGGAATGAACACATTTGAAAATCTTTTCAGCAGAAGGTCAATACGTACATATAACGGAGAAAACATAACCGAATCAGAACTTGACCGGATTCTCAAAGCTGCTTATGCGGCACCCGTCGGCAGAGCACTTTTTGACACTCTGAACCTGACGGTTATCAGCAACCGTGACTATCTGAACAAATGGGAGGATTATTGCGAAAGAGAAAGCGGTCACAGACCTTTTTACGGTGCACCGACCGTTATTCTTGTTTCGTCGCTCATTCCCTCAACCGACCTTAAGAGTGTTAATGTAAACTTCTCGAATGCAGCAATCCTTGTTCAGAATATGGCAATCGCCGCCACCGGGCTCGGCATTGGCTCGTGCCACATATGGGGTGCAGTCAGACTGCTCAACGATAACGAAGAGCTTTTGGAAGAACTTAATCTCCCCGAAGGCATGGTTCCCTGCTGTGCAATAATTCTCGGTCACACCGACGAAAAATATGAACTGCGTGACATTCCCGAAAACAAAATCAAAACAAATTTCATAAAATGACAGGAGTGAATTGATTTGGCAAAAATAAGATTCGGTCTTTCATTTATTGTGATGATGTTTTCCATTCTTTTCAACACAATTGATGCGGCATTACTCGTCAAGGCTCCCGAACCTCTGACCGAACAGGCACTTGTTGACATGTACGAAAAGTTTGATGAACACGAGCTTGCAGATGAAATAACCGTTATCAAAGCTTCTGCGCTTTCAGACGCTCAGCGTCACACCGTTATTGCCCTTCAGGGGCTTGTGGCAAGAAAAAATCCGCAGATTTTCATTAATTTCGGAACTGAAGCAAATCGCTATGCTCTCAATGAGCTTCAAGGTGCAGGTCACAAGCTTGTCTATAACGATGAATCGGGCAATCCCTGGAATTTCAATACAATAATTGCAAAATTCAAGGATTATATTGCAGACAGCGGATATATTCTCTATGCAACCGCAGAGGACCATGGCCAGCTGAATACTGCAACAAACCTTGCAACAATCAATGGCTGGTTACCTGTTACACCCGAGAATGAAGAAGCGGTTATTCAGCTCGGACTCGAAAAGCGCGCCGACATCAGCGGCGATAACATCGACCTTAAATATCTCAGAAAATTCTATAAAGAGAATAAGGATAACTTCCGCAATGATTCTCTTGTTCATATGTATTACTATGCACACGGAATGAGAGATTTTGCCGTTCAGCAGAATATTTTTGTTATGTATGTTGAGGATGCCGACTATGAAGGCAGACTTTTCCGCGACAGCGTTATGAAAGACCTTGAACCTTCATCGTCGATTTTCGGTTGGTGTCAGTATGAGGTTAAATTCACAGAATCCGCATCACGCTACGGTCATTATGTTATTCCTTCCGACCATTCATGGAATCTGAGCATTCTCTCGTCATTTGATGCAACCGACGAGAAGTTTGATGCACCGTTTGACGGTGAGATTCAGCTTGACTCCGAAAAACATTATGTTGCAATCGTTTACAGCGACGGCGATAATCTGCAGTGGATTCAAAACGGATTCAGCGAATTCCATACATGGCAAAGCTACGGTACGGACACTCCCGTAACCTGGACCTTCGCTCCGATTGCTGCAGAGCTTACCGATGTTGATATAAAGAGAACGCTTGAGAATTCGGGCAATGCAACCTTCATCACAGGTCCTTCGGGCGGCGGATATGCAAGAGTTACCAAGATGAATTCAAAGGAGCTTGAAGCTTTTTCGGATTATACGGCTTCCGTTATGCTTGAATCGGGTCTCGGCATTATAACCCTTCTTGATGAAATCGAGAATGATAATTTTGACAGAAGCATGCAGAAAAGACTCGGCTATTTTTCCAGATATGACAATATCAAAGGCGGCATTCTTCAGCTTGACCCCGACCGCTATGCAGACGGTGGAGGCAGAGTTTATTTCTCCGATGACAAACCGTTTGTAAGTGTCGGATTCAGCCTCTGGCATCCAAGCGGTAATGCAGACGAAGTAACCAATGAATGGCTTGCAGAGCAGGCGGCAATCATAAACGCCAAGCCCGCCGATATAAAAACCATCAACGGTTATACGGTAATCAATGTTCATCCGTGGACAGTCGGTCCCGATGACCTCGCATATTTCGTCAGTCAGCTTGATGACAGAGTTGAGATTGTTTCCGCAGATAAACTCCTTGCGGCAATTGAGCAGAATATACCCCATGAATTTGCTCAGCCCGACTGATAAAAACAAAAGCACAGGTTCGGTTTAACCGCCGAATCTGTGCTTTTTCTTAATTATTGACAAAATATTGACATTTTTTTGAAGAAAATGGTTGCATATATAATTGTGATTACAAAAAATGAGCGAATAACACAAAATCATCTGAGCTTGTGTCACCGAAAATCATTTAAATTTATATATCAAATCAATTTCATTGTCTGTATCTCCGATGATTTGTTGACAGCCCAAAACACCCGTGATATGATATAATTCACTTAGATGAGAATTTGTCATCAAAGATAATCCGAATCAGATAAATGATATGTGATTATTTAATTTTAACCAATAAAAATGGGGGTTGTATTTTGAAAAAACCTAATGTGATTATAATAATGACCGATGACCAAGGCTACGGTGACTTGAGTTGTATGGGAGCAACGGATTTCAGAACCCCGAATATTGATGCCGTTGCAGGAGACGGAATCAGATTTTCTTCAATGTATTCGGCATCTCCCGTTTGTTCTCCGTCAAGAGCATCACTGCTGACGGGAAGATATCCCGCAAATGCAGGTGTCAGAGCAATTCTTGCAGGTCATCGCAGAGCATCAGGACTTACTCCCGAAGTTCCCACGATCGCAACCGCACTGAAAAAACTTGGCTACAAAACCGGTATTATGGGTAAATGGCATCTCGGACTCAAGGATGAATGCAGACCCAATGCCAACGGATTCGATGAATTTTCAGGCTTTCTTGCAGGTTGTGTTGATTATTACTCTCATATTTTTTATTGGGGAATGGCAGACGGCAACACTAATCCAACCCATGACCTCTGGGAAAACGATGAAGAGGTTTATGAAAACGGTGAATATATGACCGAAAGAATAACCCGCAAAAGTGTTGAGTTTATTCAAAAGCACCACAATGAACCGTTTTTGCTTTATGTAGCCTATAATGCTCCTCATTATCCGATGCACGCACCTGAAAAATACCTCAAAAGATTTCCTTATCTTTCAAAGGACAGACAGATTATGGCAGCTATGATAAGTGCCGTTGATGACGGTGTAGGTGAAATCAGAAATGAACTTATCCGTCAGGGACTTCTTGAAAATACAGTTATCTATTTTCAGAGCGATAACGGTCCTTCAAGAGAATCAAGAAACTGGCTTGACGGCACTCAGGATTATTATTACGGCGGTACAGCAGGGATTTTCAGCGGCCATAAATTCAGTCTTTTTGAAGGCGGAATAAGAATTCCCGCTATTCTCAGTTGGTACGGCAGAACAAACACCAAAGTTGAATATGCACCTCATATTTCAACCGATATCTTTCCGACCATACTTGAACTTTGCGGAGGAAACCCCGATGACTATCAGCTTGACGGAATGAGTCTTGTTCCTATGATTAACGGGATTTCAGATGCAGAGCACGAATATCTTTTCTGGGAAATGGAAGGACAGACTGCCGCAAGGAAAGGTAAATATAAACTGGTTCTTAACGGTCAGCTTGTCGAAGGTGAAGAACAGCGTTCGGAGGTTTTCCTTTCTGACCTTGAAAACGACCCCGGAGAGAAACACAATCTCTGCAACGAAATGCCCGAACTGTGTGAAGAAATGAAAGAGAAAGCATTGTTGTGGCGCAAAGAAATTGAATTAACTTGGGAAGAAAAATTTGCAAACAACTATAAAAGTCTGACCTGATTACACTATAATGTTTTGATAAATAAATAATTTGTTTTCGGCTTATAAAACAGAAAAATGATATGTTTTATTTGTGAAAACAGAACGACATATCCCAATTTTTACAGAACTTAATGTTTTATACTATTCAGAAATATTAAAGATGGGAAGAATGAATTATGAGTGGATTTGAAATGTTTTTAGTTCGTAGTATAACGGCGGTCATACTGCTTTTTATGACTTTGATAAACAACATTACGGGGGTGGGAACAATTATGGAAAAGCCTGCTGATATCAACGGCTCGCTTGCCTGCACGGATGCTCTCGGCAGAAGTGTTGTTTCCGCAGGCGAAAGCGAAAAGCTTGTGGGAGTTTTCTATTTTCTTTGGCAGGGTCAGCACGGCAGCACTCGAATTATCGACAATTCAAAGCTTGTTAAAGAACATCCCGATGCAATAAATTCTGAAGAAGAATGGATTGCGGCAGGCGGCGGAGTTCAGCAGGAGTTCCATTTCTGGGGTGAACCGCTTCTCGGATATTATTCCGCAAGCGATGACTGGGTTTTCAGAAAGCATGTTCAGATACTGACAGATGCTGCAGTTGATTTCATAGTCATCGACGCAACGAATGCATTTACATATTCGGAGCCTGCCAAAAAGCTTATAGGCGTATGGTATGAATATCTGCTTCAGGGCTTTGATATTCCGCAAATCGCATATTACACCAATTCCTATTCCGCAGATACAATCAACAGAATTTACGATGAAATTTATAACAACACTGAACTCAAGGCAAAATATCCCCGACTCGATGAGCTTTGGTTCCGTCTTGACGGTAAGCCGCTGATTATCGGCAACGAAAATGACGGTGAGATAAAACCCGAAGCCAAAGAGTATTTCAGAATAAAACAATCTCAATGGCCGAATGCGGACAAGGTGGATGACGGTTTTCCGTGGATGGAATTTGACCGTTCGCTCACATATCGCTCTGTCTTCAAAAAAGACGGAATTAAGATAATGAATGTTTCCGTTGCTCAGCATTCGGATACCTGCGCATTCAGCAAAACCGCATGGTACGGTGCAAACGACCGCACCCGTTCGTGGCATAACGGCGAAAACGATTCATCTGAAAATGCAATGCTATACGGTCATAATTTTGCAGAGCAATGGGAGTTTGCAATTAAAATGAATCCCGACATTATTTTTGTAACAGGCTTTAACGAATGGGTTGCTCAAAGACAGACTCCCGAAGAAAACTATCCGATTGTTTTTGTTGACTGTGCCGACGAAAATGCCTCCCGTGATGTTGAACCCTCCGCAGGTATTCTCGGCGATAACTATTATCTGCAGATGGTGAATTATATCGCAAAGTTCAAGGGCACGGTGGGCAGAGTTACAAAAAGCCAGAACGTGACCATAGATATTAACAGCAGCTTTGCACAATGGGATTCGGAGAAAATAAGGTCGGTATACAGAGATTACAGAAACGATACAGCCGACAGAAATTCGGTTGATTTTGCTCAGAATCCGATAACCGATTCATCGGGAAGAAACGATATTGTCAATATGAAGGTCGCTGAGGATGAGAAAAACTATTATTTTTATGTTGACACAGCCGACACACTTTCTTCTCCCGACGGCGGAAGCTGGATGACACTTTTCATCAATGAAAACATTGTTGCCAACCGCACCGCACCCGTCAACGGCAAAACCAATGTTGAGAAGAACATCGATGGAGTTTTCACTAAAATCGGTGAATCCGAAATCCGTTATGAGGACAACAAACTGATGCTCAAAGTTTCAAAATCTCTTGTTGATTCAGCCGACGGTTTCAATTTTAAATGGGCAGATAATTATATCGAAAACGATGTAAATTCATTCTATACAAAGGGTGATGCCGCCCCTTACGGCAGACTTTGCTATCGTTATTAAACAGAACAAATAAACCGTTAAATTCCCATCTGCAGCATATTAAAAATTTCATTTGATAACACACAAGCTCCGCAGAGATTTTCCTGCGGAGCTTGTTATGTTTGATATAGATTTCGATATGCAGATACAGTCCGAGCTTTTTGTGTCCTAATTAAACCAAGCTTTCTCCAATTCTTCAAGCCTTGCATAGCTCTCTGCCTGCTCAATTATGCGCTGTGCATCAATATAGGGCTTTACGACACGGCAATAAAGAGAATATCTGCGTTCTTCGGATTTGATTTGTTTTTGAACTTCTGACCTTTTAGCCCTCAACTCTTTAAATTCCTGCTTTAATTGCGGCAACGCTTCATTTGATTTTGATTCCTTTGCCGCTTTAATTTTTTCTGTTGTTTCAAGAATCTTTGTCTGAATGCGGTTTCCCGATTCATAAAGCTCGTCAAGCGCGGTTGTATCAAATAACTCAATTCCGTTTTTATAGTATTTTTTAAATATCCGCTTTGCGGTTGCAATATTCTCCGCACGCATCAGAGCATTTCTTCTGCGGTTTATCTGAGTCTGTGTTTGCACGGGATATGCCTTTATCTCTTTCTTTGTCGGCAATTCAACCGTCATAAAGCTTTCAGGTCCGTTTGCCGTGAGCAGCCGTGCTTCATAAAGCTCTTCTCTGCCTTCGGGGGTGTCATATTTGCAGAGTTCTTCCATAACAAACCGTGCAATTTCTGTTTCTTCATTTTCTTTTTTCAGTATTGCAAGCTCTTTTTTGCTCAAACCTTTTTTCTTTTCCGCTTCAAGGTCATGCGGCAGTTTTGTGCTCAATGCTCTCGACTCTTTAATAATTCCAATCGCTTCGGCAAACGCTTCATCGTTATGCCGATTTCGGGAATAATCCTCAAACATTGCACGGATTTTCAGAACTTTGATGATTGCTTTCTGCTTTGTTTCAGTGAAATCATAGAAGAAATACGGAATAACATTGAGTGCGGCACCGATTGCCGATGCAATAATCAGAACAGAGCATATGCTTATGAAATAGCTCCTGTCATTGAGCACCTCGTAAACAACGGAGCCGTCATATCCCATTGAAATTGCCGTTTCTTTGTTCAGACCCGTTTTCTCATAAATCGCAGGAAGCGCAAGACCTGTAACCATTGTTATTGCGTTACCGATAAGACCTACCGCCGCAAACATACCGTCAATTCTTTCGCCCGTTATGTAATGCTGATAATCCCTTATATCCGCATTAACACTAGGTCCGAGCAGATGACCGAGAGAAGTGATAAACTGATTTATAAAAGTGAATATGAGAAGAATCCATATTGCTCCCGGCTTACCTGCCTGACGGATAACAGGCAGCATCATCAGAATAAAAGCAACGCTCAAGGCATTGGTGACTATAAGAATTTTCTTTTTGCCGTGTTTGCGGATAAGAAACGGACCGACAAGATTCGGCCAGAATGATGCGTTGCCCGCAATGGCAGTAATCACGGCATACTGCCCCGCCGAGCAAGCGCCCTGATAGTTATACATCCACTGCATAATATTATGAAAGCCGATTTCAAGGAAACCAATCCAGCCTGCAAGCGATATAACCCAGAAATATTTGTTTCTTGCCACCGCTTTGAAGGCGTCAATAAATCTTATCTGTGCACGGTGTGTTTTTGCCTGAACCGTTTTTTCCTTTGTGTTGACATAAATTATCATTGACACAAGAAATCCCGCAAACAGCATCGGAGGATAGATATAGCGATAAATTCTTATATCGTATAATTTATCTTCACCCGTTACAAGCTTTGCAAGCAACGGAAATATTATGCCGACTATTGAAGGCGAAATATTCTCCACAACATAGCGAACCGAAAGAACATCGGAGCGTTCAATGCTGTTCGGTGACAAAACATTGATAAGGCTTTCGTATGAATCATTGAAAAAGCTGTAGAAAAACTGGAATGCAATATTAAATCCGAGCACAACCGCACATTTTGCAAAAAGGCTCATATTTTCATATGGCATCCACAAAAACGCCGAGCCGAGAATAACCGTCGGCAAGCCCATTGTTATGAGATAAGGTCGGTATTTGCCCTTCATACTGCGGGTGTTGTCTATCATCTGCGCACGGAGTGCCGTCAGCGGAAAAGCAGTCAGCAGACTGATAATATAAATTATCTGCAGAGCCATCGGGTCAATGCCGATTGTGTTGCCGAGAAGAGTGTTGCCGGTTGAAATTGTCATCTGCTGAAAGCAGTAAACAATAATTCTGACACCTATTCCGCCGCCTGCAAGAGAGGCGATTTCCTTGTATGTCATATATCTGCCTTCGGGCGGAGTTTTCCAATACTTTCTTGCGGAAGCAAGGAATCCGATTGCTTTATCTTTTATATTCATAGGCAAATTCTCCTCATATTATTTTTCAAATACAACAGTTGTAACGGATTCGGGGGTTATTGCAATGCTTTCATTCGCACAGACATTGCTTTCTTCAAGATTTTTTTCGTCATTTGTAACAGCCGTAACCGCATCACGGGGCAATGTATAATTCTTCTCTTTATTTGTCGGATTTACGATAACAAGAACGGTTTTTACTTCATTTTCAAAGGCAACAAGCATAATATCGTCATCATCACAAGCTGCTTCAACACGCCTTGCACCCAACGGTATGTATTTTGAAAAATTGCCTGTTACATAAAGCCTTTTCGTGGTTTCAAAACTCTTGTTTTCAATATCGAGATAAACAAGACCGTCGTGATAATCATAATGTGAGCAGGCAATCCAATGCTGCCACGAGGTAACACCGAGCAAAGTGAAATCCTCAATCATAACCTTTACGGTTTCGAGGGCGGAATCCATATTCGGATTTTTGCCGCCGACCATATGAGTCCACTCACTCATTTTTATCGGCATATCGGGATAATGCTTATCCATCCATTTTCTGTACCGTTTGAGGAATTTTATTCTGTTATTAAAAAACGGCAGCGGCTGATGAAGAAAATATGAATGCAGGTCAACGGCATCAATGCAGTCACGCACTTCGGGATATCCCAAAAGATTACGGGTATACGATTTATTAAACCAGCGGATATCACCGTTTTCAACACCCGAAAGTTTTACTGTGGAAAGCCTTGTGCGTTTTTTCAGTTCTTTGGCAAAAACACGCATAACCTTGCCTGCCTGACGGGGCGAATAATGGCAGCCCTCCTGACCGCCTGTCCATATCCAGAAAGGCTCGTTAACAGGCGAAAGATACTTCACGGGCAAGCCTTCGTCAACAAAATGCTCTGTAACATCAAGGCAGTATTTAGCAAAAGGCAAATAGTTTTTTCTGCTTAAATTAGTTCTGAAAAGCTGATGTTTTTTAAGATGTGCCCAGCCGTTTTCGGTCAGCTTCTCTATGGGTGAATTAACGAAAAGGATAACTTCTTCCGCACCGTCACGGACAGCCTGATGCATCATATACACCGCATTTTTGTCACGGCTGAAATCATATCTGCCGTCATCGGTGTCAAAGCTCTCCGTTCTGCGTGCAAAATCTGAGTATTCACCGTTTCCGCTGTGTGCGGAACCGCCGCCGATATTATATCGGTATATATTCATACCTATTCCGTCGGTTTTGCTGTAAAGCAGGCGTGATATAACGTTTCGGATTTCTTCGCCGTTTTCATCCTTGTTGTCCCATCCGCCGACAATCTGTGCCCACCACGCACCGCTTGCGCCAATGCCTTCATAGGTCTGAAATTTTTTGCTGCTGTTTATTTGTATCTTCACGGTAACACCTCAAAGTTTCAGCTTTTTATCAGAATTTATTGTAACAAACCGTTTCTTCCATCGGTCTGTAAATCGTGTGTCTTTCGTTGGGTGCTGCATCAGGTGCGGGGTAACCCATAACGAGAAGTGCGACGGGTTCAATATTTTCGGGGATTGCAAAGGCATCACGCATCTTGAACGGATTGAAGTGCATAACCCAAGTTGAGCCGACACCAAGCTCCCACGCCTGAAGCATCATATGAGTTGTGACAATGCTTGCATCAACAATGCCGCATTGTGCACCGTCATAGGGTCTTGTCCAGCATTCATCCTTATTGTAGCAGATAAGCATTGCACAGGGAGTGTCAAAATGACATCGTGTGCATTCTTTCAGCTTTGCAAGTGTTTCTTCATTGCTCATAACAAGAATCCTCTGCGGCTGATAGTTGCAGCCCGTAGGTGCAATGTGCCCCGCTTCAAGAATTTTGTCTATAACCTCTTTTTCAAGAGGCTTGTCCGTAAATTTCCGCACCGAATACCTCTCGGCCGCAAGGTTCATAAAACTCATAATAACTCCTTAAAAATTTATCTTTCGATTATCGTTCTTTCCTGAATTTCAGTATATCACAGTTTATCGGATTTCTCAACACACAACCAGACAAATAAAATGAACCCTTGGAACCGTTGAGATTCCAAGGGTTTTCGATAATCCCCATTCGGGATAAATTATCTCTTTGAGAACTGGGGTGCACGACGTGCGCCTTTGAGGCCGTACTTCTTTCTTTCCTTCATTCTGGGGTCTCTGGTGAGGAAACCTGCCTTCTGGAGGGCGGGACGAAGGTTCTCGTCATACTGAAGAAGTGCTCTTGCGATACCGTGACGGATTGCGCCTGCCTGGCCTGTAACACCGCCGCCGCCTACACGGCAGATGATGTCGAACTTTTCAGCTGTGTCTGTGAGTGCGAGAGGCTGACGAACGATGAGCTTGAGTGTTTCAAGACCGAAATAATCGTCGATCTCTCTGTCGTTGATTATAATCTTGCCTGTACCTGCATAAACACGTACTCTGGCAACTGAACTCTTTCTGCGGCCTGTACCGTAGAAATAAGGATTTGAATCGTACATTATTTATAGCCTCCCTTTCTTAAAATTCCCATGCTTCGGGCTTCTGAGCAGCGTGAACGTGTTCTGCGCCCTTGAATACGCGAAGTCTGGTGAGAGCCTGACGGCCGATAACTGTGTCGGGAATCATGCCCTTAACAGCAAGTGTCATAGCAAAATCAGCTCTTGTCTTCATAAGAGTGCTGTACTTAACCTCTTTGAGATGGCCGATGTAGCCTGTGTGACGGTAATACATTTTCTGATCAAGCTTTCTGCCGGTGAGAACAGCTTTTTCAGCGTTGATGATGATAACATGATCGCCGCAGTCTGCGTGAGGTGTGAAGATAGCCTTATGCTTGCCGCGAAGAAGCTTTGCAGCTTCAACAGCAACCTTACCCATGGGCTTGCCTGCTGCATCGATCACATACCACTTGCGGGT
>JAZSNQ010000132.1:0-2421 GCA_045536515.1 Acutalibacteraceae bacterium | reverse complement strand
TGCTTTTCTTGCATCATCAAATGACCATTCTTCAAATGAAGCAACATAATTGTCTGTTGTTCTGATGCCTTCGTAAAGACCGCCTGTTTCTGCGGAAGCAGTGTCTGCGGTGTTGTTCTTAACCATTTCTGCAAAGCTTTCTTCTGTCTTATCGCCTGCAAGCCATTCGTCAAGAAGAGCCTTTGCCTTAGTCTGTGCTGCTTCTTTTTCTTTGTCTGTTACGTTTTCTGCATCTTCTGCTTCAAATTCAACAAGGCAATGACGAACGTCAACGCTGTTCATTGAGTAGAGAGGCTTAACGGTATATACGATGTAAACAGCTTTATCACCGACGATAAGATTTTTGTCGCCTGCCTTGCGTGCTGCATCAAATGCCCAGTCTGCAACTGCCTTGTCGGTTGATGCATGAAGTGAGCTGTATGTTGTGATTTCGGAAAGTGTGGTGTAATCGTCATCTGTGGGCTTCTCTTTGCCTTCGTTCTTATAAGCTGTGATTGCAGCCTGGAATGAAGCTTCGTCTGTGAGCTTGTCAAAGATAGCCTTTGCATCGGCTTCAACCTTAGCGTTTGCAGCCTTCTGTCTTTCTTTAAGAGCATCTTCTGTTTCGCCGTCGTTAAGAGTAAGCGTTGTGAATGCAAATGAATAGTAACGAACGTCTGCGTAGTCGTAGTCTTTTCTGTTTGCATCGTATTCAGCCTTTATGTCGGCATCGGTAACCGCTGTTTCAAGCTCTGTAGCCTTGTCCTCGGAATAATTCTTTGCAAGAGTTTCCATTTCAAGCTGTTTTCTGAAAGCTTTTTCATTGAAACCGCCGCCGAAGCTTTCGCGGAGATAAGCATTGAGAGAATAGTTGTTGGTTGCAGCTTCATCTCTGTAGCTTTCGATTGTTTCGTTGATTTCAGCCTTTTCGTCATCGGTAAGCTTATAGCCTGCTTTGACAGCTTCGTTATAGTATGCGTAAACGAACTGTGCATAGTTAACAGCTGAATCCTTGAAAACCTCGTCCCATGTAAGAGCGTTTTCATTTTCGTCTTTCTGGGTTGATTCCTGTTCATCGGGAGCAATGCTAGTATCAAATCCTATGCTCGCGCCCTGCTGAGCATACATATCTGCATAGTAAGCCATCTGCTGATACTGTGCAGTATAATAGTAATTGAACTGAGCTGCAGTGATTTTATCATTGCCGATGTTGACTGCGGTAACAGCTTTTTCGATAACACCGAGACTGTCAACGATTTTCCATGCGATACCGCCAACGATTGCAACTGCGAGAACGATTGCAACAACTTTCTTGAGAATACCTGCGGCAGTTGTTCTCTTTTCAATGCTTTTTGCATACTTTTTAGCTGCCTTAGCTATTCTGGCCTTGCGTTCCTCGCGGTAAACTTCAGCCTTGCTCATTGAGCTTTCATTTTTTGCCATAACTGTTCATCCTTTACTTTTATATAATAGTTGCCGACCGAACAAAATCGGCATAACACACATATATTATACTATTTTTATAATTTTTACAAGCTTTTTTTGAAAATTAATATTTCGTTTGTAATAATTTAATAAATCAACCGTTGGGATTTGTGAGATTTCCGTTTAAGAATTCAGATTTGAACCATACGTCTTCAACCGTAAAGCTTTTGCCGTTGAGATATTCAAGAATGCCTGCATCGGTTGAAAAATCAAATTTGAGACGATATGAATAAAGAAATTGCTTCTTGTACCCCAACGCCTTGTTGAGTGCGTTTGTGCCGTATTTTCCGTCGCCGAGAAGAGGATGACCGATGCTTGAAAAATGTGCTCTGATTTGATGTGTTCTTCCGGTAAGAAGTTCAACCTCAACAAGACTCAGACCGTCTCGCTCGGAAATAACGGAATACTTCGTTCGGATTTCTTTTGAATCGGGCATCTGTTTTTCAAAAACCCTGACCTTGTTTTTCTTTTCATCTTTAATAAGCCAGCCTGTCAGTGTTCCGCTTTTCTTTTTTAATGTGCCGTGAATAACGCACAGATAATATTTTTCGAGTTCCCTGTCCTTGAGTTTTTGGTTTAAAATACGCAGACTTTCGGCGTTTTTTGCCGCAATAACAATGCCGCCCGTGTTTCTGTCTATTCTGTTGACGAGTGCAGGTGCAAAAGAATGCTCGTCTTTCGGGTCGTAATCGCCTTTTTCATAAAGGTATCTCTTGACTCTTGTTATTAAAGTATCATTATACTCCGTTTCATCGGGATGTGAAAGCAATCCGACTTTTTTGTCGAGCAGAAGTATATTTTCATCTTCATAAACGATATCAAGCTTTTTTGATGCCGAAAGAAAATCATAATGTTCATCGGCAGGGGCGAAAAACTCGTCGTTAATATACATATCAACGACTGCACCCAAACTGAGTCGGTCGTTTATCTGCGCTCTTTTTCCGTTTATCTTAATTC
>JAZSNQ010000187.1:0-5584 GCA_045536515.1 Acutalibacteraceae bacterium | reverse complement strand
TGGAGCTGCTAGGCGGAATTGAACCGCCGACCTCATCCTTACCAAGGATGCGCTCTACCGCCTGAGCCATAGCAGCATATTAATATGCGCTCTTATCGAACGCATATTATATTATCATAATGTTTTTCTTTTTGCAAGTCTTTTTTTGTATTTTCTTAAATTATTTTTTTATCAACCGCTTTTTCGACAAGTTCTGCAAAAAGTGCGCAGGACCAGCTGAACCAGCTTCTTGTGAATTTATTGGGGTCATTTGCATCAAAGCCTTCGTGCATATAACCCGTATCGCCGTCGGTTGTTTCGAGAATATGAAGAATCTCACGGATTTCATCGGCATTGTTAGTTGAAAGACCCTGCATTGAAAGGGCGATGTGCCAGATATAGCCTTCGGGAGTATGGGGACTTCCGACACCTTTTCCGAATTTGCCTTCATAGTAATAGGGGTTATCTTTGCTTAAGATGAATCTTCTTGTGTTCAGATAAATTTCATCATCGTATTCGCAGAATCCGAGATAGGGTGCGGAAAGAAGGCTCGGCACATTTGCATCGTCAAAAAGAAAATAATCGCCCTTGCCGTTGACCTCGCAGGCATAGATTTTGCCGTATTTTTCATGTTCAACAACCGCAAACTCCGAAATTCCCTTTTTGATATCCGCTTTAAGCGAAATGCAGTCTGCGATAAGCTCTTTTTCGTCGGGATATGCCGCATTGAGCATCTCCTCAAGATATCGGAGTGCAACAACCGCAAACATATTTGATGCAACGAGATAACCGTATCTGCAGGCATCGTCGCTCGGTCTGAAACCCGACCATGTCATGCCCGTGTAATCAACGGGGTTGCCCATGCCGTCGTTATGAATTGTATCCTGCTCGGGACAATTTTTCCTTGTAAAACGGTAGGGTGATTTTTCAAAATGATGCTGTTCGGTTTTCCAGAGGTTGACCGTTGTTTTTGTGCTTTCAAGGAACTCCTTGCCGAGAATATCATTGTCACCCGTTGCTTTCCAGTAAAGATAGGCAAGTCTTACGGGATAGCAGAGGGAGTCGATTTCGTATTTTCTTTCCCAGACAATCGGATGATTTTCGGGATAATCGTCGAATTCCTTATGGTCATTCGGCTCTTTTTTATATGCGTTTGCATAAGGCTCGAGTGATATGTACATTCTCTGCCTTTTGATAACGCCTTTTATGATATCTCTGATATCTTCATTTTTTTTTGCGAGGGGAATATAGTGAGAAACCTCTGCCGTTGAGTCACGAAGCCACATCGCGGGGATATCGCCCGTCAAAACAAAAACAGAGCCGTCGGGCATGAATTCCGTGGCGGTTTCAAGAGTGTTGGGATAGCAGTTTCTGTAAAGCTTTGCAAGTTTCTGACTGTATTTTTCAATAACGGAGCAATATTCGTCCATTCTTTTTTCTACACAAACGGGGAGTTTCATAAGAACAACCTTCCTTAATTCAATATAATAAAATGATATAATGCAATTGTGATAATGTCAACAGATTTTTGTTGCAATAAAGATGAAATGTGGTAAAATATAATCAGGTGATGTTATGAAAAAATACGGTCTTGTGCTTGCAGGCGGAGGTGCAAAGGGAGCTTATCAGCTCGGTGCATGGCAGGCTATGAAAGAACTCGGAATAATATTTTCGGCTGTTGTCGGAGTTTCCATAGGCTCTATCAACGGTGCGCTTATTGCGGCTGATTCATTTGATGAAGCAAAAACACTCTGGAAGAGCGCTTCCGTAGATAAAGGCGTAAAAATAACGGAAGAACTCCGCGACCCCGAAAATCTTTTCAGCTTCAGGAATTTTCCTGCGCTTTTCAAAGAAATTGTCAGAAACGGCGGAATAGATGCTTCTCCCACAAAAGAGCTTGTTGCACGGTTTGTTGATGAAGAAAAAGTAAGAAAATCCGATGTAAAATTCGGAATGGTAACATATTATCTTTCTGAATTCACACCGCTTGAAATTTTCATTGATAAAATTCCCGAGGGTCAGCTTGTTGATTATCTTCTTGCCTCCTCAAAGGTGCCCGGAGTCAGCAAGATAGGTCCCGAGGGAGAGCGATATCTCGACGGCGGTGTTTATGACAATGCGCCCATGAATATGCTTATCCGCAACGGATATAACAGAATGATTGTTGTTGATATTTCTTCGATAAAGGGGATAGGTCACAAGAATGATATAACCTGTGCGGAAATGATTTATATAAGACCATATGATGTTGAGGATTTGGGTGCAGCGTTCGATTTCAGCGAAGAAATGTTTGAAAAAAGAATGAAAATGGGTTATCTTGATGCACGTAAAGCTTTCGGTTATCTTTCGGGAATAAGATATTATTTTGAAGGCGATACCATGCGCGAAATGACAGAAGAATACGGTGCGGATGCCTTTGAGGAATTGGAAGAACTTGCATTTGAGCTTGAAGTTGAAAGATTTAAGGTCTATACTAAGGATGAATTTCTTTTTACGCTTAAGAAAAGCTTTGATGAATATAAAGCTCAGGAAGAGGCAAGGGAAACCGAAGAAGAGCCGAGATTCTATGATAACATTCTGAAAAGAATCACACGCTTCAAATCGGAAAAGGATTATTCGCAGGCGTTTGCGGTTCTTGATAATATTGTATATTAAAATCATACCCCCGAAAATTTTGATTAATGTCAAAATCTTCGGGGGTATGTTACTGTCAGTTAAATGCTTTATCCGCTTCGATAAGCGAAATTCCTGCCTTGCCGAGGATATTTGCCGCTTTTGCGTTATCTTCAACTCTGATAATAACGCAGGCAGCACCTTCGTGACGGGTGATGAATGCATAAGCATATTCAACAGCTATATCAGCATCCGAAAGAATCTTTACAGCCTCGGAGAAACCGCCGGGTGTATCCGAAACCTCAATGCCGAGAACGTCTGTCACGGAAGCAATAATGCCTTCAGTTTTGAGTGCTTCAAGTGCTTTTTTATAGTCGCTTACGATAAGGCGGAGAATGCCGTAGTCTGTTGTATCCGCAATTGAAAGAGCACGGATATCAACGTTTGCTTTGTTAAGTACGGAAGTTACCTCGTAAAGTCCGCCCTTTTTGTTTTCAACAAAAACCGAAATCTGTTTAACGCTCATATTTATGCCCCTTTCTTAATCGTGAAGTTTTCTCTTATCAATAACTCTGACAGCCTTGCCTTCGCTTCTTGTGATTGATTTGGGTGCAACAAGATGTACCTTGGGATTGATGCCGAGCATTGTTTTGATTGCGTTTGCAAGAGCTTTTTCCTTTGCGGAAAGCTCTTTGACGGTATCTGAGAACTGGTCGGGATTGAGCTCAACGGAAATATCAAGAGTGTCAACATTGTTTGCTCTGTCAACTTCAATGAGATAGTTGGGTGAATAGCCTTCCTGAAGAAGCACGGTTTCAATCTGTGAGGGGAATACGTTAACGCCGCGGATAATCAGCATATCATCGCTTCTGCCCATGGGTTTAGCCATCTTGATAAGAGTTCTGCCGCATGAGCATTTCTTTCTCGAAAGAATACAGATATCTCTTGTTCGGTATCTGAGAAGGGGAAAGCCTTCTTTGTCAAGATTTGTGAAAACAAGCTCGCCCTTTGAGCCTTCGGGAAGAACTTCGCCTGTTTCGGGGTCAATGATTTCAGCAAGGAAATGGTCCTCGTTGATGTGCATACCTGTCTGCTCTTCACATTCAAACGCAACACCGGGGCCGGTTGATTCTGTAAGACCGTAAATGTCATATGCTTTAATACCGAGAGATTTTTCAATATCGCGGCGCATTTCTTCTGTCCAGGGTTCTGCACCGAAAACACCTGCCTTAAGGTCGATGTCATCGGGGGTAAGACCCATTTCCTTGAGTGTTTCGCCGATATATGCCGCATATGAAGGTGTGCAGCAGATGATTGTTGAATGGAGGTCCTGCATAAACTGAATCTGACGCTCTGTGTTGCCCGATGACATGGGAAGAGCCAGACAGCCTACCTTCTGTGACCCGCCGTTGAGACCGAAGCCGCCTGTGAAAAGACCGTAACCGTAAGCTACCTGACAAACATCTTCGTTTGTACCGCCTGCAGCAACAATTGCTCTTGCACAGCAATCTTCCCAAAGGTCAATATCATTCTGGGTATAGTATGCAACAACTCGTTTACCTGTTGTACCGCTTGTTGAGTGAATTCTAACGCAGTTTTTGAGGTCTGTGCCGAGAAGACCGTAGGGATATGCATCGCGGAGGTCAGATTTGGTAAGAAACGGGAGCTTGTGCAAATCATCAATGGATTTGATATCATCGGGAGTAACGCCTTTTTCATCCATCAGATGGCGGTAATATTCAACGTTTTCATATACACGCTTAACCTGTTTTACGAGTTTTTCGCTCTGGAGTGCCTTGATTTCTTCAACCGGCATGGTTTCGATTTCGGGCTGAAAATATTTGCTCATTTTAAATTCTTCTTTCTTACTTATATGTTATAACCCATTTCAAATGCCTTCATATTAAGGTCAAGGAATTTGGGAGGTACACTTTCTTCAAGTGCTTTTATCCATTTTTCTTTTGCAACAACAGTCATGTTTTTTGCCATTGCGCCGATAAGAATAACATTGACTGCTTTTGAATTTCCCGCTTCAACCGCCATGGGAAGAGCATCGACTGTTTCAATGTCTGCACCAGATGCTTTGAGAGCTTCGATGATTCCGTCAGGATATTCGGCAGCACCCATAACAACGGGCATGGGGTCAATCTGCTGAGTGTTAACGATAATCTTGCCGTCGGGCTTAAGATATTCAAGCCATCTTGCAGCCTCAAGCTTTTCAAATGCAAGAATGATATCGGCTTCGCCCTTTTCGATGATGGGGGAGGATACCTTTTCGCCGAATCTGACATATGTAACAACCGAGCCGCCTCTTTGGCTCATTCCGTGGACTTCGGAAACCTTAACGTCGTAGCCGCAGTCGAGAAGTGCCGCACCGAGAATACGGCTTGCAAGCAATGTTCCCTGACCGCCAACGCCGACAATCATAATTGATTTGTTCATATTTTCCATACCTCCTTATTCGATAGCGCCGAATTTGCAGAGCTGACTGCAAACGTTACAGCCGAGGCACTGCGTGAAATCAATCTGTGCCTTACCGTCCTTCATGCTGATTGCGGGACAGCCTATCTTCATGCACATTTTGCAGGATTTGCACTTGTCGGCATTAACCTTAAGGGGTGGATTATGTTTGACTGTTTTGAGAAGTGCGCAGGGACGTCTTGAAATAACAACGGCGGGACCGTCTGCTTCAAGAGCGTTCTTGATGCCTTCTTTTGTTTCTGCAAGATTATAGGGGTCAACAACACACACGTTTTCAATTCCGATTGCCTTTGCAAGCTTTTCAAGGCTTACCGCATTTGCAGGTTCACCCTTGATATTCTTACCGGTTGTGGGATTTTCCTGATGACCCGTCATGCCCGTGATTGAGTTATCAAGAATGATAACAACGGAATTCGTTGCATTATACGCAATGTTGATAAGACCTGTTACGCCGGAATGGATGAATGTTGAGTCGCCGATAACGGCAACGCTTTTATTTGCGTTTTCGGGA
>JAZSNQ010000269.1:0-3310 GCA_045536515.1 Acutalibacteraceae bacterium | reverse complement strand
AGGAGCTGTCTTACTTCTCGGTAAGACAGCCCCATTGATTTTAAAGGTCTGATGTGCAGTTGGGGCACTTTGTTGCGCCGATTGCAATTTCGCTCTTGCAGTAGGGGCATTCCTTGGTTGTGGGTTCTGCGGGAGCTTCTTCTTCCTTTTTCTTTGACTTTTCAGCAACAGCATTGATTCCCTTAACAAGAAGGAATACAACAAATGCCATGATGAGGAAGTTGATGATTGCGCTGATAAAGTTGCCGTAGTTGAGAGTTGCTGCACCTGCTTCCTGAGCAGCAGCAAGAGTTGCATATTCGCCGCCGTCGAGAGCGATGAATAAATCTGCAAAATTAATTCCCTTTGTAGCAAGGCTGATAACGGGCATAACAACATCGTCAACAAGTGACTTAACAATTGCCTGGAATGCACCGCCAACGATAACGCCGACTGCAAGGTCAATAACATTGCCTCTCATGATAAATTTTTTGAATTCGCCGAAAAATCCGTTTCCTTTTGCCATGATTTTTTACCTCCGATTTTTATTTTCTTATATAATTTAGCAAATATTTTATAAAAGGTCAACACCTTCAAGGTTAAAATTTGGAATAAAATTTTCAGTTGACGACTCTTTGCCCTGAAAATAACAGTTTTCAAAGCCGAGAGCAAGAATTTTATCCTTCACAATCCTATATTCTTTTGAGGAAAGCTTCCTGTCAATGGGCGGCATTTCCTTTGCCTTTCCGAATGGAGTATACTGCCTCATAACGCTGATATGAGTTTCTGTTGACAGATTCTCCGCTACCCACGAAAAAACCTTGACCGCTTGAGAAATATTACCCGGTAAAACCATATGGCGGACTATTATCCCCTTTTTCGCAATACCGTTTTCATCCGTTTCAATATCACCGACCTGACGGTACATTTCAAGTACGGCAGATGAAGCATAATCGAAATAATCCTCTGCATCCGAATATTTTTTTGCAGGTGCGGAGTCAAAATATTTGATATCGGGAAGATAGATATCAACAAGACCTTCAAGCATTTTCAGCGTTTCGGCTTTTTCATATCCCGAGGAGTTATACACAATCGGCACAGATGATTTATATTCGGAAAGAACCTTTGCAAGCATCGGTGCATAATGAGTCGGAGTTACGAGATTGATATTATGAACCCCTTTTTCAATAAGATTATCAAAAATCCTCATAAGCTCTGTTTCGCTTACTTCCTTGCCGAATGCGGCATAGCTGACTTCAAAATTCTGACAATATACACATCCGAGATTACATCCCGAAAAGAAAACCGTTCCCGAACCTTTTTCGCCGCTTATGCAGGGTTCTTCCCAGAAATGAGGTGCAGCACGGGCAACCTTGAAGCTTTCACCGACTCCGCAGATTCCACGGTTTATATTTCTTTCCGCCGAACAATTACGGGGACATACAGAACATTTCACGATAAAACCTCTTAATTAATAATTTATATACATATTATACAATTATTTTTTATAAATGCAAGCTGATTTTTCGTTGCAATATCTATAATCATAGTGTATAATATATTGGAATATTGCCGAAAGGGTGATTTGATGCTTCTTACAATTGATATCGGTAACACTAACATAACAATCGGTGTTTATGACGGTGACGAGCTTGCGTTTATTTCAAGACTTGCAACCGACCGTTCAAGAACTCCCGACCAATATGCTATAGAATTCAGACAGATTTTTGATTTGTATAACACGGAATGCAACAGCTTTTCAGGTTCTGCAATAAGCAGCGTTGTGCCCGAGCTTTCAGCAACAATAAGCGAGGCTGTCGAAAAAATAACAAACAAGAAACCTATGATACTCGGACCCGGAATAAAAACCGGAATGAACATTTTGATTGACAACCCCGCACAACTCGGCGCAGATTTGCTTGCAGGCTGTGTTGGTGCTGCGGCACTTTATCCTCTCCCCTGCCTTGTTATTGACCTCGGCACAGCAAGCAAGATAAGCGTTATTGATAAAAACGGCGCTTTCTGCGGCTGCACGATTACACCCGGCATCGGAATTTCACTCGATGCACTTTCCGCAAGAACATCTCAGCTTCCGAATATCAGCCTTAAGACTCCTGCAAAAGCAATCGGCAAAAACACGATTGACTCCATGCAGTCGGGAACGGTTTTCGGCTATGCTTCAATGATAGACGGTCTTTGCGAAAAGCTTGAAGCTGAACTCGGCGATAAGGTTATGACAACCGTTGCAACGGGCGGTCTTGCACGCGACCTTATCAAAAGCTGCAAAAGAGATATAACTTTTAACCGTGAGCTTACTCTCTACGGTCTTAAGGTTCTTTACGAAAAGAACAGGAAATAATTAATTCGTCAAATTTTGCGTTGCATCCTGAAACAAGAATAATCATGCTTTTTGAAAAGCACGCAGGTTAACGAGATGGATTTTCGTCAGACGGTTGAAAAAGCAGAGTTAATACGAGGTATTAACGAGCATTTTGATACCGTATCACGGAAATACAGCCGTTAAGATGCATCTTACTGTTTAGGGAGCAGCAGCAAGGAGGAATATATCATGTCAAAATCATCCGCAATGAAACGAAACCTCAGCCTTGCACAGCTGGGACTGATGAGTGCGCTCATCATAGCAATGACCTTTGTGCCTTATCTCGGATACATCAGCTACGGTGCGCTGAGTATCACGCTGATTCACATTCCCGTCATCATCGGTGCGTGTGTAATGGGTGCAAAAGGCGGCGCAATTCTCGGTACGGTTTGGGGCGTATCCTGCATTATCAAAGCAGTTCTCGCACCCCCTTCACCGCTTGAAGGTATCATCTTCAAGAATCCGGTTGTTGCACTTATTCCCAGAATTATCGCCGGCGCTGCGGCAGGTCTTGTTTTTACACTTGTAGCAAAAAAAGACAAGAAAAAGCACATCGCATCGGGTCTCGGTGCAATTGCAGGCTGTCTTTGCAACACAATTTTCGTTATGGGCAGCATCTATGTCCTTTACGGCGAAAAATACGGCACAGAACTCGGCATCGCTTCAGTTAACTTCGGCGGTCTGACCAACTACATTCTCGCCGCATTCGGAATCAATGCCGTTATCGAAATTATCGTTGCGATAGTTATTGCAATACCCGTAAGCCTTGCACTCAGAAAGGTAAGAACAAAAATATAAATCATGTTGAAAGACGGTGAACCGGTTGCCAATTAAAATAGCAAATGAGCTTCCTGCACATCATGCTCTCGAATCGGAAAACATCTTTGTTATGACCGAAGACAGAGCAATGAAGCAGGATATCAGACCGCTTTATATTCTGATACTCAATCT
>JAZSNQ010000228.1:0-1798 GCA_045536515.1 Acutalibacteraceae bacterium | reverse complement strand
TTCACGATTAACACCGCGATAAGTCCGCATATTGCGCCCGCAACAATACCGCCTAACACATCCGTGCAGTAATGCACCTGAACATAGATTCTTGAAAATCCCATAATTGCGGCGAAAATCATTGTGGGAATGCCCCATTTTCTGCTGTGCCAAAGGAGAGCTGTTGCAGCGGCAAAGGCGGATGCGGTGTGACCCGACGGAAACGAGAAGCTTGAGGGCTTATAAACAAGTTCGGGGAAAATATATTCCGTTCCCCATACGGCATACTTTTCGGGGTCGGATTCAAAGAGATTAAACGGTCTTGGTCTTGCAAAAAACTCTTTGAGGAAAAGGTCGCTGCAAAGAAGCATTACAATGAGGGCAACGAGAACGGCGAGCCCCGCCTTGCGGTATTTTTTGGTGAATAAAAGCGCAAAACCGAGAACAATAAAAATTGCACCGGCATTGCCGAGAGTAGTGATTCCTACCATAAGAGCATCAAGAAAACCGTTACGGATGTATTGAACCCATCGGAACACACCGAGGTCAAAACCTAAAAGCGAATCAAAAAACAAATCCATATTATCTCTTCTTTCTGTTTTATGATTGTATTATATCAAAAAACACAGAAGATTGCAACGATTTGGTTCATACAGGGGATATAATTGCGTTTTCGGTATTGAAATCTGATTTCATTGTGATATAATTCCATTTGTATATATTATTTTGAGGAGATGATTTTTTGAAAATTTCCAAAAAAGTTTTATCAATCATAATTGCGGTTGCGATGGTTTTATCAATCGTGCCTATAACCGCAATTGCCGCAACCTCGGGTTCATGCGGTGACGGAGTTATGTGGAATTATGATTCCTCAACCAAAACCCTGACAATCTCGGGCAATGGCGTCATGGCTGACTACGGAGATAATAACCGCCCGTGGGAAGAGTATGAATATTCAATCAAAAAAGTTGTTATCGGTAACGGCGTTGCAACGATAGGCGACAATGCTTTTTATGGTTTCGATTATTTAACCGATGTCACAATTGCGGATTCGGTCAAATTAATCGGAAAAAATGCGTTTTACGATTGTGACGGTATCACTGAAATTACAATTCCCGACAGCGTAAAATTTATCGATGAAGAAGCTTTTGGTTCTTGTAACAAATTAAAAAGCATCGATATTCCCGACAGCGTGATAACAATCAACAGCTATGCATTTGCATATTGTCATGCTCTTGAAAGCATAAAGCTTCCCGAAAATCTTGCAACAATCAGTTGGGGTTTGTTTTACGGCAGCGATGCCCTTAAGGAAATTGAAATCCCCGACAGTGTCAGACTGATAGAAAGTTATGCGTTTTTCGGATGTGAAAGCCTTGAAAACATAACAATCCCTGATAATGTTGAATTTCTGGGTCACGAAGCGTTTGAGGGATGCAAGAGTCTTGAAACTGTTTATATCGGCAAAAACTTAAAGACCATGTATTATGACAGTGATACAAACCGCAATATCGGCAAGTATTACCAAACATTTTTCGACTGCATCAGTCTCGTAAGCTTTGAAGTGCATCCCGAAAATCAGTATTTTTCAGCTGATGATAACGGCGTTCTGTTCAATAAAGACAAAACAAAACTTATCTGTTATCCCGCAGGGAATTCCGCTGCAAGCTATTCAATTCCCGATACGGTGAAATATATTTATGATTATTCTTTTGCAGGCGCAAAAAAACTCAGCGAAATAACAATCCCCGACAGCGTTGAAAGGATAGGATATAACGGAGAATTCGGCACATACGGCAATGCTTTTGCCGACTGCGCATCT
>JAZSNQ010000122.1:0-9648 GCA_045536515.1 Acutalibacteraceae bacterium | reverse complement strand
AAGGGTCTCGGCCCCGTTCTTCAGATTGTTGAAGGCTGGACTGTTAACCTTCCCGACGAAGTTTCAGACACTATCTGGAAGAGAACAGACTACACATGGCCCTGCACATGGTTCGCACCCAGATGCACAGGCGAAGGCGCATTCAAGTCGGCTTATGACCTCATGAACAACTGGGGCGCAAACCACGGCGCTATTTCCTACGGCCACATCGGTGCCGATATCATCACAATGGCATCAATGCTCCGTATCCCCGTAGCTCTTCACAACGTTCCCGATGAAAAGATTTTCCGTCCTGCTTGCTGGGGCGCATTCGGAACAAAGGACCTCGAAGGCGCAGACTTCAGAGCTTGCGAAAACTACGGTCCTCTCTACAAATAATTATATTTTCGCAGGGGTTGGCAGCAGCCCCGACATAAGTCAGATATAAACAAAAACGAACTCAGCATTTTCCGCTGAGTTCGTTTTCAATTTTTATCATAAGTTCGCTCGGGGGAATGTTCAATGCGTCGGAAATTTTGAAAAAAGTTTTCCGCATCGCCGCCGATTTCCGGAACGCCGGGGACAGCGTTCCCTACGGAAAATATTATAAAAACTAAAATGGTATGCGAAGGTCGGATAATGCCTGTCTGCGGATGAGAATGTTATAAATTTACAATTCCTTAATTTTCAATCAAAAAAAACGTAAAATAGGTCTTTTATTTTATAATAAAGAGTGATATAATATATCCTATTATGGTATGTCCAAAATTCTTATATGGCATATCACAACGGAAACAACAAAATTACGGGAGGAAAAAAGATGTCCGAAATTATTTCAGTAAATAATCTCAGCAAGTCTTACGGCAGCCATCAGGTGCTCAAGAACGTTTCGTTCAGCTTTGAAGGCGGTCAGATTATCGGTTTGCTCGGTCCTAACGGAAGCGGCAAAACCTCGCTTCTCAAAATTCTCACAGGTCTTATCCACGATTATTCGGGTGAGGTGCTTATCGAGGGCGTTGCACCCGGTGTTGTAACAAAGGCGAAGGTTGCATATCTTCCCGAAAAGACCTATCTTGCAGACTGGATGCGCTGCAAGGATGCAATTGAATTCATGGCGGATTTCTATAAGGATTTCAACAAGGAAAAGGCATACCGGATGCTTGATGTTTTCCAGCTTCCTCTTAAGCAGAAAATAAAGACCATGTCAAAGGGTATGCAGGAAAAGCTCCAGCTCATTCTTGTTATGTGCAGAAACGCAAGGCTCTATGTTCTTGACGAGCCTCTCGGCGGCGTTGACCCTGCTGCAAGAGCTTTCATCCTTGACACTATCATGAAAAACCATCCCGAAGGTTCAACAATCCTCATTTCAACCCACCTTATCTATGACGTTGAAAAGATTTTCAATTCCGTTCTTATGATAGGCAGGGGACAGGTGCTTGTTAAGGCAAAGGTTGATGATATCACTGCTTCGGGCAGAACAGTTGAAGATTTATTCAAGGAGGTGTTCGCTAATGCTTGGCAAGTTAATTAAGAATGAATTTAAGGCGAATATCCACACAATCGGAATGATTTATGTTGTTGCGGCAGCGGCGATTCTTGTTATGATGGCGGCATTCATCGTTAAAATAACATGGTTGAGCGCACTTTCAACCGTTGTTCTTATCGCAACGGGATTGCTTGCGGTTGTTATGACATTCGTAAGCGTTGTTTCAAACTTCAAAAAGACCCTTTTCGGCGGTCAGGGATATCTGAGCTTCACCCTTCCCGTAACAAGCGGACAGCTTCTTGCTGCAAAAACAATCACTTCGTTCTGCTGGATGTTCCTCAGCTATGCGGTGGCACTCGGAATTTTTGTAGGCGTTTATCTATATTCATCCGCAATGATAGGCGAAGACATCAAATTTGCGCTCCAGATGATGCTTTCGATGTTTGAAGGCTTCCCTTCGGCAGACACAATCAAGCTTGCAATCATATTCGTTGCATTTATCATTTTCGTGAGAATCGTTGTTCTCATTGCCCAGCTTTATTTCGCAATCACTCTTGCAAACACAAGAGTTATGCAGAAGCTCGGCGGTTTTGCGGCTGTTGTTGTTTTCTTTGCAGTGTTCATCGTTATGCAGATTATCGGTGTTCTTCTTGCGCAGTATGTTCCCCTTTCTGTTGTTCTTACAAGCGAAGGCATTTTCTACAGCACACAGTCAACAATGGCTGACCCTCTCGGACTGAGCTTCGGTCTTGCGGGAACAATCTTCAATGTTGTTTGCGCAGCAGGACTTTTCTTTGCAACGGCAAAGCTTATGAATTCAAAGGTCAATATTAAATAATGAACGGAAAAAAGACAAAAATCGGTGTTTTCGGAGGAACGTTCAATCCGCCGCATCTCGGTCATGTGCGCCTTGCAAACGAGGCGGCAGACAGAATCGGTGCGGACAAGGTGCTGATTATTCCCTCCTGCATACCTCCTCATAAAATGCCCGGCAAGCTTGCAGGCGGAGATGAGCGCATGGAGATGTGCCGTCTTGCCTTTGAGGGTGAACGCTTTGAGGTTTCCTCAATCGAGCTTGACAGAGGCAACAAAAGCTACACGGTTGAAACCCTGCGTGAGCTTAAAAAAATCTATCCCGATGCGGAGCTTTTCTTCATTATCGGTTCGGATATGCTCAGAACCTTTACCCGGTGGTATTGCTGGGAGGAGATAATGACCCTTGCAACAATATGTGCGGCATCAAGAGAAGAGGGCTTCAAAGCGGATTTATCCGTTTTCACTCCGGAGCAGAGAGAAAGAATAATTTTTCTTGATATCGAACCGCTTGAAGTGAGTTCAACTCAGATAAGGGTTGAAATCGCAAAAGATGGTACTCCTGAATTTATCTGTCCCGAAGTTCTGAAATATATCGAAGAAAACGGACTTTATGATGACGGACTTTCGGAATACCGCAAAATCCTCAGAGAAAAGCTTGACGATTACAGAATTTACCACAGCGAATGTGTGAGCGAATGTGCCGCCGTGCTTGCGGAAAAATACGGTGCAGACCCCGAAAAAGCGCGTCTTGCAGGTCTTATGCACGACGTTATGAAAAACGCGGACTCCGACGGTCACTTTGAATATATCGAAAAAAGCGGCGAAAAGCTGACTGCGGTTGATTTTTCAAATCCCAAGGTGTGGCATCAGATTTCGGGTGCGGCGTATCTGAAAGAAAGCGGAATTATCACCGACGGGGAAATTCTCGGTGCGGTCAGATGGCACACAACGGGGAAAGCGGATATGTCGCTTCTCGAAAAAATCGTTTATGTTGCGGATTTCATTTCTGCCGACAGAGATTATCCCGATGTGGGCGTTGTGAGAAGGCTTGCGGAAAAAAGCCTTGAGGATGCGATACTCTATACCTCACGCTACACCGTGAATAAATTGGTATCAAAAAATCTGCCGATTCACCCCGCAACCGTGGAATGCTATAATGATATGATAATTAATTCCGAGAGAGGATAAATATATGGAATCAAATGTACTTGTAAAAGAAATAGCAAAGGTGCTTGACGAAAAGAAAGCGATTGACATAACCGCTATCAAAACCGAGGAAGTGACAATAGTTTCCGACTATTTCGTTATTGCTTCGGGCACTTCAAACACCCATGCAAAATCGCTTGCCGATGATGTTGAGTATGAAATCAAGCAGCGCTGCGGCATTGACCCCGAGCACATCGAGGGCAGAGCAACAGGCTGGATTCTTCTTGACTACGGCACGGTTATTCTTCACGTTTTCACTCAGGAAAACAGAGATTATTATAATCTTGAACGTCTCTGGGCAGATGCAAGCGTTGTTGACCTGAGCGATGTTCTGACGGAAGATTGATTAAGTGAAAAATGAAGAATGAAAAGTTATGGGTGGGCTTTGTTTTTAGTGAAGAGTGAAAAGTGAAAAGTTATGGGTGGGCGTTGCCCACACCCGATTATATGTTTATTAACTATTCACTAAATTCAGCTTTTGCGGAGCAACATATAAATTGCGTTGCAGACTCTTAACTCTTAACTCTTCACTATTTACTTTTAACTATTAACTTATAAAGAGGTTGAATTAAATGGCACATTACGATTATAAAAATATAGAAAAAAAGTGGCAGAAATATTGGGAGGAACACGAAACATTCAAAACGGATGTATGGGATTTCTCAAAGCCAAAATATTATGTTCTTGACATGTTCCCTTATCCTTCAGGTGTAGGTCTTCACGCAGGTCATCCCGAAGGCTATACCGCAACGGATATTGTTTCAAGAATGAAGAGAATGCAGGGGTACAATGTTCTTCACCCCATGGGATACGATTCGTTCGGTCTTCCTGCAGAGCAGTATGCCGTTAAAACAGGTCATCATCCCAACGGCTTTACTCAGGATAATATACAGACCTTCTCAAAACAGCTCAAGGAGCTCGGTTTTGACTATGACTGGTCAAAGATGATTGCCACATCAGACCCCTCATACTATAAGTGGACACAGTGGATTTTCAAACAGCTTTATCTCAAAGGCTATGCAAAGCTTGTTGATATCCCCGTTAACTGGTGCGAGGAGCTCGGCACAGTTCTCGCCAACGATGAAGTTATTGACGGCAAGAGTGAACGCGGCGGTTATCCCGTAGTCCGTAAGAACATGAAGCAGTGGGTTATAGACCAGGTTGCGTTTGCAGAGGAGCTTCTTGACGGTCTTAATGAAATCGACTGGCCCGAGTCCACAAAGGATATGCAGCGCCATTGGATCGGAAAAAGCACAGGCGTTGAGGTTGAATTCCGGCTTGTCGGCGGAGATAAGTTCTCGATTTTCACAACCTGCATTGAAACTATTTACGGTATAACCTTTATGGTTATGGCTCCTGACGGTGAGCTTGTTCAGAAGCTAATGCCCAGAATTGAAAATAAAGACGAGGTTAATGCCTACATTCAGGAAACTGTCAAGAAGTCCGATATGGACCGTACCGATCTCAACAAGACAAAGTCGGGCTGTCCTCTTAAGGGCATATATGCAATAAACCCCGTAAACGGCAAGGAAGTTCCCGTTTATATCGGCGATTTCGTTCTTGCAAGCTACGGAACGGGTGCTGTTATGGCTGTTCCCAGCCACGACCAGCGTGACTTTGAGTATGCGGTGGTACATAATATCCCCATGATTCAGGTTATTGACGGTGCAGATGTTTCCGAATGCGCTTTTGAAAAGGGTGCTTATCTCGGCAAGGGCTGTAAGCTTATCAATTCAGAGGAATTCACGGGTCTTACTGTTGAGGAAGCAAAGGAAGCAATCACTCAGAAGCTCGAAAATATGGGCGTTGCCAAGAGAAAGGTTAACTACCACTTCCGTGAGTGGATTTTTGCAAGACAGCGTTATTGGGGAGAGCCCGTTCCCGTTTATTATACGGAAGACGGCGAAATCCATGTTCTTGATGATGAGGAACTTCCCCTCGTTCTTCCCGAATTGGAAGAATACAAGGGCAAAAACGGTCAGGCACCTCTTGAAAATGCAGAGGACTGGAAATATGTTGAGAAAAACGGTGTAAAAGGCAAGCGTGAAACATCAACAATGCCCGGTTCGGCAGGTTCAAGCTGGTACTTCATGAGATATATTGACCCGAATAACGATAAGGAAATCTGCGACCCCGAGCTTCTCAAACATTGGCTTCCCGTTGACCTTTATGTCGGCGGTCCCGAACACGCTGTGGGTCATCTTATGTATTCAAGAATCTGGAACAGATTTTTATATAACGAGGGCGTTTCGCCTGTTAAGGAGCCGTTCAAAAAGCTTGTTCATCAGGGCATGATTCTCGGCTCAAACGGCATCAAGATGGGCAAGAGATTCCCTGAATTTGTAGTTAATCCGTCGGATATCGTTCGTGATTACGGTGCAGATACGCTCCGCCTTTATGAGATGTTCATGGGTCCTCTTGAAGCATCAAAGCCCTGGAACAATCAGGGTGTTGAAGGTGCAAAGCGATTCCTTTCAAGAGTCTGGAATTTCTTCACCGATGAAACAAAGATAAATGACAGCAAATATGCTGAACTTGAAAAAATCTACAATGTCACAATCCGCAAGGTTTCAACGGATTTTGAAAATCTTGCTTTCAATACCGCAATCAGCCAGATGATGATTTTTGTCAATGCCGTCTATAAGGCAGACAGCTGTCCCAAGGAATTTGCAGAGGGCTTCATCAGAGTGCTCAGCCCCATCGCACCCCATATCTGCGAAGAAATCTGGGAGATATTCGGTCACACGGAAACAATCGCATTTGAAAGCTGGCCCACCTATGACGAGGCAAAATGCGTTGATGACGAGGTTGAAATTGCTGTTCAGATTAACGGCAAGGTAAGAGAAAAGCTCGTTATTTCTGCAGAAGCAACTCAGGAAGAAGCCATTGCAGCTGCAAAAGCAAACGAAAAAATTGCTGCCGCCATAGACGGAATGACAATCGTTAAGGAGCTTTATGTCAAGGGCAGACTTGTAAACATCGTTGTAAGACCGTAATTATCTGAGGCTGACTAAAAAAATTCACAATTTTATGGTTGACAATTCGGGTATGTTTATTGTATAATAGCCAATAAGCTATGAAAATTAGTCCCTGTTTATAAGACGAGGGGAGGGAATACATTGAGTCAGGTAAAAGTTAAGGAAGGCGAGTCACTCGAAAACGCACTCAGAAGATTCAAGAGACAGACTTCAAGAGACGGCGTTATCCAGGAGGTTCGCAAAAGAGAACACTATGAGAAGCCTTCGGTAAAGAGAAAGAAGAAGTCCGAAGCTGCTCGTAAGCGTAAGTTTAAATAATTAAATCTTACAAAGCAAAAGGCATTCCGAGAGGGATGCCTTTTTTGTTATATTTAATGCAGGGGAGTTAAATCGGTTTTTGCGGAGCAATATAACAATCCGGAGCGAAGCGACCCTTAACTTTTCACTAAAAAAGGATGCACCGTCAAAGTGCATCCTTTGCTTGTTTTACTGCTTTCTTACGTCACCGCAGCAGTTTTTATATTTCTTTCCGCTTCCGCAGGGACAGGGGTCGTTGGGTCTTGCCTTTTCCTTTTTCCTCACGGGCTGTTTCTTGTCGCTGCCGTCGGTTGCACCGCTTGTTGCGGTTATCTTTGCAGTCTGCTCTCGCTTTGTATCTTCCTGACTCTTAATCATAACGGTAAGAATCTGTCTTGCGGTATCCTCACGGATTGCCTCGTTCATGCCGTCAAACATTTCGGAGCCGACGTTTCTGTAAGCAACAACGGGGTCTGTCTGACCGTAGGCGCGCAGTCCGATACCTCTGCGGAGCTGGTCCATGGCGTCGATATGGTCCATCCACTGTCTGTCAACATTGCGAAGAAGAATCTGCTTTTCAAGTTCACGCATAATGGGTTCGCCGTTTTCGCCCTTGCCGAAAAGTTCCTCACGTGCATCGTAGCTCTTGTGTGCTCTTTCAATAAGCATTTCGCGTGCATCTTCTTTGTCAAAACCGTCTTTGAAATCGTCCTCAACGGTGAGCCAGCCTTTGAACTTATCGCGCAGACCGTCGATGTTCCAGTCGTTCTTTGAAAGACTGTCGGAGCAGAAGAAATCAACGGCTTCGTTGATACTGCCCTCTATCATGCGTGTGATGACGGGCTTGAGTTCCTCGCCGTCAAGCACCTGATTTCTCTGCTTATAAATAAGCTCTCTCTGACGGTTCATAACGTCGTCATACTGAAGAACGCTCTTTCTGATTGCGAAGTTTCTGCCTTCAATCTTCTTCTGTGCGCTCTCGATTGTGTTGGTTATCATCTTTGCCTCAATGGGCATATCCTCGGGAGTTTTGAGGGTGTTCATGATTGTGGTGATTCTTTCACCGCCGAAAAGACGCATGAGGTCATCCTGAAGCGAAAGGAAGAAACGGCTTGCACCCGGGTCGCCCTGACGGCCTGCACGGCCTCTGAGCTGATTGTCGATTCGTCTTGATTCGTGACGTTCGGTACCGATGATGAAAAGACCGCCGGCATCACGCACCTGCTGTGCCTCGGGTGCGATTTCTTCGTCATATTTCTTTTCAAGAGCAGAATACTGCTTTCTTGCATCAAGGATTTCTTCATTGTCGGTTTCCGCAAATCCCGTCGCTTCCGCAATGAGCTCTTCGGAATATCCCATTCTGCGAAGCTCCGATTTTGCAAGATATTCGGAGTTACCGCCGAGCTTGATGTCAGTACCTCTACCTGCCATGTTGGTGGCGATTGTAACCGCATTCAGCTTGCCCGCCTGAGCAACGATTTCCGCTTCCTTCTCGTGGTGCTTTGCGTTGAGAACCTCGTGCTTTATTCCCTTTCTCTTGAGAAGTGCACTGAGAAGCTCGGATTTTTCAATCGAAACGGTACCCACAAGCACGGGCTGACCCTTTGCGTGGCACTCCTCAATTGTCTGAATAACTGCAAGATATTTTGCCTGCTCCGTTTTATAAACAACATCCGCCATGTCATTTCTTATCATGGGCTTGTTGGTGGGAATTTCGATAACGTCGAGATTGTAAATCTGATTGAATTCGGTTTCCTCGGTCATCGCAGTACCCGTCATACCCGAAAGCTTGCTGTAAAGACGGAAATAATTTTGGAATGTGATTGTTGCAAGTGTCTTGCTTTCGTGCTCAACGTTAACATTTTCCTTTGCTTCAATCGCCTGATGCAGACCCTCATTATAGCGTCTGCCCATCATGATTCTGCCGGTGAATTCGTCAACGATAAGAACCTGATTATCCTTGACAACATAGTCAACGTCACGCTTCATAACACCGATAGCCTTGATAGCCTGGTTGATATGATGCTGGATTGTCATGTTTTCGGGGTCCATGAGGTTTTCGAGATTGAAGAAAGCTTCTGCCTTTGCAACACCGCTTTTGGTAAGAGTTGCGGTTTTTGCCTTTTCGTCAACTACGAAATCGCAGTTTTCATCAACAAGGTCGTCAACCTCTTCCTTGGACTGAACTTCCTTGATTCTTGTGCAGCTGAGCGAAAGAGCAAAGCGGTTTGCCATTTTATAAAGGTCGGTGGACTTTTCGCCTCTGCCCGAAATAATAAGCGGAGTTCTCGCTTCGTCTATGAGGATTGAGTCAACTTCGTCAACGATGGCAAAGTTGTGACCTCTCTGAACCTTGTGTTCCTTATAAACAACCATGTTGTCACGAAGATAGTCGAAGCCCATTTCGTTGTTGGTGCCGTAGGTGATATCGGCGGCATAGGCTTCTTTTCTCTCTGCGTTTTCTTTTTCATGGATGATAAGACCTACGGTGAGGCCCATGAAACGGTAAACCTTGCCCATCCATTCGCTGTCGCGTCGAGCCAGATAGTCGTTGACGGTAACGATGTGAACACCGTTGCCCGAAAGACCGTTGAGGTATGCGGGAAGGGTTGCAACGAGAGTTTTACCTTCACCTGTTTTCATTTCGGCGATTCTGCCCTGATGGAGAATGATACCGCCGATAATCTGCACGGGGAAATGCTTGAGACCGAGCACGCGCCATGATGCCTCACGGCAGGCGGCAAATGCTTCGGGAAGAATATCGTCAAGAGTTTCGCCGTTTGCAAGACGCTCTCTGAATTCGGGAGTTTTTGCCTGAAGCTGCTCATCCGTAAGCTTTGAGAAGTCGGAGGCCAAGGCGGTCTTAGGAAGACAATACAGCTTTGC
>JAZSNQ010000206.1:0-10264 GCA_045536515.1 Acutalibacteraceae bacterium | reverse complement strand
GCAACCTTGCAAAGATAAAGATTTGTGCCTATGCCTGCCGTTGCGGTAACACCCGTTTCGGCAAGCACTTCTTTTATGAGCATTCTCGTAAAATCATGCGCCGACATTTTATTGAGTTTCAGATATTTCGTTGCATCAATAAAGACCTCATCAATACTGTAAACATGGATATCCTCGGGTGCGATATAACGCAGATAAACCTGAAAAATACGCGTGCTGTATTCAATATAAAGTGCCATTCTCGGCGGTGATACAATATAGTCAATTTCAAGTGAAGGGTCAGCTTTAAGCTTGTTTGCATCATAGGATTTCCCCGTGAAACGTTTTTTCGGAGCATTCATCCTTCGGATATAATTTGCACTTTTTACCTGCTGAATAAGCTCAAACATTCTTGCTCTGCCTGAAACACCGTAGCTTTTCAAACTGGGAGAAACGGCAAGACAAATGGTTTTTTCGGTTCTGGAAGGGTCTGCAACAACGAGATTCACGCTCATCGGGTCAAGCCCTCTCTCCCTTGCCTCAACGCTTGCATAGAAGGATTTGAGGTCAATCGCAATATAAACTTTTTCTCTCATCTTCCATGCCTCCTTTTTCGGATATTATATCATATCCGAAAATATTTTTCAACAAGTTTCTGAACATTTGTTCTGCTTTCGTGTAAAAAAAATCGGAATACCGCACCGATACTCCGATTTAAAATTTTATGATTTTGAGTTTTCGGGAATTTCCGCATTGATTTCTTCCGGTATTATATCTTCGGATTTACGGTTAACATCTTCCTTGACAAGACGGTATACCGCAGCAGCCGTCGGTACACCTATAAGCATACCCCAGATGCCCATAACACCGCCGCCCACGGTTACTGCCGCAAGCACCCATATACCCGGAAGGCCGATTGAAGAACCGACAACCTTGGGATAAATGAGATTGCCTTCAAGCTGCTGAAGAACAACGATAAACGCAAGGAATATCAATGCTTTTACGGGAGACTCCATGAGGATAAGGAACGCACCGACACCTGCACCGATAAATGCACCGACGATAGGTATAAGAGCAGTGAATGCAATCAGTGCGCCGATCATTGCGGCATAGGGAAGCTTCAGAATTGCCATACCGATTGCACAAAGCGAACCGAGAATAACGGCTTCCGTACACTGACCGACAATAAATCTGTGAAAACAGTCATTAACAACGCCGAGAATATGTGTTGTCTTTGAAAGCCACTTTTGAGGAACATATTTATTGCTGACCTTTTTTGCCTGATTAACAAGCCTGTTTTTGTCAAGAAGCAGATAAAGAGCAAATATCAGTCCGAGGACAACATTTGCAACGAGAGAAAAGATTGACGTTACAGCATTGAAAGCAACATCCACAGCACTGCCGAGACCCGAAGTTACGGTTCCGATTATATCGTTTATTCTTGATTTCCAGTCAATTGAAGAAAGTGCATTAATCAAATCCTTTGAAATGAATTCGATTGTCTTAAGCTTTTCAACAAGCATATTGATTGCCGCAGGAATCTCAGCAACAAGAAGCTTGATACAATTCACAAGCTGCGGAGCAATAAGCACACATATCAGCGCAATTATTCCGATAACGGTAAGTATTGCTCCGATAAGGCAGACAGGTCTGCGGCTTTTTCCTGCAATTTTGTTTTTGGAATTAGGGAACCAATGTCTTTCGTAGAAATTCATCAGAATATTCAGCGGATAAGATATAACAAATCCGAACAAAAGAGGCGATGCAGCGGAAATAACGGTTCCGATTACCCCCGAAATATTGCCCCAATAGTGAATAATAAGATAAACACCTATAACGGCAAGTCCGATTTTTATCAGCGTTTTGTTTTCGATTTTTTTCAATTCATGCCCTCCGCTTCGTTTTATGAAAATAAATATATATTATTTTTTTGAACAAATTGTTAACAAACCGTCTTAATTTTAATTTTTATGTTTCGGTTGATTTTAAAGTTGCGCTGTGATATGCTGATTATATAAATTTTCCGGAGTGATTGTTATGAGTAAAATAATGAAAGCTTTTCTTGCAGGGCTTACCCTTCCCTGTCTTTCGGCAATGGGTGCACCTCACAAATTCAGTTCCGCAAAATTCAGAAGAGAGAATCCCGAACCGCTGAAATTCGGCAATGACGGTAAATTCAGAATTCTTCACCTTACGGATATCCATGATGTTGAACCGGTTATGGATGACGATGAAAACAGGGAAATTCCCGAATCCCGTGACAAAGAAACAATCAATGTTATTGAAAAAGCCGTTGAAAGAACGAAGCCCAACCTTGTTGTTTTCGGCGGCGATAACATAAGCGGTTATTGGGAAGAATTTACATATGATTATGTTCAGAGTACAATTCAAAAAATAACTGAACCCATAAGAAAAAGAAATATTCCCCTTTGCGTTGTTTTCGGAAACCACGACGGTGAAGAAGGTTTCCACACCGAGTTCCAGATGATGCAGTATATGGAGTATCCCAATTGCCGTTCCAATCTCAACGATGCGGATGTTTACGGCTGCGGAAACTGCTGCGTAACAATCAAAAGCAGCAACGGCAAAAAGGATGCTTTTGCAATATGGCTGATTGACTCAAACGATTATCAGCGCAACTCCGAAGGCGGTTTATCCTATGACTGCGTTCACGATGACCAGATTGACTGGTACGAAAAAAGAGCCGAAGAACTCAAAAAAGCAAACGGCGACAGTCCTCTGCCCGCAATTCTTTTTCAGCATATGCCTGTTCAGCAGGAAAACGACGGATTTGAAGAAGTTTCCGCCGATGACAACTATACCTTTGAACGTGACGGCAGGTATTACAAATTCGGTCATGAAATAATCGAAGGAAGAATCAGAGAAACGCCCTGTCCCCCGAATCTTGAAAACAACCACAGAAGACAGTTTGAAAGCTGGAAAAAGACGGGCGATATCGTTGCGGCATTTTTCGGTCATGACCATGTAAACGATTTCCATATCATCATTGACGGGATAAGTCTTTACCAGACTCTCGGTGCAGGATATTTCACATACGGCAAAGAACGGGGCGCAAGGCTTATTGTTCTTGACGAAAACAATCCTGCTGAAATTTATTCCGAATCATTTGAAATTGAAAGAATAACGGACACCGAAATATAAGGAGTGTTTTTCTTGGCAAAATCATCGAATCAGAAACTCAAACTGCTCTATATCGTGAAATTCCTGATGCAGAATTCAGACGAAGAACATCCCGTAAGCACGGCTCAGATTATAGAGGAATTGGCATCAAACGGCATTTCCGCAGAAAGAAAAAGCATATATGACGATATCGAAGCCTTAAAGCTTTTCGGACTTGACATTATTCAGCTCAAAGGCAAAAACGGCGGTTATTATATCGGTAAGCGCGATTTTGAGCTTCCCGAATTAAAGCTTCTTGTTGACAGCATTCAATCCTCAAAGTTCATCACACAGGACAAAACATATAAATTAATCAAGAAAATTGAAGGTCTTGCAAGCATATATGACGGTCAGCTTCTTCAAAGGCAGGTATATGTTACAAACCGTGTCAAAAGCATGAACGAAAGCATTTATTATGCCGTTGACGTTATCTCGGATGCTATAACTCAGAACAAAAAAATCCGTTATAAATATTTTGAATATACCGTAGAAAAAACACACCGCTACAGACATGACGGTGCATTCTACGAAGCAAGTCCGTTTGCCCTTATATGGGATGACGAAAACTATTATATGCTGGCATGGGATTCCGATGCAAAAAAGATGAAGCATTACCGTGTTGACAAAATGGAAAAGGTAACGCTTACCTGTTCAGAGCGTGACGGTATCGGTGAATTTGAAAAGGTTGATATGTCGGCATATACAAAAACGGTTTTCGGAATGTTCGGCGGTGATGAACAGAAAGTAAAACTCAGATTTGCAAACCACCTTGTCGGTGCGGTTCTTGACCGATTCGGCAGAGATACAATAATTATCAAAGATGACAATGAACATTTTGTTTTTACGGTTAATGTTGTTGTCAGTCAGCAATTCCTTGCATGGGTTTTCGGATTCGGAAATGAAGCCGAAATCCTTTCGCCCGACGAAGTCCGCAAAGAAATGAAAAAGCAAGCTTCGGCTGTTGCAAAATTATATAATTAAAATATCAAGGGACTGTTTCAATAAGATGAAAAAGCCGTTTTCTCCGAACGACAGGCATATAAAAATATGTCGAGTTCGGAAAAACGGCTAAAAAGAAACACAAAAATAAAATAATTTTAAAATTTTAATTAAAACTAAAATTGGCTTAAGAAAGGTTGATTACCGCTCAAGCCAATTATTATTTATTCCGTTTCTTTTGTTTTTCGCTTAGTGAGACTGTCCCTTTTATTTTTTTACCATCTGTTTTCTACATATTCGCACCATGTGAAAAGGTCTTTGATTTCTATTTTTGTTCCGTCATCAAGAACAACATTGCCGTTCCATACACCGAAAATCTGATGGCAGTTCATTCTTCCGATAAGGAAATTGACATCGGTATGGTTATCGAGAGTCGGGGTCATGGTCATATTGAATCTTCCGTCCTCGGAAACGAATTTCCATTCTTCAAGAAATCTTCCTTTGGGGAATTTTTCAACATCAACCGCGCCGATTTTATGAACCTTTCCGTCATAAAGAATGCAGGTTTCCGTTGCATTGCTTTCGTCGCCGATTGCCCATGTAATTTCAAAACCGAGAAGATGCTTGACTCCGTTTTCGTCGGTATGATAATCGGAAGCACTGCCCCAATACCAGACCATTCTGTGGGGAGTATTCACTCTGCCCCAGTCAAGAGTGCAGAATGTGTTTTCTTTGGAAAATTTATATGTAAAATCATCAATTTTAAAAGTTGCATCGCAAGGCATACAGAACTGCTTTGTGGTCATGAAATATTTTGTGTTATCGCCTTCAAAAGGAAGAACGGTGGTTATGTTTTCAAGTCCCGGCATTATATCCATATGCACATCGCACTCAACGTTTTTACCGCCGTGTTTCTTTTTGAACCAAAGAGTTCTTTCGGTTTCTTTTGTGATAAAGTCAAATTCAGCACTGCCGATTTTATCCTTGAAACGGTTGGGTTCATCACCCTTTGCGGGAGGAATATGCTTCTTTCCGCCGAGGAAAAGCTGCGTTGCATCAATGATGACTTTTCCTGTTTTCAGATCAACAAGCTTCGCACCTGCATATCCGCCCATATTGATATTGGCAAAGCTGACAAGCATCTGCATTTTGCCGTCGGTGATATTATAAAAATCCCATTCCTTGCGGCTCATTATGCCTGTTTTCACATAATCCCTGTTATACTCAAACACATTTTTTCTTGCCCAGCCTTTTGCAAGCAAGGTTCCGTCGGGTGCAAGAAGCGGAGTGCTTTCGGTATACTCCGTCTGTTTTGACTTCTCTTTCCAATCCTTGAAAGGTTTGTAAGTTTTTTTCAGTTCAACGCTCATTTTTATCTCTCCAAACAAAATTTATTACATAAAATTTTCAGGAATATCTTTTCCGAAATCTTCGCAGGGAGCTTCTGAAAGTTCAAATTCAAGAACACCGCCCGCCGTGATTTCTGCAAAATCAAGGTAAGGTTTTGTGAGCTTTTTTCCGTTCAGGCTCATTGAGCATATATAAGGAAACTCCAACGGGTCTTTATCGCACAGAACCTCAAAGCTATCCGAAACAGAGCATGAATGATATTCCGGATCAAGTTTGACCTTTGCTTCTTTAAAAAGCGGAGTGTTGACGAAATAAGCCTGATATCCGGGACAAAGCTGTGCAAAGCCGATTGCAGAAAGCACATACCATGCCGAAAGCTGGCCGACATCCTCGTTTCCGCAAAAGCCGAAAGCACCGGTTCTGTATGACTCTTTCTGAACTCTTCGTGTCCAGTACTGCGTTCTGTGAGCTTTACCGAGCATTATAAAATAATGCGTTATGTTGTGGCAAGGCTCATTTGAATGGTTATAATCGTCGCTCCAAAGATGCGAAAGACGTGCTTTTTCAAAAAATCTTTCAAGAAGCACAAGGGTTCGTTCCTCTCCGAAAAGCCTGCTTAGTCCCCTGACATCATAAGGCACAAACCATGACTGCTGATAGATATTGCTTTCGACACATCCGTCATCATCATATTCATTCTCTTCAAAAACGAAGCTGCCGTCATTATGTCGGGGTGCCATAAAGCCGAGCTGAGGATTAAAGTTATCGCCATAACGTTTTGCTCTTTCAATAAAATATTCAGCATCAGAGTATTTTCCCATTGCCTCCGCAAGCTTTGACATCGTATAATCCGCAAGCAAAAACTCGAGGGTATCGCTTAACCTTTCAGGAACATATGCTTTTTCTTTATACGGTTTACAATCGGGTCTTACCGATTTAAAAGGTTTTTCGGAATATTCCTTCATGCAAAGAGCAGAAGCCTTTGAAATTTCATAAGCTTTCTCTGTATCGTATGCCTTGATTCCTTTAAGATACGCATCGGCAACAACAATAAGTCCCGGATCGCCGACCATGGAATTGGAGTCCAGCGTCAGAAGCTCCCATTTCGGGAAGGATCTGTTCCTTCTTTCCGCAATTTTAAGAAGTGAACAAACAGTATCCCTCACCATATCCGGTCTTATGATTCCGAGAAGCGGAAATTCACTTCTGTAAACATCCCATCCGCTGAAAACAGTTCTCTGGGTATAATTATCAGCTTTGAGGATTTCATCGCCGAGAGCAAATCTTCCGTCTGCATCTGCAGCATAACGCGGGTCAAGGAGTGTATGATAAAGGCAGGTATAAAAAATCCTGAGATCGGTTTCGTTGCTTCCGCAAACATCAATGCCTTCAAAAACCTTTTCCCATGCATCAAAAGCATCTTTTCTCATTCCTTCAAAATCAAAGCCGTAGTCATCCGAATCAAAATTTATTCTTGCGCCTTTGATATCCGTATATGAAATTGAGCATCTTACTTTTACGGGTTCGGTTATATCATCACCCAACGACACAATCAGACCAACGTCCTCGTGTGCATACTTTTGGGTCTTTTCACATAAAAACTCTTCGTTTGAGAAAAAACGCATATTCTTTGCAGGCACAGATAATTCACATACAAAATACAAATCGTACCTGATTCCGCCACCGCCTCTTCCGAGACCTCCGCCTGCGGGAGTGCAGCGGATTTTGCCTTCAATTCTTCTGTTATTTATAATTTCAATTTCTTCAAAATCGGCATGACCGCCTATTCTGCGCGAAAAATTGAAAATTATTCTCGCATCCGTCTTTTCGGGATATGTAAATCGAAGCATTCCTTTATATGTTGAAACGGTAGCCTCGGCTTTTATCCCGTAACGCTTCAGAAAAACCGAATAATATCCTGCTTTTGCAGTTTCATCATCATGAGAAAACTCGGATTTCCAGCCGATCGTTCCTTTTTCAAACGGCACTTCCTCATTGCTTCCGCTTCTCAAATCTGTTTCTCCGACAACGGGCATAATCTGAACATTCCCGAGATCGCCGTACCATCCGATACCGCTCATATGATTGAAGCTGAAGCCTTCTATCGAATTATGGCAGTAATTATACCCGGTACCGTTATCTCCACCCGTTACCGTATCTGGGCAAAGCTGCACTATTCCGCCGGGTACGCAAGCACCCGGATGTGTTTTACCGCCGCCATGCCAGCTTTCTTCCTGTTCGTCACCGACGGTACCGATAATCGGGTCAACATATTCTGCTTTTTTCATATATATTCACCTTTAGACAACATTTATTTTTGAATTATAACACATATTTACAAATTAGTCAAAAATTATTATAATACATCCGGGAGGTGTATTCCATGGACAAAAAGCAATATTCGGATCATATCAAATCCCATAAAATAAAAATAAAAGATTCCTTCTGGACAAATGAACAGGAACTCGTCAGAAAAGAGGTTATTCCGTATCAGTATGAGGCTCTGCACGACCGTATTGACGGTGCCGAAAAGAGTTATTCCATTGAGAATTTCATAAAAGCGGGAAAAGTTGTTAAAAAACTGAAAAACGGTGAAAATGTGCCGGTATATCCTGCCGATAAATGGTGTTACGATGATAACAATGCTCATCCCGATGCTTTTCACGGCTGGGTTTTTCAGGACAGCGATGTTTATAAGTGGCTCGAAGCCGTTGGATATTCGCTTCTTAATCATACCGATAAAAATCTTGAAGAAAGAGCAGATAAAATCATTGATTTAATCTGCGGTGCACAGCTTAAAAACGGTTATCTCGACACTCTCTATGTCATAAATAACCGCAATGAAATTTTCACAAATCTGAAGGATTTTCACGAGCTTTACTGCTTCGGTCATCTTGCGGAAGCAGCAGTAAGCTATTATAACGCAACAGGAAAAAGGAAATTTCTCGATGCCGCCTGCAGATTTGCGGATTTGATATGCAGCACCTTCGGCGAAGATAAAATCAGAGGCTACGGCGGTCATGAGATTGCGGAAATGGCACTTGTAAAGTTATACGATGTGACAGGCAAAAAAGAATACCTAGAAATGGCAAAATTTTTTATTGATGAAAGAGGCAAAAAGCCCTATTACTATGATGCTGTACTCGGTAAAACAACGGTTTATGACAATTATCACTATAATCAGGCACACCGTGAACCGAGAAAACAGCACGAAGCCGTCGGTCATGCAGTGAGAGGTGTTTATCTTTACAGCGGCATGGCGGATGTTGCGAAAAGATATAATGACGGTGAGCTTTTCACCGCCTGCAAAAAACTTATCGGAAACATAATGCACGAAAAAATGTATATCACGGGCGGTATCGGTTCAACCGTTGACGGAGAAGCGTTCACGTTCAATTACGATTTGCCCAACGACCTTGCATACAGCGAAACCTGCGCCGCAATCGGTCTTATTTTCTTTGCACGCAGAATGCTTGAAATTCAGCCCGATGCAGAGATTGCCGATACAATAGAGAGAGCGTTATACAACACGGTTTTATCAGGAATGGCAAGAGACGGAAAAAGCTTTTTCTATGCAAATCCGCTTGAGGTTCTTCCCGAAGCTTCGCATAAAGATTCAAGAAAATGTCATGTGAAACCCGTAAGACAAAAATGGTTCGGCTGTGCATGCTGCCCGCCGAATCTTGCAAGACTGATTTCATCAATCGGCGAATACTGTTTTACGGAAAACGAGGAAATCTTGTATATTCACCAGTTTATCGGCTGTGAAGCAAAAACAAAAAATGCGGATATTGAACTTTGCTCTTCATACACAGAAAACGGCAGAATATCAATAAAGATTAAACCCGAAAAAGAATTCACCCTGGCTGTCAGAATTCCTGCGTGGTGCAATAATTATGAGTTTTCTCAAATGTGTGAAATTAAAAATGGCTACGCATATTTCAGCATAAAATCCGAAACGGAAATAAAGGCGGAATTTGATATGCAGGTCAGAATGATTAAATGCTCAAACAGAGTGAGAGCGAATATCGGGAAAATTGCCGTAACAAGAGGTCCGTTTGTTTATTGCATTGAAGAAGTCGATAACGGCAAAAATCTGCAGATGTTAAAAATAAACCGCTGTCCCGATTTCAGAACAGACGGAGATGTGATTTATGCAAAAGGTTTCCGCGAAAAAGACTGCGGTATTCTTTACAGCGAATGGAGCAATCCCGAACTTGAGGAAACGGAGATAAAGCTCATCCCCTATTATAAATGGGGTAACAGAGGCGAAAATGAGATGAGTGTTTATATTAATATACTTTAACATTTTCCCTCAACAAACCATTTGCCGTGGTTATCTTCAAAAATAAAAGTTTCTCTGCCGTTAATCTGAACGGTGTAGCGGATTTCACCGCCACCCACATTTCTTGAACAGCAGCGGCATCGGTTCAGAAGACGCTCAACGGTATAAACCGTACCGTCTTCCCATTGGATACGCAAAGGTCTGCGCTTGCCGTCTTTATCAACAAGCACATATACATCAACAAAAACTTTTCTGACCATGCGTATCCTCCTTAAGTTCTCGAACATTTGTTCTTTTACAAGGTATATTATCTTCCCTTTTCTTCAAAAAGTCAAGAGGAAATTAGCGGCATAAAAATCACCCGGAATGCATATGCATCCCGGGATTTTGTTGTATTTGAAAACCCCTGGCTGTGCCAGGGGTTCCCAAAAAGCTTTAGCGATGCGTATACAAGAAAAACTCCTTTTGATAGAATAAGGGTGCGGCTACCAACTGCACCAAGAAATCAAAAGGAGGACATTCAAATGAATG
>JAZSNQ010000079.1:0-2646 GCA_045536515.1 Acutalibacteraceae bacterium | reverse complement strand
ATCATCAGCAAAAGGCTGAAAGAGCTCCGTGAAAGTGTGGGTCTTTCCCAAAACAAACTTGCTCAGATTTCGGGAATGAAGCAGTCGAGCATCAACCGATATGAAAATGGTTCGGCAACACCTTCGCCTGAAAATATGGTTAAGCTTGCAGATTACTACGATGTTTCTCTGGACTACATCTACGGCAGAACGGAAAATCCGCAAGGCAGACTGTATGAGCATAAAACAAAGTACAGTCCCGAAATGGAAAAGTTTGTTGAAATGTGCTTTGACCCCAACTCCAGAGCAAACCATCAACTCAAGGCAACTCTTCTAAAACTTCTGAGTTCTGAGGGGGTGACAGATGATTGAAAGCAGTTATCTACGCACGATACTCTTCAGACAGTCAGCGTGAAGAATCAATTGACGGTCAGATTCGTGAGTGTACCCAGTATTGTGAAAAGAACGGTATAACAATCGTGAATCATTATATTGACCGTGCATTTTCTGCAAAGACCGATAACCGACCCGAATTTTTACAAATGATAAAGGATAGTGCCAAGGGAAACTTTGAAGCGATTATCGTCTGGAAACTTGACAGATTTTCAAGAAACAGATACGACAGCGCTCACTACAAAGCTCTTTTGAGAAAGAACGGAGTTAAGGTTGTGTCTGCAACAGAAAACATAGCAGACGGACCCGAAGGAATTATTCTTGAATCGTTGCTTGAAGGAATGGCGGAATATTATTCGGCGGAACTGTCAGTGAAAGTCACCCGAGGACATACGGAGAATGCTCTTAAATGCAAGTATAACGGCGGAACACTTACATTCGGTTACAGAATTGACGAGGACAAACATTATCAGCTCAACCCCGAAACCGCACCGGTTGTTCTTGAAATTTTTGAGATGTATGATTCGGGAATAACAATGCAGAAAATCTGCGATTATCTCAACGAAAAAGGTGTAAAAAGTGTAAGGGGCAAAAATGTTGACCTGAATTTTGTCAGAGGTATTCTTCATAATCCAAGATACAAAGGTGATTATGTATATCGGGATATAGTTATTCCGGATGGTATACCTCAAATTGTCAGTCGGGAACTGTATGACAGCGTACAGAACATTCTTGAAGCAAGTAAAAAATCACCTGCACGCAAAACCGATGAAAATGCTTATATTTTTACAACAAAACTGTTTTGCGGAACCTGCAAATCGTATATGGTTGGCGAAAGCGGAACAAGTTGTACGGGGAACAAATATCATTATTACAGATGTGTAAACACAAAGAAAAAGAAGCTTTGCGATGCAAAGCACAAATCAATCCGTAAGGACAAGCTTGAAGAAGTTGTTATCGGACACATAAAGAAAATGCTTATGGATGACGGTTTTGTTAACTATCTTGCGACAAAAGCATTTGAACTTCAGGAAAAGGAAAGCAGCGAGCTTCCGTTGCTTAGAAAGCAACTCGAAGAAACAGAAAAAGGCATTGAGAATATGCTTAACGCAATTCAGGCAGGAATATTGAATGACTCAACGAAAAAACGTCTTGACGATTTGGAAGTGTTAAAATCCGAGCTTGAAGCAAGTATAATAAAAGAAGAAATCAGGAAACCTACGTACACATTCGAGCAGATTTATTTTTACATAATGAGCTTCAGAGATGTTGATACGGATACTGTAAAGGGTCGCAAAACCTTGGTTGACCACTTTGTTAACAGTATAGTGGTTTATGACGATAAGATTTTGATTAACCTTAATTACAAAAAGGGGTCAAAACAAATTTCATTTAAAGAGATAGAAAATTCGGGGTTGAGTTCGGGACTGGTATCCTCTCTCGGACCATCTTAAAGAAGGCTGAAATCGTTGATATACAACGGTTTCAGCTTTTTTCATTTCTGTTATTTTTACTCTTTGGACATTATTCGTGAAAATACAGGCTTTTTCGCCTTGTTTCAAGCGGTTTTGCGAACAAAAACAGGACATTACTCAGGCAGTTTTCACTGCCCGGTAATGTCCTTGTTTAATTTTAAAAATTTGTGTGATTGAAAATGATTATGTCTGATAAATTGGAATTTGTCAATCAGAAAACACCGTTATTATATTTTTTCTGCACGCAAAAAATGCAGATAAATCCGATTATTAATCCAACAATTAATACTGCAACCGCAACCAATGTAATCTTTTCCGAATCTCCCAGCAAACTTACTATTCCGCTGAGCAAAAGTGCCGTTGAGATAACAAACATAGCTTTTCCAAAAGATTTTCCATATGCGGATTTATCGGTAACGTTTGTTTGATGATAATCATGAATCAAATTGGTTTTTCCCCGATATATTGCAACACCTATCACAACAAAAAGTGTCGCTGTCAAAAACATAATTATCGAATATGTAATCATAATATTACCTCGTCAAATTCTTATTTGTCAGTTTACCCTACCTATCATTTCAAGAGGGATTTCTTTAAAATCGGGAGCGACTTTTCTGATTTCATCAATATCTTTGATATTATAATCTCCGTTATTGATATCGACAAAGATTTCATCGCATTTGCCTACATTATATATTGCATTTTCGCTTATATCGCTGAACTTCCAAACGGAGCTGTAAACTTCGCCGTAGCCCATATTTTTATTAATAATAATATTATCCTTGAAAGTGCTTGCAGG
>JAZSNQ010000066.1:0-11915 GCA_045536515.1 Acutalibacteraceae bacterium | reverse complement strand
GAGGAAGAAGCTCCATTGCTTTTTTTACGGGGTCTGTTGTTGTACCTTTAACATCGGAAACAAGAGAAAGACTCTGACCGGTAACAGCATTGACAACGCTTGACTTACCTGCATTTCTTAATCCGAAAAATCCGATATGGATTCTTTCAGCTGAAACAGTATTGTTAAGACTCATATTTAATCTCCAAAACGGCAGGATGCGGGCATCCTGCCCTGCAATATAATTTTATTAAAATCTGAAGTCGCGGCGGTTTGAATTCTTGATATCCTCAATATTCTGCGTTGCAATTTTTCTGACCTTTTCGCCCGGAATTTTCTTGAGTTCGTTTTCAATCATTTCAAAACCGATTTTCTTGGTCAAGGGACTTGCGTAGTCAACGAGATATTCGGTAAGAGTCATAAGAGCATTGGGGTGGCAGCAATTGAGAATCTGTCCGTTTTTGCAAAGTGCCATAAATCTGTCGCCTGTTCTGCCCTCACGGTAGCAAGCGGTACAGAATGAAGGAATATGTTTGAGCTCCATGAGCCACCGTACAACCTCATCAAGCGTTCTCTGGTCGGAAACATCAAACTGCTCGGAATCGTGAGGTCTTTCTTCTTCGGTATAACCGCCCACGGATGTTCTTGATGCACCGCTTATCTGTGAAATACCGAGATTGAGTGCTCTGCCTCTGACAGTCTCGGATTCGCGTGTTGATATAATCATTCCTGTGTATGGAACGGCAATTCTGATGCAGGCAATAAGCTTTTCAAAAAGCTCATCGGAGATACCGTTATCAAATGTATCGGGGTCAATATCATCGGCTCTTTTGAGTCTGGGTACGCTGATTGTATGAGGTCCTACGCCATGAACAGCCTCAAGATGCTCCGCGTGCATAAGAAGTCCCGCAAACTCATATTTATAAAGCTCAAGACCGAAAAGAACGCCGAGTCCGACATCGTCAATTCCGCCTTCCATGGCCCTATCCATAGCTTCGGTATGATAATCATAATCATGCTTCGGACCTGTGGGATGAAGCTTGAGGTAGCTTTCCTTATGATATGTTTCCTGGAAAAGAATATAGGTTCCGATTCCGGCATCCTTAAGTTTTCGATAGTTTTCAACAGTCGTTGCCGCAATATTAACATTAACACGGCGGATTGCACCGTTTTTATGATTGATGGAATATATTGTTTTGATGCTTTCAAGGATATATTCAATAGGATTATTTACAGGGTCTTCACCGGCTTCGATTGCAAGACGCTTGTGACCCATATCCTGAAGCGCAATAACTTCATTTTTGATTTCTTCCTGAGTAAGCTTTTTACGGGCAATATGCTTATTCTTAAGATGATAAGGACAGTAAACACAGCCGTTTACGCAGTAATTGGAAAGATAAAGAGGAGCGAACATAACGATTCTGTTGCCGTAAAAACGAAGCTTGATTTCCTCGGCAAGCTTATACATCTGTTCAACCTTTTCCGGAATATCACATGAAAGAAGCACCGAAGCTTCTCTGTGAGTGAGTCCGCTGCAAACCGTGCCGTCTGCGGTTACACGGGGACGTGCCTTTTCAAGAATGCTGTCGATAAGCTCAACGTTGTTTTTGTTCTGCTCTGCATATTCAAGCGTTGCGAGAATTTCCTCATTATTGATAAATTCTTCGGCTTTCAATGATTTGGGATTGTAAATTGCCATAATATATCATTCCTTTTATTAAATTCTTTTGTAGTCACCTCTGTCGGTTACGATTCTGTAGCCGATGGAGTTTATTTTATCTTCAAGAATTGCCTTGCCTTGTGCCGACTCGGCACCTGAAGAGAGTTTGTTGTTATAAAGCGAATATTTTACTCTTGTGTCAAGCGGTGAAAGATTCGGCATAACAACATTTGCGCCAGCAAGTATGCCCTTTTCTCTGCCGACGGGGTCAATACTTCCGAGTGCGGTTGTGGCAGGCAGAAGAATTGACGGAGAAATCAGTCTGATTATTGAAAGAAGATAACAGGTCAGTTCAACCGTGCCGGGGGTATAATCATTGAAAACGGTATCTTTGTGTGGAATAAACGGTCCTATTCCGCACATTTCGGGTTTAAATTCTTCAATGAATTTCAAGTCCTTTGCAAGATGCTCGCTCGTCTGAAACGGTGAGCCGACCATAAATCCGCAGCCCGTCTGAAATCCGATTTTTTTAAGATTTTCAAGACATTGCATTCTTTTATCAAAGGATAAATTATCGGGATGAAGCTTCGCATAATGAGCTTTATCCGCAGTTTCATGGCGAAGCAGATAACGGTCTGCACCTGCATCAAAAAGCTTTTTATAGCTTTCAAAGCTTCTCTCACCGAGTGACAGAGTAATTGCACAATCGGGATATCTTGTTTTTATTTCGGAAATGATATCACACATGACATCATCCGAAAAATACATATCCTCTCCGCCCTGCATGACAAAGGTTCGGAATCCGAGAGAATACCCGTTTTCACAGCATGATAAAATCTGCTCTTTGGTAAGTCTGAATCTATCGCAATTTTTGTTGCCGCCTCTTATTCCGCAATACAGACAGTCGTTTTTGCAAATATTGCTTATCTCAATCAGACCTCTGATAAAAACGGCATTCCCATAAATTTTTTTGCGGATATCAACTGCTTTTTCAGAAAGCATTGAAGCATATTCTTCGTTTCTGTTATCAATAAGATATTTATATTCATCTGCGGTCAGACTGTGTTCTTTTTCAAGTTTATTAATTAAATCAATCATCATAAATCTTGTTTGAATAAGCCGCTTTGACACTTATTCCGTCAATATTTCCTATTTTGCCCGTCATTGTCGAGATGATATCCTGAGATGCATCAACGGCAAGACTGACAATGCTGATGTTTCTTTCTCTGTATGGCAAACCCATTCTGCCGACTATGTGTTCACCGTATTCATGAAGCAAAGAATTCAATTTTTCAACGGAATCCTTATTTTCAATTATTATGCCGACAACGGCAATTCTCTTTTCCATTTTAACCACTCCGAAATAAAAATAACCGCACCCGAAAAGGCGCAGTTATACTATAAAACACATTATTTATAATATCATGCACCTTTCAATCGGAAGGAACAAATCCTTTCCTCGTGTCAGGATACTTTAATTATATATTCTTCTTATCATTTTGTCAATAAATTGTGTTGACCTTCTTAATAAAACGTGATAGACTATCGGTTTGGAAGAAGGTAATAATATGAATTCTATTGCTAAAACCGATATTAAAAAAGAAAACAAAATTATATTTATATGCTGGCTCGCTTATACAGCTGCATATGTCGGAAGACTCAATTTCAACGCATCAATCGTTGCAATTATTTCAGACCTCGGAGTAACCAAAGCCGATGCGGGACTTGTCAGCTCATTCTTTTTCTTTGCATACGGTGCAGGTCAGTTAATCAACGGTATTCTTTCAAAGAAATACAACGCCAAAATCATGATATTTTTATCGTTGACTTGTTCATCCGTTTTCAATCTTCTCATGCCGTTATGCAATGATATATCCGTCATGAAATACATATGGCTCGGAAACGGAATTGTTCAGTCGGTTTTATGGAGCACGCTGATAAAAACACTTTCAGATTATCTTTCAGACAAAAAACTTCCGAAGGCAATACTCGCAATGAGTACAACCGTTGCAGTGGGAACCTTTCTTGCTTACGGCATTTCATCAATTTCTGTTAATAAAGGAAGCTGGCAGACGGTTTTCTATATTGCCTCTGCCGTAGTCTTTATAAGTGCCTTTGTCTGGCTGTTTTTGTTTGGCCCTTCAAGAAAACCCATTTCTCAAGAAATAGAAAAGACCGATAAAATCAAAATGGGAAAACCGGTTATGCTGTCTCTTTTTCTTGCCGCTTTTGCCGGTGTTGCAAACGGATTTATCAAAGACGGTATAAACACATGGGTACCTTCGGTTCTTTATGAGGAGTTTGATATTTCGCAGTCATTCTCCATTCTTCTCACACTTTGCCTGCCGCTTGTTTCAACTCTCGGTGCTGCAATCGCAAAAAAAGTTCACGAAAAAATCGCATCTCATGCCACAATGAATCTTATTTTCTATTTTGTTTCGGCAGTTCTTTGTGCAGGTATACTTTTTTCGCTCAAAATCCACAGTATTATTGCAATTATGCTTTGTTTTATCGGCGTTGCCTGCGGAATGTCAATGGTAAACAATGTTATAACAAGTATGTTTGCACTTGATCACAGAAAAGTTCTCAATGCAGGATTTGCGGCAGGTCTGCTTAACACTTTCTGCTATGTAGGAAGCACGGCTACTTCTTATACCCTCGGTGCCGTTTCACAGTCATCGGGGTGGAATGCTGTATTCGTGATAATGCTTTTATTATGTATTGTTGCAGCTGTTGTATGTTTTGTAGGATATATCAACGAAAAGAAAATGAACAATAATGTTTAAAATCCGGTTTTATCGTTAACCTTCAGACTGAATTCAATACTTGATGACGGTACAAGTTTTTTATTTGTAACCGAAAAATAAAATCCTTCGGTATCCGAATACAGACAATATTCATACCGTTTTGTTTCATAGAAAATAATATCATTTTTTATTTTCCCGTTTTCTGTTAGTGAATTAATTATGTCATCCCTGTTTTCTTCGGGCGCATATACTGAAATTATATTTCTGATATAAACAATAAAATCTTCGGCTTTTTCTGTATCATTGCAGGAAAAGCCGATTTTTTCGGCATCGCCGATTTTATTTAAAAATAAACAAAACAAATAATCGGTTCCGTTTTTATCCTTTATGAAACAAATACACTCGTCGCCTTCAACATAGCATTCGGAATTCTGAAAATCAAAACCATCCGTATGTTCAGACATTCTTTCAAAGAAAATATGATAATTCATTTTTTCCTGAACAGAACAACCTGTAAACAAAAAAAAGAACAAAATAACAATCGACCCAACTTTTTTCATATATATTTTTTCTTCACCTTAAAATTAACCGCAGAAATGCCTCCCAATGCCGAAAATACAACAAACAACACCATCAGAATAAATATGCCGACACCTGATTTGTTTCCGTTGACAAAAAACATTACGGCAGAACATATCAAAGCCAGAACAAAACCTGACACTGCGCCGTATATAATTCCGTTTTTTCTTATCGGTCTGACAGTAATAAATCCACATAAAAAAGCTGATAAAGCAGCTGATATCACTCCGAAAAACATATATGAAGAAGATGAAAACATATCTGTTTTCAATACCGCAAAAGAAAAAACGGCAATAAGAACAAAAAACACCACGGAACTTATTATTGATGAAACCGAAACTCTCTTCAACAACGAATAATCTTTTTCTTTTGCACGACTGGTTTTGGGTTTTGACGGCATAAAAAAACTCCCCTCATATTACTGCTAAATAATATGAGAGAAGTTATGTTATTATTCGGATTATGAATCGAAAGTGTCATCCTTTTTCTTGGATTTCTTTCTGTTCTTCTTACTGTTTTCGGCAGCTTCTTCCATTTTCTTCTGCTTTTCAGCTTCAGCAGCTTCCTTTGCAGCCTGTCTTTCAGCTTCAAGCTTTTCGTTTGCAGTATTATTCTGTGAAACAGCCCAGCGAGTAATCTTCATCTTGTTTCTGTCTGCACCGGTTTCAATAATGAGAGAATCTTCTTTAACGGTAACAACTCTGCCGACAATGCCGCCGATTGTTGTGATTTCATCGCCAACCTGAATGTTGTCACGCATATTCTGCTCTTCTTTTTGTTTTTTCTTCTGGGGTCTGATCATTACAAAATACATAACGCCGAAAAGAGCAGCCATCATGATAACCATTGACATGGGATTCTGCTGTGCACCGCCTTCTGCGCCGCCTGCCATCTGTGCCATAAGTGAAATAAAGTTCATTGGTATAACCTCCAAAACATAATGCAGATATTATACATTAAATGATTAAAATATGCAATAGTAAAATCAAATAATTTATAATTAAATTCTTGTATCAAGCAAATCAACATATTTTGCTCTGTATTCTTCAAACGAATCCGAATCAATTGCGTCACGGATTTCCTGCATAAGCATATTATAGAAATGCAGGTTATGAATAACGCAAAGACGCATCGCAAGCATTTCTTTTGCTTTGAAAAGATGCCTGATATACGACCTTGAAAAGCTTTTGCAGGCAGGGCAATTGCATTCGGGATCAATCGGAAGAGGGTCTTTTTCGTACTTTTTATTATTAAGATTTATGATACCGTTTTTTGTAAAAAGATGTCCGTGTCTTGCGTTTCTGCTGGGCATAACGCAGTCAAAAAGGTCAACACCGCGGTAAACAGCTTCAATGATATTTCCGGGAGTGCCCACACCCATGAGATAACGGATTTTATCGGCAGGCATATGAGGCTCAACCGCTGAAATAATACGGTACATATCCTCTTTGGGCTCGCCTACAGCAAGCCCGCCGATTGCATAGCCGTCAAGGTCAAGTTTTGCAATTTCTTTCATATGTTCAACGCGTAAATCATCAAAAGTGCAACCTTGATTTATACCGAAAAGAAGCTGATTCTTGTTGATTGTATCGGGCAGAGAATTGAGTCTTTGCATCTCATTTTTGCAACGTATAAGCCAACGTGTCGTTCTTTCGCACGACTGCTTTGAATACTCATATTTTGCAGGATTCTCAACGCATTCATCAAAAGCCATGGCGATTGTGGAACCCAAGTTTGACTGAATTCTCATGCTTTCTTCGGGACCCATGAATATATGTTTTCCGTCAACATGAGACTGAAAATACACGCCTTCCTCCTGAATTTTTCTCAATGAAGAAAGGGAAAAAACCTGAAACCCTCCGCTGTCGGTAAGAATAGGTCCGTTCCATGCCGAAAACTTATGTAGTCCGCCCATTTCATGAACAAGCTCATCACCGGGTCTGACATGAAGATGATATGTATTTGAAAGCATCACCTGACAGCCGATTTCCTTCAAATCGATCGCAGACAAAGCACCTTTTATTGCACCGCAGGTTGCAACATTCATAAATGCAGGAGTCTGCACCGTTCCGTGAACGGTAACGAATTCGCCTCTTCTTGCGTTGCCTTCTTTTTTTATCAATTTATACATAGTTTATTCCTCATAAATCATCATACTGTCTCCGAGCGAGAAAAATCTGTATTTTTCTTCAACGGCAACCTTGTATGCATTCATTGTGTTCTCATATCCGCAGAAAGCACTGACAAGCATTATAAGTGTGCTTTCGGGAAGATGAAAATTGGTTATAAGACAATCAATGCATTTGAATTCATAACCGGGATAAATAAAGATATCCGTCCAGCCGTCATCTTCTTTTATTTCACCATGAAATGTTGCAACAGATTCAAGAGTACGGCAGCAGGTTGTTCCCACGGCAAACACTCTTCCGCCTTTTTTCTTGGTTTTGTTAATCAAATCGGCGGTTTCTGCAGGCAGATGGTAATGCTCGGAATGCATATGATGGTCTTTTATATCGTCAGCTTTGACGGGTCTGAATGTACCGAGTCCGACATGAAGCGTAACATATCCGATTTCAACACCCTTATCCTTGATTTTCTGCATAAGTTCAGGTGTAAAATGCAGACCTGCAGTCGGTGCTGCAGCACTTCCTTCTTCTTTGGCATAAACCGTCTGATATCTGTTTTTATCCTCAAGTTTTTCAGTTATGTAATGCGGAAGAGGCATCTCGCCCACCTTATCTATAACCTCAAAAAAATTACCTTCAAAACCGAATCTTGCAATTCGGTTTCCGTCAGGTAAGACTTCAACAATTTCAGCGGTAAGAACCCCTCCGCCAAACGTGAATTTATGTCCGACTCTCGCTTTTTTTCCGGGACCGGTAATAACTTCCCATGTATCGTAACTCTTTTGATTAAGCAAAAGAAATTCTACAACGGAACCTGTATCAATTCTTTCTCCGTACATCCTTGCCGGAAGTACCTTCGTATTATTCAGAATAAGACAGTCGCCCGGTCTGAACCAGTCAACAACATCCCTGAAATTCCTGTGAATAATCTCACCGCTGCATTTGTTCATTGCAAGCAAACGTGAGCTGTCTCGGGGTTCAAGAGGAGTCTGCGCAATGAGTTCTTGGGGCAAATCATAGTAAAAATCGCTTCTTTTCATTCAAAATCCTCAAATTATTTCTAAAAATTCCAATATATTTGTATAAATAATTATTTGACTTAATACTGCAAGTTGTGATATCATCATAATATTATAATAAGTTTTTGTCAAGGTTCATTATGACTAAAATTTATACAGTTATTTTCTGAAAAGAGGTTAAAGGTTATGAAGAATTACAAAGTCGGTATCGTAGGCGCAACAGGTATGGTTGGTCAGCGTTTCGCAACACTTCTTGAGAATCATCCCTGGTTTGATGTTGCTGTTCTCGCAGCAAGCCCTCGTTCGGCAGGAAAGACATATAAAGAAGCTGTTGGTGCAAAATGGTGCATGGCAACAGATATCCCCGCAAAAATGGCGGACATGATTGTTATGGATGCAACTGCAGACATCGAAAAGATTGCAGCATCCGTTGATTTCATTTTCTGCGCAGTTGATATGAAAAAAGACGAAATCAAAGCACTCGAAGAAGCATATGCAAAAGCAGAATGTCCCGTTGTTTCAAACAACAGTGCACACAGAATGACTCCCGATGTTCCCATGATTGTTCCCGAACTCAACACCAATCATGCAGAAATCATCAATTCACAGAGAAAGCGTCTCGGAACAAAGAGAGGTTTCATTTCTGTTAAGTCAAACTGCTCACTTCAGAGCTATGTTCCCGCCCTCTATCCTCTTAACAAATTCGGTGTCAAAGATGTTCTTGTTTGCACATATCAGGCAATTTCGGGCGCAGGCAAAACATTCGACACATGGCCCGAAATGGTGGATAACGTTATCCCCTATATCGGCGGTGAAGAAGAAAAGAGTGAAAAAGAACCTCTCAAAATCTGGGGTAAAATTGAAGGCGACGAAATCGTACCCGCTACATCGCCCAATTTCACGGCACAGTGCCTTCGCGTTCCCGCTTCTGACGGTCATATGGCTGCTGTTTTCGTAAGATTTGAAAACAAGCCTTCAATCGAAGAAATGAAGGAAATATGGAAGAACTTCAAGGGCTATCCTCAGGAAGCAGAACTTCCCAGTGCTCCCAAGCAGTTCCTCAACTATTTTGAAGAAGATAATCTTCCCCAGACAAAGCTTCAGAGAAATCTTGAAAACGGTATGGCTGTTTCAATTGGCAGACTCAGAGAAGACACACAGTTCGACTATAAATTCGTTTGTCTTTCACACAACACTCTCAGAGGTGCTGCAGGCGGTGCGGTTCTTATGGCTGAACAGCTTTGCGCACAGGGCTATATTGATTCAAAGTTTTAATTTTTGAAAGGAGTCAATTATGAAAAAGACTGTTTTCACAGGCGCAGGTGTTGCGATTGTCACACCGTTCACAGAAGATAATAAAGTTAATTACGATAAGCTTGCAGAGCTTCTTGAATTCCAGATTGCAAACAAAACAGATGCCATCATCATCTGCGGAACAACCGGTGAAGGTTCAACTCTCGACCACGAAGAACATTCTCAGGCGATCAAATTCACCGTTGATGTTGTCAACAAGAGAATTCCCGTTATTGCCGGCACGGGCAGCAACGACACAAATTATGCCGTAAAGCTTTCTAATGAAGCTGAAAAGGCAGGCGTTGATGCTCTCCTTTCTGTTACTCCTTATTATAACAAAACATCTCAGAGAGGTCTTGTTCAGCATTTCAACTATATTGCCGATAACGTAAGCGTTCCCATCATTCTTTATAATGTACCTTCAAGAACGGGTGTCAACATTGCTCCCGAGACCTATTTTGAGCTTTCGCAACACGAAAGAATTGTTGGTACAAAAGAAGCAAACGGCGATATTTCATCTGTTGCAAAAACAATTTCTCTCTGCGGTGAAGATTTTTCGGTTTACTCCGGCAATGACGATCAGGTTACCGCACTCATGTCACTCGGCGGCAAAGGTTCAATTTCCGTTCTTTCAAATATTGCTCCTAAAATTGCTCACGAAATCCCCGCAAAATATCTTGAAGGAGATTTCAAAGGAAGTGCAAAACTTCAGCTTGAATATCTTGCTCTTTGCAACGCACTTTTCAGCGATGTGAACCCCATTCCCGTTAAAGAAGCGATGAATATGATGGGTATGAATGTCGGCGATTGCAGACTTCCCCTTTATAAGATGACCGAACCTGCAAAAGAACATTTAAGAAAGGTTCTTGCAAACTACGGTCTCGTTAAATAATTTTTTGAGGTATAATTCAAATGGCAGGATTTTTATTAAGCGGCTGCAACGGAAAAATGGGCAGAGCCGTTACATCGAGTGTTGCTGATAACAATGAATGCGAAATCGTCGGCGGCATAGATGTATTTGATGAAGCTCGCTGCGGATATCCCGTTTTTTCTTCTCCCGCCAACGTTTCAAAAGAAATTATTGATAAAACCGATGTCATCATTGATTTTTCAAATCCGAGTGCTCTCGCAGGTTTGCTTGAGTTTGCTGTTGCAAACTCCATACCTGCCGTTATCTGCACAACCGGTCTTAATGATGCACAGATAAATCTCATAAAAAATGCATCGTCAAAAATCCCTGTGTTTTTCAGCGCAAATATGTCTCTCGGTGTAAATCTTATCTGCGAGCTTGCAAGAAAAGCGGCTAAGGTTCTTGGTAATTCATTTGATATTGAAATTATCGAAATGCATCACAACCAAAAAATTGATGCACCAAGCGGAACGTCACTTATGATTGCAGATGCCATTCGCGAAGAGCTTAACGATGATATCAAATACGAATATGACCGCCATTCCAAACGTGAAAAAAGAACCAAAAAAGAAATCGGCATTCACGCTGTCAGAGGCGGAACGATTACCGGCGAACATGAAGTTATATTTGCAGGCCATGATGAAATCATCAAAGTTTCTCATTCGGCGAGAAGCAAAGAGCTTTTTGCTGCAGGCAGTATAAATGCCGCGATGTTCATTTGCGATAAACCTGCAGGTCTCTATAACATGACGGATATGCTTAAATAATCTTTGGGAGATGTTAAAATGAAGCTTGTTGATAATATTTTTGTAACAGAAGATATAACTCTTTTTTCTCTCTGTGATTCCCCTGCCGACATTGCTCATATGGCAGAGGTTTTCAAAATGATTGCGAATGCGGGAATTGACGTTGATATGATTTCGCAGTTTCCCGTAAGCGGTGCAAACTCAGGATTTTCATTTACCGTTAATGATAAGGATTTTGTTTCTGTTCTTGCAATTGCATCCGAGCTTCGTTCACGTTCTCCCAAAACAAAAATAAGTATCAGCAGCGGTAACTGCAAAATCACCGTCAGCGGAGAATATATGAGAGGCACTCCGGGTGTTTCAGCAAGAGTTTTCAAAGCTGTGGCAAGTGTTGATGCAGACGTCAGAATGATAACAACATCCGAAATTGAAATATCAATGCTTGTTGTCAAATCCGATGTTGACGACGTAATTGAAGCTGTTAAAAACGAATTCTCCGAATAAAACAGTAAACACCGGTCAAACAAGCGGTTGCCCGTCACTATAAAAGAATGGTTACATGAGGCTGTTTTAATAAGCTAAAGCGGATGTTTTCTTCTTATGACAAGCTTATATACGATGTATCAAATCAAGAGAACAAGCAAAAACATTTAATTTAGTTGATTCCACCCTGCTACGCAGCAGGGTGGAATTTTTATTGCCGCCGCAACACTATTTATTTTTTTACACCTTTATAAATATAATACGGTTTTGAGAATATGTAACTTCCGTTTTGCTGTGCTGATTTCAGATTGTCTGTAAACACATCATATTCTTCCTTTATTAACGCTCCGGTATTTTCTTTGTAAAGCCACGC
>JAZSNQ010000212.1:0-4611 GCA_045536515.1 Acutalibacteraceae bacterium | reverse complement strand
CCCTTCTGCGGATTTCCGAAGGCTCTATTCCGAGATTTTCGGGGCCGAAGGCAACGTCATCCTCAACAATCGTTGCAACAATCTGATTATCGGGATTCTGGACAACCATACCGACTATGCGGCGCACCTCGTCCGCCTTTTCCTCGGTATCGGGAACGATTCCTTTAACGGTAACCGTGCCTTTTGTGGGCTCGAGAATGGCGTTGCAGAGCTTTGCGAGGGTGCTCTTACCCGAGCCGTTGTGACCGAGAACAGCCACGAATTCGCCTTTATTTATGGTAAGATTTACGTCCGTGAGGGCAGGAAATCCCGCAACGGGGGCATCCTCGTCTTCGGTTTCGTAAATATATGTCACATTTTCAAATTCAATAATTTTTTCGCTCATAATTATTTACCTGAATTATTCATTAACTTTTTCGCCGCAGGATTCACAGCTTTTTTCGGAATTTACGGCGTAGTTTCCGCAGAACGGGCAGTAACCCTTTCCGCTGTCGTTATCAAACTCACGGATTTCTTCCATTTCCTGCTCATATTCAACAGCTTCAGGATGCTTTTCTTCCCATTCTTTCTCTTCTTCCTCAATCATCGCTTCATACTCTTCGGGATTTTCTTCATAAAGCTTGCGAAGTCTTTTTTCTTTCGCAATCTGATAAACAAGGAACACTGCACCGAGCACGAAAACTATTCCGAATCCGGTAACAATCAGTTGTTTTGTCATCATTCCGAACAATCCGAATAAAATACCGAAAATTGCAAATGCAAGTGCCATAAAAATCATATTTATTACCCCCAAATAATCACGGCAATTCTCTGCCGCAGGACGAACAGAATTTATAATCCTTTTCGGCTTTTTCTCCGCAATAGGGACAGTATTTTGCCGCAGATTCGGGCTGCCTTTTTTCTTCACGGATTTCACCGAATTTTTCGTTCCATGGGTCGGGTTCTTCATCCGAATCGGTGATATCATATTGTGAATATCGGTTTTTGCCCGTTGCATTTTTGAAATTATAGATTGCATTAACAACGGCAATTCCGATAAATATCAAACCGAAAAGAGCAAACGCACCGCCTCCGCTTGAAGCAACAAGGATAGTCCATATCAAGCCGAAAAGACCAAAGGCTATGCTCATGATACCGCCCATGAATGACGGTCCTCTGCCGGGTTTTATGCTTTTCATTATTCAACTCCCTTTCCGAGCCAGATTGCGCTTGCGCCGCAGGGAAGCACTCTGCCGGGCTTTGATGAAACGGGAATGCCTATTTCGTCGCTCGTTGTTGAGCCGCCGAATCGATTTTGCACGGTTTCGCCTAAAATATATTCCATAACGCTTGGTGAAAGACCCGTTGTATAGGAATTAATCAGAACCATGAGTGAATCCTCTGTGAGAAGTTCGGAACAAAGCTCAACAAAGCCGTAAACCTCGTTTTCAAGCTTCCATACTTCACCACCGGGTCCTCTGCCGTATGACGGGGGGTCCATAATTATTATGTCGTATTTATTTCCTCTGCGGATTTCACGCTGAACAAATTTTATGCAGTCATCAACAAGCCAGCGCACGGGGGCATCGGAAAGTCTGCAAGCCGCTGCGTTTTCTTTTGCCCATAAGGTCATTCCTTTTGAGGCATCAACATGGGTAACGCTTGCGCCTGCACTAAGAGCCGCAACGGTTGCACCGCCCGTATAAGCAAAGAGATTGAGCACCTTGACGGGTCTGCCTGCCTTTCTGATTATATCAGCTGTCATTTTCCAGTTGACCGCCTGTTCGGGGAAAAGACCCGTATGTTTAAAGCCCATTGTTTTTATGTTAAAACGAAGGTCATCAAGACCTATCTGCCACACATCGGGCATTTTCTTGCATACTCTCCAGCTTCCGCCGCCCGTGTTTGAACGGTTATAAATTGCATGAGGATTATACCAGAGAGGATTTTCCTTGGGTGTTTTCCAGATAACCTGAGGGTCGGGACGGACAAGGATAATATCGCCCCAGCGTTCAAGTCTTTCACCGTCGGAACAGTCTATAAGCTCATAATCAATCCAGTTATCTGCTTTTCTCATAAATCACACATCCAATCTCTGCTGACCCGGCATGGCTATTCCGAGATGTGCATAGCCTGCGGGAGTTACCATTCTGCCTCTCGGGGTACGGCTTAAAAATCCGACCTGCATAAGATAAGGCTCATAAACATCCTCTATGGTAACGGCTTCTTCGCCTATTGCCGCCGCAATTGTTTCAAGTCCTACGGGGCCGCCGTTATAATTCTTTATCATTGTTGTGAGAATGAGTCTGTCGATTGAATCAAGACCCAGTTCATCAATCTCCATTCTGTCGAGTGCAAGAGAAGCCGCTTCCTTGCTGATTGCGCCGTCGCACATAACCTGCGCAAAATCCCTCGCTCTTTTGAGAAGTCGGTTTGCAATACGGGGTGTTCCTCTTGAACGGGAAGCAATTTCCATTGAACCGTGAGGGTCGATATCCATATTGAGAATACCTGCACTTCTGTTGACAATCTCAGAAAGCTGTTCGGGGGTATACATTTCAAGACGGAGAATAACTCCGAAACGGTCACGAAGAGGTGCACTGAGCTGTCCTGCTCTTGTTGTTGCACCGACAAGGGTGAATCGGTGAAGGTCAAGTCTTATCGAACGCGCGGAAGGTCCTTTGCCGATGATAATGTCGAGCACGTTATCTTCCATTGCAGGATAAAGCACTTCTTCAACGGCTCTTGAGAGACGGTGGATTTCATCAATAAAAAGAACATCGCCGTCATTGAGATTTGTAAGAAGTGCCGCAAGGTCGCCGGGCTTTTCAATCGCAGGGCCGCTTGTCACACGGAAATTAACTCCCATTTCATTTGCGATAATTCCTGCAAGCGTTGTTTTGCCGAGACCCGGAGGTCCGTAAAGCAGAACATGGTCGAGAGGCTCGCCTCTCTGACGTGCCGCTTCAATATATATCGAAAGATTTTCCTTAACTTTATCCTGACCTATATATTCTCCGAGAGTTTTGGGTCGGAGAGAAAATTCTATGTCGTTATCCTCGGAGGATGTATACTCGGGAGCAACTATTCTGTTTTCAAAATCAAAGTCCACGGTAATCCTCCTCTGTTATAAATTTCTTGCAAGCTGTTTTAATGCCTGCTTAATCATTTCTTCGGTTGAAAGGTTGCCGTCAAGCTTTCCGACAGCTATACTTGCTTCGGAACGGCTGTAGCCGAGCATAACAAGTGCATTTACAGCATCCTCGCCTGCATAACTGATTGTCGCCTTCTGTGCGGCGGCAATATTGCCCATAGCCTCGGAGGTTGAAGCAAAAACATCGAGCTTTCCTTTAAGCTCGAGAACAACCCTCTGCGCAAGCTTCGGGCCTACACCCTGCGCAGCTGTGATGGCCTTTACGTCTCCGCCTGCAACACTCACGGCAAGCATATCGGGGGTAAGTTGTGAAAGAATCGCAAGACCCGCTTTGGGGCCTACGCCCGAAACATTCGTCAGCATCTTGAAGCAGTCAAGCTCGCTCTTATCCGCAAACCCGAAAAGGTCAAGTGCATCTTCACGCACGTTGAGATGGGTGAAAAGTGTCTGAGTCTGGCCGATATCGGCGCATTTTTTCAGAGTGTTGAGAGTTGTGAAAAGTCTGAAAGCCACTCCGCCGCAGTCAAGTGCAACGCTGTTTTCATCGGCATAGACTATTTTACCTGTTAAGCTGTAAAACATAAAATCTTTCCTTTTAGTGAATAGTGAAAAGTGAAGAGTTAAAAGTTAAGAGGCTGCGCCGCAATTATATAATCGGATAAAGGCAAAGCCCTTCCTTAACTTGCCGAAGGCAAGTTTCACTTTTGTCAAAGACAAAAATTTCATTGCAAAGCAATTTCACCGCGAACGCAGTGAGCCGATCAAAGACCCTGCACTGTGGCAATGGCAGATTGCCATGGCAAGGGCATCGGCGGCATCATCGGGCTTGGGGATTTTCTCGAGATTCAGCATAACTCTCGTCATTTCCTGAACCTGCTTTTTCTCTGCTCTGCCGTAGCCGACAACACTCTGCTTCACCTGAAGGGGTGTATATTCAAAAATCGGCATTTTTGCCTGCTGTGCCGCAAGCACAAGAACGCCTCTCGCCTGCGCAACATCAATCGCCGTTTTCTGGTTGGTATTGAAAAACAGCTTTTCAATCGCCATTGCATCGGGATGATATCTGTCAATAAGCATGCAGGCGCAGTTATAGATTCTTTCAAGTCTTTCGTTGAAAGGGGTATGCGCTTCGGTGGTTATCGCACCGAAATCAAGAACCTTGAAGTGGTTGTTATGATATTCAATAACACCGTAGCCGACTATCGCATAGCCGGGGTCAATTCCGAGAACTATCATTTCTTGTTTGACTCTCTTTCACGGATTACCATTCTTGTGGGCGTTCCTTCAAGACCGAAGGTTGCTCTTATCTGGTTGTCAAGATAACGCTGATAGCTGTAATGGAAAAGCTCTGCATCATTGACAAAGCATACGAATGTGGGGGGTCTTGTGGAAGCCTGGGTCATATAGTAAATTTTAAGTCGTTTGCCTTTATCCGAAGGAGGCTGAACCCTTGCGGTTAAGTCGCAGGCCAAGCGGTC